>JBAXVM010000150.1:0-7167 GCA_037129105.1 bacterium
TCGCAACCCGCTATCCGCGGGTTGCACAACTAGGAACCTGTCGGCAGAAGGCACCTGAACGATCCAAGGCCTATTTCCGACAGGTTCCTAGTCCAGCCCCAGCACATTCCGCATGTTGTACAGGCCGGGTTGTTTGCCGTGGATCCAGCGGGCGGCGTGGAGTGCGCCCATGGCAAAGGCTTCGCGGTTGCTGGCGCGGTGGATCAGTTCGATCCGTTCGCCATCGCCGGCAAACAGCACGGTATGGTCGCCCACGACATCGCCGCCGCGCAGGGCGTGCATGCCGATCTGGCCGCGCGGCCGAGCGCCCACGATGCCCTCGCGTCCGTGGCAGATGACGTCGCGCAGCTCCACGCCGCGTCCCGCTGCCAGTGCATTACCCAGCGCCAGCGCGGTGCCGCTGGGTGCATCCTTCTTGAAGTGATGGTGCATTTCGACAATCTCGGCATCGTATTCCGGGCCGAGAATCGTGGCGGCGCGCCGCACGAGGTCCAGCAGGACATTGACGCCGAGGCTCATGTTGGCGGCCCAGACAATGGGGATCCGGGCGGCGGCGGCGTGGACGGCTGCCTGTTCCTGCTCCGTGAGGCCGGTGGTGCCGAGCACAACGGCTTGCTGGGCTGCCACGGCGGCGGTGAGGTTCGCCGGCACAGCCTCGTGGAACGTAAAGTCGATGACGACCGATGCCTCCTTGGCAGGACCCGTCGTGAGGGTTATCTGATGCAGAGCGCCGGAACCTGCCGTGATGCCGGCATCCTGTCCGAGCGCCGCGTGTCCTTCGCTTTCGATCGCTTCGACGAGCTGCATGTCCGGCAGGCGTGCCGCACAGCGGATAAGTTCCTGGCCCATGCGTCCGGCCGCGCCCAATATGGCAAGGCTAATCATGTTTCAGCATCCCCAGTGACGTCAGCGTTTTGCGCAATTGTGTGCGTACGGTTTCGGATATTTCGCAAAGCGGCAGCCGGTAGCTTTCCTCGATTTTACCCATCATCGCCAAGGCGGCCTTGACAGGGACCGGGTTGGTGTCGAGGAAAAGGTCGCGGAACAGTGGATAGAGTCGCTGATGCGCCTGCCGGGCCGCCGCGAGGTCGTTGTGCATCGCGAGGCGCACCATGTCGGAGACCTCGCGTGGCGCCACGTTGGAAGCCACGATGATGACGCCCTGCGCGCCAATGCTGATCATCGGCACGGTCAGCGCGTCATCGCCGGACAGCACGGGTAAAGCGCAGGCATCGCGTATGGCGCTGACGCGTTCGACGCTGCCGCCAGCTTCCTTCACGGCTGCGATTTTCGGATGTTTCGCCAGGCGCGCGATGGTCTCCACCGGAATGTCGCGACTGCAGCGCCCGGGCACGTTATAGAGCACGACCGGCAGGCCGAGGTCGGCCACGGCGCTGAAATGACGGAAGAGCCCTTCCGGACTGGGCTTGTTGTAATAGGGTGTCACTTGCAGCGTGGCATGGCAGCCCAGGTCGAGGATCCGTCGGGTGAGGTCAATGGCTTCGCTCGTGGAATTGGCCCCTGTGCCAGCAATGACCTGCAGGCGGCCGCGGCTGGCCTCGACACTGACGCGGATGACTTCGATATGCTCTGCCACGTCCAGCGTGGGCGATTCCCCGGTTGTGCCGACCGGCACGATGCCGTCCACGCCGCCGGCAACTTGCCGTTCGATCAACGCGCGCAAACATCCGAAATCCACGCCGCCGTCACGGTTGAAGGGGGTGACAAGTGCGGTAAAAGTGCCTGTAAACATGCGATAATCATCCTTCCGGGGTGTTCCATTAGTCCCGTGCGCAAAAGAGTACGCGAGCCGAGCAAGGGTTGCAACAGGATTTGCGCGGGAATCTTCGTGGTGGACGCCGCCTCCGCCCTACCACTGCAATTGCCGCAGAATCGGTAGGGACGCACCTCCGGGGCGTCCGTAAGAAAATGCGCGAGGTAGGGTTTTCGGATAGGCTCTAAGGCCATGGGATGTGGGACGGGACGCTACACCCAGTTATTATTCCGCTTTCCTGCGTTCCAAATTCGAACCGCGAGCTTATCGCGCTTCGGCCAGTCTTTTTAGAAACGCGTCCAGCAGGCCAGCCATTTGCGGCATGACCTTTCGGGTCTCGGACAAAACGTCGGCATGCTCCAGCGGGGGGCCTTGGATGCCGGCCGCCATGTTTGAAATGCAACTCACCGCGGCGACGCGCAGGCCGGCGGCATTGGCGACCATCGCCTCCGGGACCGTGGACATGCCGACGGCATGCGCGCCCATGGCCGCATAGCTCCGGATTTCGGCGGGCGTCTCATACGTTGGGCCGGCCGTGAAGGCGTAAACACCTTCGGCAAGGGAAACGCAGGCATCCTGGGCCGCCGCCTGCAACAGGTTGCGCAGCAAGGGGTGGTAAACCTGTGATTGGTCAGGGAAGCGTGTGCCCCATCCAGGAACTACGGGGCCTTGCAGCGGATTGATGCCGACGGTGTTGATGTGGTCCTTGATCAGCAGAAAGTTGCCCGGGCTTAGGTTGGGATGAATGCCGCCGGCGGCATTGGTTAGCAGCACGTCGCGTACGCCGAGCCGCCGCAGTAATTCCACCGGCAGCACCACGGGGGTCCACCCTTCACCCTCGTACCAGTGGCGGCGTCCGCAGAACGCAACTGCGGTGATGCCATGGCGCCGGATCAGGCGCAGTTCACCGGCATGACCGACCACCGTGCCGGGGCCAAGGCCGGCAATGCGGCCGTACCCGACACGTGCCAGCAGCCCTTCCCCGGATAAGGCCTGACTCCAGCCCGAGCCGAGGATAAAGCCGCACGTCGGTTTGGCTTCGATAAACGGCGGCGGCAGCGTGCCGAACGACATGTTGAGCATCATCAGATTTATGCTGTTCGAGCTCATATGCACCTCTCCTCTGTACAGCGGGGGCTGCGCACCCGCTGGTAGCACCTTACAAACGGGACACCACTACAAAAAACAAGTTGTTTGAACCGGAGGCAACGGAGGAAACCGAGCGAGGCAACCCGTAGTTCGAGTTAAATCATCTCTCTTTCTAAAGCGTACGCCAAGCACAAACCGTAGGGACGGCTTTACGCCGTCCATTATCAGACCTTTTGCGAGTTGACGGCATAAAGCCGTCTCTACCCAAGGCAAGTCAACGAAACATGGATGCACCCCAACGTGTTCGGCCGAACGGTTTGTACTTGGAGTGTGCATGCAAAAGAGCGATGATTCAGCGCGAATCACGGATTTGTTTTACGCAACGGAGAAATGGGTATGCCAACAAACGTCATGCAACTTGAGATTGGCCTTTTCGACCATATGGTTTTGCAGCGCACCCGGACGAACGGGTGTGACGCAGTTTTTGCCGGACAGTGCAGCGCCAACGGGGAAATCAGGGCCACGGTGCGGCGCGGGAAGGTCGTGGTCAGGAAGCTGGCAAACGTAAAGGCCGGCCGGGTCACACGTGGCCGGATGCAGGGCGTTCTCCGGGGTGTGCCCACGGGTGGCCCGTATGACATTGAACTCCGGGTGGGCGACGCAACTCACGTGGTCCGGGATGTGCTGGTTGGCGACGTCTGGCTGCTTGGCGGACAATCCAACATGCAGGGGTGCGGTGTGCTGCCGAAGCCGCGGCTGTCGTGCGATCCGCAGGTGCGCGCGTTCTACATGGATGATCGCTGGGCCGTGGCGCAGGACCCGATTCATAACATGTGGGACTGCGTGGATGCGGTGCATGTGGACCTCAGCGGCGGGCGACCCGGCAAGGCGGATGCGGATTTCGGTGCGTGTCCCGGCCCCATGTTCGGCCAGGAATTGCGGCGCCTGACCGGCGTGCCCCAGGGGCTGATTGCCTGCGCGCATGGCGGCACATCCATGACGCATTGGGATCCGACGCGACGCGATGAGGGCGGCAAGAGCCTGTACGGCGCTCTTGTGCGCCGCCTGCGGAAGAATGGCGGCCGCGTGGCCGGCATGATTTGGTATCAGGGCGAGAGCGATGCGGGCGTGGCCGCGGCGCCGCTCTATACGGCGCGCATGCAGAAGCTGATTGCCGCGCTGCGGCGGGATGCGCAGGACCGGTCGCTGCCTGTGGCCATCGTGCAGATTGCGCGGGTGCTGGGGGCGTGGTGGACGGAACCCGCGGCCGTGTGGAATTCGATTCAGGAACAGCAGCGTCTGCTGCCGTCCCGCATTGCCAACCTGACCGTGGTGCCTGCCATCGATCTGCCGCTGGACGACGGCATCCACATTGGCGGACAGGGCCACCTGGTGCTGGGCCGGCGTCTGGCCCAGGCCATGCAGGTGCTGCGCGCCGGGCGTCGGGCTGGATTGCCGCCGATCGCGCTGCAGAAAATCACCCTGGAGAAGGAGCGCGGCGCAGCCGTGGTCGTGGCCGAGTTTGCCAACGTGGCCACGCGGCTGACCGCCGGTTCGCGGCCGAGCGGGTTTGCCCTCGCGATGCCGCAGGGATTGTTTCACCCCTTTGATGTCGTGCTGGACGGACCGCGCGCGCGGATTCGCACGGGCCTGCCCACGTCTGACATGGCGGCTGCGTCCCTGCATTATGGTCATGGCATGGATCCGTATTGCAACATCGTGGACGCGGCCGGGCGATCGCTCCCCGTATTTGGCCCGGTAGCCGTCTGCCCGCCGCGCGCGATCTCGCCGCATATTCGCAGCCTGCGTGTGAGCGCATTCCAGCCGTCTGCCGGCCGTCTGGATACGCTGGATTGCCCGGAGCGGCTTGACGTGTTGCAGATGACGCCCCGGACATTTGGCGATCCTTTCTGTAACCTGCATGCGGAAATTATGCATTGCAACGGAAAGGATGCGGTCGTGTTTTATGCCTGCCGGTTTGCCTGCGCCGAGGAGATGCGGCTGGCATTGCTGCTGGGATACGACGGCCCGGTCAAGGCCTGGGTGGACGGCGACTTCCTGCTGCACGACCCCAACGGTACAAATCCCGCGTCGGGCGAGAAGCGGATCGAACGGTTTCGCGCTGCGGCCGGCGAGCACGAGATCATCGTGGCCCTGGGCACCAACCACGGCGCCGCATGGGGGATTTTTCTGCAAATTGAGCGGCTCGGAGTGCCCCGGAAATTGATCCTGAAAGGGCCGGAGCATTACCGCATGCCGGTGTTGTTGGGATAGGAGAGATTCAATGAAGGTGACATTTGCCTCTTTCATCGTCGCCTTCGCGTTGATGACCATCATCGCGGATTCTGCACGATGTGAGGACGCGCCACATCTTTCCGCGCAGCTGTTCTACCGGGACAACTACGCGACCAACAGCAACAAGCTGCAGATCGAGCTTGATGATGTGTTGCCGTATTACACGATCTCCCGGGGCTCGTCTTCCGATCTGACCCTGGCGCCCCAGTGTCCGACGGATCTAACCTTTCGCATCTTGACCCGGCAACCGACGCAGGCGATACACTGGATTTCGTTACCGCTGGCCACATTTGCGAGTGTGGACTTCCAATGGCTGCCGTTGCCGCGCTCGACCATCGGATTCAAGAACATCCGGATCACCACCAAGGATGGCGGGGTCGTTTCCGTGGACATGCTGATTGACGGCCAGGCGTATCGATACACGCGCACGGACAAGCACGGCGTGGTCAAACAGGAGATCAAGGGCGAGTTGGAACTGCGTCTTCGGGACGCGAGCGTCCCCGCTGTAGCTGGCGGGTTTGGCTCGGAGCGTTTCTATGAATGGTTTGCGATGCGTGGCATCGGGGTCGCCAAGCAAAGGCCGCATAGCCCGGATAACGAATGGATTATCGGTAGAGAATTCATTGATCGAATCGAATTCATTGCGCCCGCGGAGGCGAACCCGGAAGCAAAGGATGCGGATCGCTAGCAGCCTGTCGGACTTAGTTCTCTGGAGTCACCAGCCGTCTGCCGACCAGGCTGCTAGGAACCTGTCGGATTTAGGCCCTGGATCATTCTGGTGCCTTCTGCCGACAGGTTCCTAGCCCTCTTCCGGTTGCACTACAGCTGCATGGGTGGTGATCAAGTTTCGGCTGCCGATGCGGCTACAGCGAACAGACCTTTCATCTGTTTATCTAAAATAGTCGTCGCGCTTGCACCCCTTTGTAGTCCCTTGCAAATACTCCTCGATGGCTCCGATCAGCAATGCCCCGACCACCCCGCCGGCCTTGGCCGCAGCAACCGTGCTGGCAGCCCGCTGGTTAAGTTGCGCACGCTGGCACAGGAGTGTGGCGATGGCGCGCGTGAGCGCCGGGTGACCGCTACACGTGCCACGGGAGTGCTCTAAGGGCGGAGGTAACGATTTGCCGCCGACCACCGCCGCCCAGGCGTTGCCGCCCGACCAGAAACCACCCGCAAGGTAGCCCGGCCGCCACTCGGCCCTGAGCTCGTGGCCGAAGGGCTCCGCGGGCGGGCAGCGCAAAAGAAATCGCGATGGGGCAGGTCTGTCCCGATAATGGGTCACCGCCTAAAAAATATTCAAAACTCACCTATTTAGGCGATAGCCAGCTAAGCGCTCGTATGCGATACTAACACGCATCGAAATGAACGAATCGGGATCGCGAAGGGGTAAATCGATCTGTACGCTTTTTCGACCTTCGCGAATTTCGCGTCAGTGAATGCATGAAACACTGGTGTTTTGGAGCAAGAGTAGTCGGATGTCCTGGAGGTTAATCGCATGTACCAGAAAATAAATACTTGGCTAAGGTGGTTTGGAAACTGCCAAAAAACGTCTGACATGGATATTCGGCGACAAGGCGCGGTGCGTGTCGCAAGATGCTCGGCGCGGTCTGCCCCTTGGGCTGCTGGCGTGCTGCTGGCGACTGGCCTGCTGGCCGCGTTCGCGCCGCTGACCGCCACCGCCGCCACCTCCTGGTCCGATTCCTTTGAAACATACGCCGCCGGCAGCCAGATGCACGGGCAGGGTGGCTGGAAGGGGTGGGATAATGTCGCCGCTGCCGGTGCACTGGTAGCCGCCACGCCCGCCCACACGGGCACGAAATCCGTGGCAATCGCCGGCAACAGTGATCTGGTTCAAGAGTACACCTTTGCCACCTCCGGGAAATGGATTTATACGGCCTGGCAGTTCATCCCCACGACTTTCGCCGGCACACAGTATTTTATCTTGATGAATACGTACCAGGCCGGTGGATCGCAGAGCTGGTCGGCACAGGTCTGGATGGACACCGGCA
>JBAXVM010000151.1:0-7150 GCA_037129105.1 bacterium
CCTATGACAGACATCTGGATCCATCCGGCGGCGATTCTACTTCTGGGCGCACTGCTCATGCCCCTCGTGCGGGGTCGTGCGCGCTCGGTTCTGCTTCTGGCCGTACCGCTGCTGGTGTTTGCGCGGGTCGCCAGCTTGGACGTCGGCACCACGCATGGCGTGGTGCGCTTTCTGGACTGGACGCTGACGTTCGGCCGCGTGGACCGGCTGAGCCAGGTGTTCGGCTACATCATGGCGCTCATGTGCGTGCTCGGCAGCCTCTACGCCTTGCACGTCAAGGATGTGGGACAACACTCGGCCGCCTGGTGCTACGTGGCCGGTTCGCTGGGCGTGATCTACGCCGGCGACTACCTGACGCTCTTCCTGTTCTGGGAACTCATGGCCTTTGCGTCCGTGTTCCTGATCTGGCTGAGCCGCACGCCCCAGTCGCTGAACGCCGGGTACCGCTACCTGATGGTGCACATTGCCGGCGGCCTGCTGCTGCTGGGCGGGATCATGCTCCGGTACCAGGCCACGGGCGGCGACCTGACCTTCAACCTGCTGGATGTGGATAAACTGGACCTCTCCTCCTGGCTGATCCTGCTCGGCTTCCTCCTCAACGCCGCGGTCCCGCCGCTGCACGCCTGGCTGCCGGATGCCTACAGCTCGGCCACGGTTACGGGTTCGGTCTTCATGTGCGCCTTCACGACCAAGACTGCAGTCTACGCCCTCTGCCGCGGTTTTGCGGGCACGGAGATCCTGATCGCGCTGGGCGTGATCATGGCCATCTACGGCGTGGTGTACGCTGTGCTGGAGAACGATGCGCGGCGCCTGCTGGCCTACCACATCATCAGCCAGGTCGGCTACATGGTGGCAGGTGTGGGACTGGGCACGGAGATGGCCATCAACGGCGTCTGCGCTCACGCCTTTGCGCACATCCTCTACAAGGGGCTGCTCTTCATGGGAACCGGCTCCGTGCTGATGATGGCCGGCACGAGCAAGTTCACCGAACTGGGCGGGCTCTACAAGAAGATGCCGCTGGCCTTTCTCTTCACGCTGATTGGCGGCCTGTCGATCTCGGCGTTTCCGCTCTTCAGCGGCTTTGTCAGCAAATCCATGATCGTGGCCGCCGGCTTCGAGGATCATCACACGCAAGCCGCCTTCCTGCTGATGCTGGCTTCGGCCGGTACATTCCTGCATACCGGCCTGAAGGTTCCGTACTTCATCTGGTTCGGCAAGAACAACTGCAGTCCGGAAACCTGGGCGCGCGCCAAGGATCCGCCCTGGAACATGTGCGTGGCCATGGCGCTGATGGCCTTCCTGTGCATCTTAATCGGCTGCTACACGCCGTACTTGTACAACATGCTCCCCAACCCGGTCGAATATCACCCCTACACGGCCTATCATGTGTCGGAAACGCTGCAGATCCTGCTCTTCACGGCGCTCGGATTCTTCCTCTTCCTGAAGAAGCTGATCCCGGACCCCACGATCAGCCTGGACATGGACTGGTTCTACCGGATGGGCGGTCGCGCGGTGCAGTGGTTTGCGCGGCGGCCGGTACAGGCCGTGGATACCTGGGTTGGCGAAGTCTACCGGTTCTGCGGCCTGTCGTGGCTGATGCTCACGGCGCAGTTCTCGGCCTGGTTTGACGGCCGGGTGATTGACGGCGTGGTGGATGGCCTGGCGCTGAACGTGCGCGCGGCCGGCGACCGCGTGCGGCACATGCAGACGCGCAGCCTGCAGTTCAATCTGTTCAGCGCCGTGGTCGTGGTGGCCGTAATGCTGCTGGCGTATGCGGTGTCTGTGGCGATGGCGAAGTAGGTGTCAGGGTTCAGGGGGCAGGTTTCAGATGTCAGAGGTCAGAGGTCGGAGGTCAGAGGTCGGAGGTCAGGGTTCAGAATTTGAGTTGCGAAAACGCATGGCTCGTCTTCTATTCTGAACACTGAAACCTGAACACTGAAACCTGCCACCTGCCACCTGACAGTAACGAGGTACGACATGTTGTCCTGGTTTCATACCGGCTCTTGGCCGATTTTGAGTGTGCTGACTTTCCTGCCGCTGGCCGGATTGATGGCGCTGCCGTTGCTGCGCAGCGACCGGGGCGTCAAGATCTGGACGCTGGCTGTAACCCTCCTGACAGCCATCTGCTCCATACCCTTGTACACCGGGTTTGACGCCTCCACCGCCAACTACCAGTTTCTCGAAAAGCTCCCCTGGATCCCGTCGTTCAATATCAACTACGCGCTGGGCGTGGATGGGATCAGCCTGCTGCTGGTCCTGATGACGACCTTCCTGACGCCGCTGTGCATCCTCTGCTCCTGGCAGGCGATCAGCACCCGCGTCAAGGAGTTCATGGTCTGCATCCTGGTCATGGAGACCGCCATGCTGGGTGTGTTCCTGGCGCTGGACTTCGTGCTGTTCTACATCTTCTGGGAGGCCATGCTGATTCCGATGTTCCTCCTGATCGGCATCTGGGGTGGTCCCCGCAAGATCTATGCCTCCGTGAAGTTCTTCCTGTATACGCTGGCCGGTTCGGTGCTGCTGCCTGTGGCCATGATCGCGCTCTATCTCCACAGCCCCACGCACACCTTCTCGATTCCGGAGTTGATGAGCCAGCCATATTCGGCAACGCTGCAATGCTGGGTCTTCCTGGCCTTCTTTGCGGCGTTTGCCATCAAGGTGCCAATGTTCCCGTTCCACACGTGGTTGCCGGCTGCACACGTGGAGGCGCCCACGGCCGGCAGCGTACTGCTGGCCAGCGTGCTGCTCAAGATGGGCGGCTACGGGTTCCTGCGGTTCTGCCTCCCCATGACGCCCCTCGGCGTGCAGGCCTTTGGCCCGTATGTGCTGGCGCTCTCCCTTGCCGGCATTGTGTATGGCGGCCTCACGGCGCTGGCGCAGAGCGACATGAAGCGTCTGGTGGCATATTCCAGCGTGGCCCACATGGGCTTTGTCACGCTGGGCATCTTTGTCCTGAACGTCAACGGCATCAACGGCGCCATCCTGCAGATGATCAACCACGGCATCACCACCGGCGCCCTGTTCCTCTGCGTGGGGATGATTTATGAGCGCACGCACAGTCGCGAACTGGCCAAGGCCACCGGCATCGGCAAGGTCATGCCAATCTATGTAACGGCGCTCACGGTATTCGGTCTCTCTTCGCTGGCCTTCCCCGGCACGAACAGCTTTGTCGGTGAGTTTCTGGTGCTGGTCGGCGGCTTTGCGTATTCCAAGATCCTGGGCCTGCTGGCCATTCCGGGTGTGGTCTTAGGCGCGGCCTACATGCTGCGCATGCTGCAGCGCATCATCTGGGGCGGAACCAACAACCCGGACACCAGCTATCTGAAGGACCTGAACATGCGCGAAATCCTCACGCTGGCGCCGCTGGTGGCACTGGTGCTATGGATCGGCTTTGCGCCGGGCCCCTTCTTGAACGTGATGGATGCCAGCGTGAAGCATTTGGTGGAGCAGTTTAGTGCGGGGATAGGGCGATGAAAATGCCGGTCTCAAATCTGTGTTGGCAGCCAGGGTGGCCCGGGCGCTCCGCGCACGGGCAAGCGGCCGTTTCCGTGGCAGGATAGGCGCATGCCCGTGCGCGGAGCGCCCGGGCCACCACCCATGAGTAACAAACGCCTTGTGAAAGGGACGCACGGTACATGAACGATCTGTTATTTGCGCCGGAGCTGGCGCTGATTGTGGGCAGCCTGGTGGTCTTCGCCATCAGCCTCGGCACCAACCGTGGCCGCCTGGCGGCTCTGGCGACGGCCCTTACGGCGATGGTCAATCTAGGGCTCTGCCTCGCCTCGCTCTCCGGGTCGGGAACCCTGTTCTATCAGGCGTACCGCGTGGATCTGTTCTCGCAGCTGTTCAAGTGCTTCATCGCCCTGGGGCTGCTGGCTGTCGTCCTGTTCGGCGGCCGACTGAAGGACATCCGGGAAAGCATCCGTCCGGAGTTCTTCTTCTTTCTGATCCTGGGGACACTGGGGCTGACAATGCTGGTCAGCTCCGTCGAGCTGATTACACTGTTCGTGGCCCTGGAGCTCTCCTCCTACGCCCTGTACCTGCTGGTGCCCCTGCGCCGGGAGCGCCCCGGGCTGCGCATCCAGATGGAGTCGGCAGCCAAGTATGTGATGTTCGGCGTGGTCTCCACCGGCTTTCTGCTGTTCGGCATGAGCTATTTGTACGGGCTGACCGGCTCCACCTATTTTCACGAGATCGCCCCCGCGCTGGCGCTGAAGTGGCACGAGCCGGCGGCCCTGGCGGCCATGGTGCTTGTGCTGGCCGGCCTGCTGTTCAAGCTGGCGGCGTTCCCCATGCACCTCTGGGCACCGGATGTGTATCAGGGCGCCTCCAACGAGACCACGGCTTTTATTGCCGGCGTGCCCAAGGTGGGTGTCATTGCCGTACTGATCCGGTTCCTGCTGTGTGCAAACCCGGCGCAGGCGCTGCCGTCGAGCGAGCTGCTCTGCCTGGTGCTGTCTGTCGTGGCGATCGGCTCCATGTTTTTCGGCAACCTCGCCGCGCTGGTGCAGAAGGATATCAAGCGCATGCTGGGCTACTCCAGCATTGCCCATGCCGGTTATGTCCTGCTCGGCCTGGTGACGCTGCGAG
The DNA here is from genome assembly GCA_037129105.1 of bacterium. Lineage (GTDB taxonomy): Bacteria > Verrucomicrobiota > Kiritimatiellia > RFP12 > CAIWXQ01 > CAIWXQ01. The sequence goes on from JBAXVM010000151.1 coordinate 4,591, forward strand.
CCGCCGGCTACGCGGCCGCCATGTTCTACATCTTCGGTTTCCTGGCCATGAGTCTGGTCGCCTTTCTGGTGATCTGTCAAATGTCAAAAGACGGCGAGAATGTGTTGGTGGAAGATCTCTCCGGCCTGCACAAGCGCAACCCCATGGCCGCGTTTCTTCTGGCGGCCAGCATGTTTGGCATGGCCGGCATCCCGCCCTTTGTCGGCTTTATCGGTAAATTCCTGCTCCTGAGCGAAGCCCTGCGCAACGGATTCATGCTGCTGGTGGTGGTGGCTGCCGTGAATACGGCCATCGGGATCTACTATTACCTCTCGGTGGTGCGCGTCATGTACATGGCGGCGCCGGAAGACCGGCCCATCGTCCGGTTGGACAGCGGCGTCGCCATCCTCGGCGTGGCACTGATTGTGTTGGTCACACTGCTCGGCTTACTCCCCGGCCCTCTGCTGAATGCCGCCACTCAGGCAACCGCGACGATGGTGGTTGGACCGTGAAAGGTGGCAATAAGGCTAAAGGCTGAAGGCGTTATTCGCCTCAGCCGTACCGGCAACCGGCGGCGGTAGACGGCATAAAGCCGTCTCTACCTTGGCTGCCGGTTGTCACGTTCAACGCCCAACTTCCAAGGGGAAACCGGCACGAAAATGCCCGTCATCTTTGAGTCCGAGAGCCTGTTGCATCTCTTGGCGACTCATCTCACCTTTAAAGATTCTGGCGAGACGAACTTCCGGGGTGACTTGCGGGATCCGGAAGGTCAGCGTCACCCCCCCGTTCAGCCGTCGAAGTCCAAACCGGATTGGGCTGCGGTTGGACATTCGCCAATCTGCGGTTCGCCCGGTTCTCCCGGATCGCCAGCTTGCCGTCTCTCCGTGTTCCTGTTCCATCACTTCTGTCACCCGCCACTCCCCTCGGGTACCTGCAAAAGGGTTGATCATGGACGGCGTAAAGCCGTCCCTACCCCCAGATGACGTAACTTGGTAATGGGGAAGTTATGTGATGGCGGCGGGGCCGGCGGTAAGTAGCCCCGGCCCGCCCCGGGCCGAGGGCGGAATGTGGCGTTAGGTTTGTATGCGCCTTGCGTGCGCTGGGCTCGAGGGCGAGTGGTTCGACGTTGCTCACCACATCCTGCCCGCGCTACTGCCACAACGCGACACTTCGGCGGGCGGCAATATCTGAAACGAAGAAAAGAGATGCGGCAGAGTGGCTGTCCTAGAGCCCCAGTTCCTGTTGCCTCAGTCCTTTCTCTTCTACTTTCGTTTTCGCACGAACCTCCGTCACAAACTTATCCGCGTCTGCCCGGCTGAAACCGAGAAAAGCAGAGTCTGGGTCGTGCTTTCGATGGCTGTCAACGGCCTGTTCCTTGTGAATATTGGCGTAGCAGTAGATGCAACCGTGGGGGCAGGTGTCGTAGCATCCGATGTCCACGCTCTCCGTGCACCCGCACGCCTTCCGAGTCGGTTTCGTAACGCCGCTCCAGTTTCCATGGTAGTATATGCGCGAAATCGCCTCGCCGTCCAAGCAGTGTGCCTTCCGGATCCGGTCGTTGATCAGGATGTCGCCGCAGCAGGTGTACAGACCGATCCCGTGCCGCGCCGCGATGTCGGCTAGTCCGTCGGCCAGACTCTGGCGCTCTTTCACGGATGGGTCGAAGATCCGGAACCCGCTCTCGCGTTCGAAATTCGCAAAATTACGTTCAACCTTGCCATACCGCACCGGGAAGCTGAAAGCGCATCGAGTGACACGCCCCTCCAGTGCGGCCGCCATAGATGCAAACCGTTCAAGGTGGTACGCGGCAGGTGTCTGCTCTGAAACTACCACCGGGTCGTATCGCCAGGTGACGTGATCCGGCGAGAACAGGGACGACAAGACCTTAAGACTGTCGATCGCATCGTCTACGGGCACAAGGTTGCACTCGAACACCGGTGGCAACCCCGTGATGGTGTAGTTCAGGAAGCATGGCCAACCCTGCTCTTTCAGTTTCCGTAATTGCGGCAGGAAAGGGCGGTAGTTCTTGGACCAGAAGGCCAAGCAAAGCACATCCTCGCGGCGCAGTGACACAAGATAGCGCTGACCGCCAAAGGGGTTCTCCCACCCGGCAAAACCCGCTTCGACCCGGCGCATGAACCAGTCGCCGTAAAAGGCCGGCACGTCCGTACGGCGCGAAATGGAAACGATACGTAGCATCCTGCATTATCCTTATGCGGCGTGTTGGATTCCTGCTCCCGGACGCGGCGACAAGTCAATCGACACATAAGACACGCGAGCACGGATGGCCGGCCAGACCTCAGCCAGCAAAGGATGGTACTTGGCGCATCCGCTTTCGACAACCGTGAAGATAAGTCTGCCTTGTTCGCGTGTAACACGTCTACAAAGCGCAACAAATATGGCCGCCGGACCCGCCGCTTTCCTTCAACACGGAGGCAAGCTGGCTTGCCTCCGCTGGCGGCGGGTCCGGCCATTCGACTTCGCTCATGGGACGCCGGCCCCGCCCTACCCTGCACGCCATCCCATAAGGGCGCATCTGCGATTCATTGACTTGCCGCTGCATTTGGGTAGAGACGGCTTT
>JBAXVM010000152.1:0-7150 GCA_037129105.1 bacterium
AGTAGTTGACGCCCCACCCCCAGACCGTGCCATCACCCTTAACGACAAATTTGGTGTTATTGCCGCAGGCGACTTGGCTAACCCCGGCGATCCCGGTGTCCGCGGGGGTGGGGTGGGGCGCCGAGGCATAATCGCCCCAGTGCCAGAGCGAACCATCAGACTTCAGGGCAAAGTTGTACTGATAGCCGACGGCGATGGTCTTCACGTCCGAGATGCCTGAAACCTGCACGGGGATGGGATGCAGATTGCCGTCGGGGCCGAAGCCGAGCTGACCCTGCCAGTTCCCCCCCCACGCCCAGAGATTGCCGTCACTCTTCAGGGCAACCGCGTGAACCGCTCCCGCCGAGATGTTGGTTACTCCGGACAGGCCCGACACCTGCACGGCAACGACGCGGTTTGTGCCGCTGGTTCCGTCGCCGATCTGGCCATAGTTGTTGGCGCCACACGCCCAGGCCGTGCCGTCGGCTTTGACCAGAAACGAGTTGTTTGCCACCGCCGCGATGCGTGTCGCGTAGACAGGATTAGTATCTGTCCGCGCCACGGTGCCCCCCGCCAATAATGCCACAATCGCCACAACTGCGCGTATTGTTCCATGGGTCTTCATTTCTGTTGCCCTTTCTAATGCGGGCAGTTCCCGCAACTTAAGTGTGTGGGTGTGTGGGTGTGTGGGTGTGTGCGTGGGTGAGTGGGTGTGTGGGTGTCACTTCTCCCACATACTCACATACTCACACACTCACACACACTGCCATCCTTGCCTTCTTGTTCTTCTTCATCGTTCTCAACCCTTAATGGGCTAATGCCGCGATCGCCTCACGCACTTCCTTGATCTTTCCTTCCAGATAGTGCTGCCCCATGGGATTCTTATCCATCCCGTCGCGCTGGGTCTGAAGACGCAGGGCATAGGCCTCAAGCGCCGGCACGCCCGCCGGATCGCCAATGGCCTTGAACGCCGCGACCACCTGCGAGCCGTACTCGTGCTGCAAGGTTTTGCCGACGGTCTTCTCGAACTCCTCCGCCAGCGCCGGAATCGCCAGCGGCGACCCGATCTCGCCCAGCGCCTGGACGCCGGCGGCGCAGACCGTGTCCTGGAAACCGTCCGGCCGCTGACGGTTGGCGGCCAGCGTGGCGGCGATGGCGGGAATGGCCTCCGTGCCCTGTACATGGGCCAGGCTCTGCATGGCGGCAACGACGATCTTCGGATCCTTATCGCCGGTTTTGCCCTCGAGATAGCGGGCCACTTCCGGCGTCTTCACGTTGCCCAGCGCCTCGACCGCCGCGAAGTTCAGGTAGGTGTAGGTATCGCCAAGCTTCATCAGGGTTTGAACGGCATCCGCCTCACCGCGCTGGCCGAGTTGGCCGATTTCGGCCATGCGCTGGGCCACCGGGAGCGAGGCATCAACGAAGCGCGCGATGGACGCGGCGATCGCTGCCGGTGCCGGGGCGGTGGCAGGGGTCGTGGGGGTGGCTGGCGCAAGGGCGGCCGGGCGCGTGGCGTCTGCGGCTTTGTCAGACGTGTCAGACCGGTCCGACGCGTCGGACGCAGCCTTCGACACCGGGGTCGCCGGGGCCGACGGCGCCGCCGCTGTTGCCTCCCTGGCGGCAACCGGCACGCCTCCATTCTCCTTCGCCTCGGGCGCACCCCCTATAAGCCACCAGAACACCACGCTCATCACGCCCAATACCACCAGAGCCAACCCGATGCGCGACACGTTTCGATAACTCATGGCGACCTCCGTTTGCCCCCTTCTACCTCTCCATCAACTCCTTCGGCGGCAATGGCATATCCGGTCCGAGCGGCACGAACTTGATCCCCTGCACCTCCATCAAGACACCCTTGGCCAGCAACCCGATCTCAACCTGATTCTTGCCGATGCGCTTTTCATACTTCAACAGCCACGCGGATCCTGGCAAGGGTGCTGCGCCCTCCGGCCAGACGGCTATCAGGCTGCTCAATCCATCCGGCGTCTCCGTATCGAAATAGACGGCATAGCGATACCAGACATCGGCCTGATGTTGAGCCGCATCCAGAATCCAGTTGCAAGTGTTGCTTTCTCGTTCCAGCAGGCCGAAGGTAAGAGTCAAGGCGGCTCTCCGGGATGCCTTCCATTTACCGGGCTCATTGGGCACACGGATATTATAAGCGTACCACTGGATGTTCGTAGCCATCTCTACACCAGCGAGTTCCGCCGGAGACCGACCGTTCGACAAGATCATCATCCGGCCAACGACCACCCCCCGCGCCCAGCGCTTACCATCGCGGAAGCTGACCATGCTAACATGATTTGATTCCATCGGCACGTTCCAGATCTTCCGATCAGCGGGTCCACCGCGCGCATCCATGCGCCAGACATCACCCGAGAATACCCCCGTGCCAATGTTCACCACATCCCACGGTCCGGCCTCGGCCCGGGCGAGCAGTTCCGTGATCCAGGCATCCGCAGGCGAGAGTTTGCGCATCCCCGCCGCATCCGCCACGGCCGTCTCCCCGGCACTCACCTCCAGCCGCTGGTCCTTCTGGTGCAGGTCTACCCGGCCATCCTCGACAGCGAGCGTGGTCTGGACGCGGTTATCAGCCAGCGAGAAACTTGTTCCGACCACCTCGGCCACCGCATGCGCCGTCTCCAGCAAGAACGGCTTCTTTTGGGGCGCCACCGAGCAAATCAGCAGCCCGTCATCCAGCGCGAGGCGTTTGGCGTCCTTGTCCGCCCCCGTCCCCAGCGTCACCCGCAGGCGTGTATTTTGCCGCAATTCCACCTGAGTACGGTCGGGATAGACCAGCTTCGCGTACCCATCCGCGCCCACCTCGACGCCGTCGCCGGGCCGGAGGATGTCGCCGGCGCGGAGGGGCTTGTGGCTTGTGGCCATTGACTCGGTGACTGGGTGACTCGGTGACTCGGTAACGCCAGCCTGACCCCCGACTCCTGACCCCTGACTCCTGACCCCTGACCCCCTCACTTCCACCACCCGCAGTTCCACCCCATCCCCCGTCGGCGCCCCCGCCTGCCGGCTTACCCACCACACTCCACCTGCCACAACGACCAGCGATGCGGCAGCAGCCAAAATTGCGATCGCATTTTTAAACGGCAAGCGATGGCGTTTGATCGCGTCGCGCGCGGCTATGGTTTGTGTATCCGTGAGGTGCCTGTCGTCTTCAATCGCATGGACGACCCGTGCAGTGAACGTGCTTGCCGATTTATCCATGTTCAGTGTGTTGAAGATAAGCTCGGGAAGGGCAGGCCTGGAAGAATCCAGGATTAGTTGCAGACTGGCGGCATCGCGGACGAAATCCATGATTTCGGCGACATCCTCCGGATGGGCATCGACGTGCTTTCGCAAGTCTGCCTGGACCGCCAGATCTTTCGCCCCGTCCAGGTATTCCGCCAGCAGTTGTTCGAGTTCCGGCGTCATGACAGGACTCCTTCCGTGGCAGTCGTGGTCTTGACACACCGTCGCAGTTGCTCCCGAATCCGGAGGAGAGTTACGCGAATCGTGGCCGCCGACTTGTTCAGCAACTTTGCCAGGCGCTCCGCATCCAGGTTCTTCTCGTACCGCTGTTGAATCAATTCCAGGCTTTTCGCGGGGAGTTTCTGCAGGCATTTGCGCAGGATCACCATGCGGCTGTCCAGCGGATCAACCGCATCGAGCGGAAGGTCGGTCTGCGCGGCGATGTCGAACAGAAACTCGTCAAAGTATCGTCGTTCGCGCTGGGCCTGCGCGGCGGACGACTTCGCGCGGTTAAGGATACGAAAATGCGCGACCTTCTTAAGCCAGGCCAAAAAGTTGGTTCCGGTCTCGTATTTATCCATGTTGCGCCAGGCATACAGGTAGACATCCTGGGCGATATCTTCTGCAACATCCGGATCGGGGCACGCCCAGAGAACATAGGCGCGCAGACGATCCTGCGTTGCACGGACGACCTCGGTATACGCGTTCAAGTCGCCCTGTCGGACTCTTTCTATATCCGCATCTACTGGATTGTCCTCGCTCATACGCGGCTCCTGCCTTCATTACCTATAGATGAGTCAACGTAGGGTTCGTTACATGGTTTTTTTAAAAAATGCAGGCACCCCGCAGCCATAAAACATCAAGTCGATCCAACTTATTGCGGTAGACAGTGCTACAGCTTTTATTACAGAGGAGCAGGAACGCCTTACGGCGTCACTACAAACGGCCTAGCAGCCTGTCGGACTTAGCACTTGAACAGCACGGATTTTGTGCCGACCAGGCTGCTGAACCGCAGAATATCGAACAAGGAACTCCGAATGTCGAACGAAAGACCGCAGAAGAGAACAGACAAAGGATCGCCACAGGCAAACTTCAACAATCAGCGTTCCTTGTTCGACATTCTGCGGTTCTTGTACCCAATCCCCTTGGATCAACCACGCTTCTTCGTCGCCAGGCGGCTGACGGCCAGCACGCGGGCGGCGGCAGAGGAAAGGGCTGGCGCAGCGACGGGGACAGGCGCGGCGGCGGCCACGCCGGTGGCTGGCGCATGTTCCTGGTAGGTGTCGTAAATGGACGATACGCGCAGAGCCTGGCGGAAGGCGTCGGGCTTCATGCGCGTGGCAGGTGTCACGCGGATGCGCACCGGGCGCTCGGACTCCAGGCAGACGAAGTTGTCGTCGTACTTCGCCTCCTGCCCCTCCAGTGCCATCCAGGTCCAAAGCGCCGGATGACGGGCGGTGAGAGTTACGGCGTAGCTGTTGTCGTCCCATGGACGGATATCCACGCGAATCCGCGGCGGCAGCAGCTCCAGATGCTTGGGGCGGCAGAAGGTCACGAGATTTGCAGAAACCTGCGCGCCCAGTTCGTCCTGGGCCGTCAGCCATACCAGCAAATCGCGCGGGCCGTGTTTCTGAAGGAGTTCCGCCAGGTTGAGCGTGGTCTGCACGGCGCTACAGCTGGCTTCCAGCATGACCTTCTGGGACCCCTCCTGCAGCGGCGAGCCGTCCACCCGGGTGACGCGCCACTGGATGGCGCCCTTAAAGGCGCGGCGGTTGTCACTGGCCAGATGGATCTCAACCGTGCCGGCGGCGCTGTTTTCCACGCCGGAAACGAGCACCGGCGCGTAAAACCGCCGCGCCATGAAGTGCAGCGCCTTCCAGCGGCCGGCATAGTCCACGGAAGACCAGCTCGCCACAGGCCAGCAGTCGTTCAGCTGCCAGTAGAGCGCGCCCATGCAACGCGGACGGTTGCGGCGCCAGTGCTCGACCGCGTACTTGATGGCCATGCCCTGCTGGATCTGACTGAGCCAGAGGGTGTTATCAAATCCCACGGGCATGCGGTACCACTCCAGCATGTACTGCATGATTACGGTATTGCCGATGCCGCTGCGCTGGTGCTTCTCCATCACATAGCTGGTGATGTTACGATCCTCGGGGGCCGTATAGGTAGCCGCCATGCGCGGCTCGGGGAAACTCTGAAAACCGAACTCGCTGCAGAAGCGGTGGTTGGCCGTGCGGTACCACTCAAAGGGTTGCCGTCCATGCCAGACATCCCAGAGGTGGCCGTCGCCACGGTTGGGGTCATTGAAGTTCTTGCGGTCGCCGGGACGCGGCGTGTGCGGACTGCACGGCCAGTAGTCGCGTTGCGCATCCAAACGCTTCACAGCTTCGGGCAGGAGTTCGTCGAATAGCTTGGCGTAGTCCGACCAGCTCATGTGGTTGTCGTCCCAGGTGTCGCCGACCAGCCCCTGCTCCAGCTCGTTGTTGCCGCACCAGAGCGCCAAAGACGGATGGTTGCGCAGCCGGCGGATATTCTGCTCGGCTTCCACCCGCACGTTGTCCATCCACGCGGCATCGAAGGTGGGGTAGGTCGAGCAGGAGAACATGAAGTCCTGCCAGACGCAGATGCCGTATTCGTCGCAGAGGTCGTAAAAGGCATCGTTCTCGTAGATGCCGCCGCCCCAGCAGCGCAGCATGTTCATGTTGGCCACGGCGGCAGCCTTGATGAGCCGGGCGTATTCGACCCGCGTCATGCGCGTGATGAACGCATCACCCGGGATCCAGTTAGCACCCTTGGCAAAGAAAGGGACATCGTTGACCACAAACTGAAACGACTCGCCCCACTCGTCGGCCTGGCGGTCCAGACGCAGGGTGCGCAGGCCGATACGACGGGTGGTGTGGTCGAGCACCTCACGCCCGCGACAGAGATCCGCGCTGACCTCATAGAGCGGCTGTTCGCCCATGCCATTGGGCCACCAGCGCTGCGGATTCTTGATGGGCAGGCTGACGCGCGCCGTGCCGCCGGCCAGCTTGGCACGCGCGCTGGCCACCACGCCTCCCTTGTAGCTGACCTTGACCAGCGCTTCCAGCGGCGTGGCAGCGTCGAGCACTTCGGCGGACACCGCAACATCGATGCTGATCTCCCCCGCACCGGCATGTTTCTGCGTAATCGCCACGTCCGCCAGGCGGGCGGTGTCGAACGCAACCAGGCCGATGGATCGCCAGATGCCGGCGGTTACCAGCACGGGGCCCCAGTCCCAGCCGAAGTTACACGGTTCCTTGCGAAGCCAGGCGCGCCCGGCAGACTCATGCGCTGGCGCCCAGCCCGGCAGGCGGCGGACGGCGTTTTTCTCCGCCACGTGGCGGACGGCAGAATCGAAACGGATGGCGATCTTGTTGCGACCGGGGCAGAGCGCGTCGCGGACATCGAACTCCCAGGTGCGGTACATGTTATCGGCCTGGCCGACCACCGCGTCGTTGATAAATACCGTGGCGAGCGTATCGAGCCCTTCACAGCGCAGCAGCACCTGCGGCACCGCCGTGAGATCCTCAATATCGAAGGTCCGCTCGTAGAGCCAGTCCGCCTCGCCGATCCATTGTACGCGCGACTCGTTGTCGCGAGAAAAGGGGTCCTCGATTTCGCCGGCCGCCAGCAGGTCGGTATGCACACAACCGGGAATCCTGGCAGGCGTAGTCTTCTTCTGGCCGACGCGACGCAGCGTCCAGGACCCCGACAAATCGACTTCTTTCATATCTCTCCAGAAATCCGCAGCACGTACATCACACACAATAGATTCGTTACACTAACCTTTGAGTATTCCTGATCGCCTCTGTCGCGTCAAGCATGATGAATTCATCCCCCAATGGCCAAGCGCATCTGCGATTCATTGACTTGCCGCTGCATTTGGGTAGAGACGGCTTTACGC
>JBAXVM010000153.1:0-7138 GCA_037129105.1 bacterium
TACTCGTTAAACCTATGCCGTCTTTGGCGAATGCCTTTATCCGCAATGCGTTAAGAAAAATCAAATTGGGTGAGCCAATGGGGTGAGGTAAGGAGGTCTGAGCCTCAGTCCGACAGGTTCCTGACGCGATCACCGCTTGCAGCTCTTCGCCACCTGCGCCACGAGCTTGAACTTCTCCACGGTCACGCCGGGCGGGCAGGAGTCGGAATTGGCCAGAATGTGGGGGCCGCCGGCCGCATCGGAGATGACCTGCTCGACATATGGCGCCAGCGCTGTTTCCGAGAGATTCAGGAACTCGGTCGGCTCAATGCCGCCGATGATGCCAGTCTCTCGTCCCAGGATTCCCCGCGCCTCCGACAGCGCGACATTGCCGGTCGGGCGGGGTGCCAGGCTTTCCACGGCATACACCCCACCGGCTTTCATGCGCCCCAGCAAGTCGCGCACATGACCGCAGGCATGCTGCACATAACGCTTCTGGTGTGCAGCCAGCAGCTCGCACCACTGTCGGATCTCCGGCCCGATGTATTTGTCATATTGCGCTGGCGAATAGTTCTGGGTGCTGGAATCCTCCCAGGTGATGAAATATTCATACGGCGATGCGGCGGCCAGCCGCGCCGCGGCAAGATCATTCCGGATCATCACGTCGAGCAGGGACTCGACGGTGTCCGGAAAATCGGCCAGCGCGTAGTTCAACTCCTCGGTCCCGGCGTGGTGCTCCACCAGCGACTGAAAGGCCGATTTGCCGCGCGGGATCAGCATGCCCAGCGAAAGTCCTTCGCGCCCGGCGCCGCAAAAGTGATCCGCCACAGTCCGGGCGTCCGGTTCCAGACGGGTGTGTTCTTCGATCCAGATTTGTACCTTGTAATCTTCTTCGGTCTTCAGCGGATGCTCAACTAGAAACCACGTGTTGCCGACCTCGCTGCGCGCCGAAGCCTGCCGGATCGCGCCAACCGGCGTTTGGACTTTTGTTACCACCCGGCCAGACTCATCAAACGTGCTGGTTTGTACCTCCGCCGGACTCAAAAACCTCACGGGACAAGGCGCGCCACGCCATAATGGATCGGCGCCGATGTGCTGGTGAAATGCCAGTTGCCCCTGGTCCTGTATTTCCTTTGGAAAATACTCCCACACGTAGGCGAGAAAAGGCGCGAAGGGGACGTGGTCAACGGTCTGCCCTGCCAGCGCCGCCTGCAAGCGTTCGTTGGAGTTCATATGCCTTACACCACCGGATTGCCAACATACTCGCCGCGGCACTGCTTCAGGTATTTCAGCGCGGCCACCTGGCCGGTCATCTCCAGATCATCTTTCATGACCGGGTCATGCCAACCTTCGATGTCGATTGAACCCTTGAACCCGTTCATGCGAAGGATGGAGATAATGGCCGTCCAGTCGCTGTCGCCGAACCCCGGCGTGCGATGATAGGCAAACGGCGGGGCGCCCTGCGACCCTGACTTGCGCGCGATGTCTTCGTGGACCGAGGTGCGAATGCCGTATTTCCGGATGCGATCCCAGAAGATGGTGGCGTCCTTGCCGTGCATATGAAAGATCTTCCGGGCCCAGGTCTGCAACTGGGGCAGGGGATCCATCAGGTTCACGAGCTGGTGACACGGCTCCCATTCCAGGCCGAGGTTGCTGTCCGGCACTTCGTGGAACATCATTTCCCACGCCACCGGATTATGGGCGATGTTCCAGTCGCCCGTCTGCCAGCTTCCACCCATGTCGCAATTCTCAAAGGCGATGCGCACGCCCTTGTCCGCCGCCCGCTTCGCCAGCCGGCCAAACACCTCCTTGAACCGCGGCATGCTTTCGTCGATCGGCCGGTTGCGCAGCCGCCCGGCAAAGCCGGCCACGATGTCACAGCCAAACCGGTGTGCGTTGTCGATGGCGGCCTCCCAGGCCTGCACGGTTTCCAGATCCTTGGGGCCGGTCTCCAGCGGATTGCCGAACACGCCCAGCGACGAAACCACCGCGCCGCTGTTTTCGAGCGTGCGCTGCAGTCCATCGGCCAGCTTCGGCCAGTCAATGCCGTCCGTGGTCTGCCAGAAGGTGAGGCTGAAGGACTCAAAGCCCTGCGGTAAAATCTGCGCGATGTATTCCGGCGACTTCATGCCGGCGCTCACGAGTGTTCCAATGCGGATATCCGGTGCGTGACGGTTGTTCATGGTGTTCCTTTCTTTGTGGTGTTTCCGGTTATGCCCAGGCATTGCTCAGCAGTTTTCATTATGGCGCCAAAACGCCTTACGGCGTCACTACAAACGGCCTAGAAATTGCAAAAAGCCGTTTGTAGTGTGCCCGTAAGGGCATTCGTGTCGCCATATTAAGAACTGCTGGGCTTTGCTCTGTGTTCTCGGTTTTACTCTGTGCCGTCTGTGTCCTTGACGTGTGCATATGTGCTTGGCCCGCCTTGGGCTTTTAGCAACTTTCCCGCTTTCCCGTGGTGGCGCTGGCCACGGCGGCGTGCACCATGGCCAGGCTTTTGACATTGTCTGTACAGATCGTCTGGGGTTCGCTGCCGGAGCGCACGGCCGCGACGAACTCATCGATGCAGCCGGCATGTCCGATCCGCTTCAGCGCGTCGCGCGCATACGGCACGTCGCAATCCTTCTTCTTGCGGAACATGCCTTCGGAGGGGACAACTTCCTGCGCGCGGAAGGTGTCGAAGCCATCCCATGTGACCGCGCCTTTCTCCCCGATGATGCGCCACGCCGCCTCCCAGGACGTGTCGAGCCCCTCGGAGCACCAGCTGCCGCGGTAGGAAAAGACCTGATCATGGCTCATCTCGAATGTGGCGACAGCCGAGGCGCCATGCTTGTACCACGAGCCCGGTGGATTCCACTCGTGCGCCAGCGCTGTGACGGGGTCGGCGCCGGTGATATAGCGGGCCTGGTCAAACGTGTGGATCGCCATGTCCATCAGCAGCACATGCTCCATTTCATCCCGGAAGCCGCCGAAGTGCGCGCCAATGAAGAAGTCGCAATAGGCTGTGGTGACCCGGCCAATGACGCCGCTTTCCAGAAACCGGCGCAGCGCCCGCACATTGGCCAGATACCGGCGGTTCTGCATGACGGCATACAGCTTGCCAGCCTGTCGGGCAGCGGCCAGCATGAGCTGGGCGTTGGGCATGGTGTCGGCCATCGGCTTCTCGCCCAGCACGTGGCAGCCATGCCGGAGTGCCGCGAGGGTCACCTGCACATGCGCGGCCGGCACCGTGCAGTCGAAAACCAGATCCGGCTTTGTCCTGACAAGCATGGCGTCCAGATCAGTACCCGTGGCCGCATCCGGCAAAAACTGCCTGGCGGCGCATTGCTCCGCCGCAGACAAATTCAGGTCCACCAGCCCGACCACCTCAAGATCCGTGCGGTCCTTCAAGGCCTTGAACCAGGCGTCGCTGATACCTCCGCAGCCGACATGGACGATCCGAAGTTTGTTCATCTGCGTACGACTCCCGCTGTTTTGGCAACAACCTGCCAGCATTTCTCATGAGGGCGACACGAATGCCCTTACGGGCACACTACGAACGGCGTTTTGCCGGTTCTAGGCCGTTTGTAGTGACGCCGTAAGGCGTTTTTGCGCCATCATGAGCCTTGCTGTCAGTCTATGGGTTCCTGTTGGTGAAAAGCATGACACGCGGCGGTTCAGCGATCCTCCGATTATGTCCAATCTTTATCCTGTATCGTCCAAGAGTTTAAGTATAGTATCTCGTTTCAATTAAGCATTTTGTCATGAAAGTACTTTATGATCCAAAGTATGTCCAGCGCTTCACCCGATGGTGTCCGGCGGGTCCGGCGGCCCCGCCCGACCTCTCCAGTCCGTGGGAATTTGGGTAGGGCGGGGCCGCCGGACCCGCCGGGTTTAGCCCGGGATGCGAATCTCTCGACGAAACCGCCCGTGGCAGGTATGACCAGTTTTTATGCCCGGGTAGCGGCACAGACCGCCAAGGCCATGCACTGTCATGATGTGCACGAGCTGTTTGTCTGCACCAATGGTGCGGGGTGGCAGGCGCCAGGCGGCGTGCGAATCCGGCAGCGACGCGGCGACATCTTCTGCTTTCCATCCGGCATGGTGCACTATGCCTGCGGCGCACCTTCAGCCAACGGGCATGTGGTGATGATCTCCGGCGCCATGTTTCATCCGGAGTTGTACGGCGACCGCGATACGCACCAGACGTTGCAGCGCATCCTCCGTCTGGCCTCGCTCGGCCGGAATCCGCTGCCGGTGTTGCCAGCGACGTCCAAACAGGTCTTGCGCCTGACCCGGGAGCTCACGCAGGAGATTCGCAACGGGGCGCCGGGTTATCAGGCTGCAGCGCGATCCCTGTTGCAAAATCTGTTCCTGCTGCTGATGCGGGACCCGGGGATTCGGTGTGCCGAGGCTCCCCGCATCCGCAGCACGCGCCATGAGGAACGGATTGCCCGCGTGCGGCAGCATCTGGACGCACATTTCATGGAGGCGATCCGCGTCCGGCAGCTCACACTGCTGGCCGGCATGAGCCGCAGCAGCCTGCATGCAGCCTTTCGCCATGTGACAGGTTGCACGCTGGTGGAGTATGTCACGCAGGTTCGCGTGCGTGCGGCGACGCGTCGCCTGCGCGATTCCGACGACACCGTCATGCAGGTGGCCATGGATTGCGGATTCGCAACGATGAGCCGCTTTTACGACGCATTCCGGCGTCTGACCGGGAAGACGCCGCGGGAGATCCGGGCGGAAGGGCGCTGAGGGGCCGTCCGACGGGCTGCTAGGAGATGGTCGGACTTTTGGGAGAAATATCGAATATCGAATAAGAAATCATGAATCATGAAGGCAAGAGGCATGCAAATGATCTTCACTTCATGATTTATGATTCCTGATTCGATATTCTGCGGTTCTGGCAGCCTGGTCGGCAGACTGTTTGTACCTCCAGAAGGCTAAGACCGACAGGCTGCTAGACCATAAACTTCTTCAGCCCTGCCAGATCCAGCGTCGCAAAGTAGTCGGCCGCGGTCTCGGCGCGGCGGATCGGCACAATGCGGCCGTCGGCTCGCAGCAGCAGTTCCGCAGAGCGCAGCTTGCCGTTGTACTGGAACCCCATGGCGTGGCCGTGCGCGCCGGCATCGTGGATCACGAGCAGGTCGTTGGGCGCGAGTTCCGGCAACATCCGGTCGATCGCGAATTTGTCGTTGTTCTCGCAGAGCGAGCCGGTCACATCGTATTTGGTCGTGGCAGGCTGCAGCTCCTTGCCCATTACGGTGATGTGGTGGTACGAGCCGTACAGCGCCGGGCGCATCAGGTTGGCCATGCAGGCGTCGAGCCCGGCGTAGCGCTTGTAGGTGTGCTTGATGTGGCGCACGCGCGTGACCAGATAGCCGAAGGGGCCGGTCACCATGCGCCCGCACTCCAGATAGAGCAGCAACGCCGGGTGCCCCTTGGCCAGCAGGCGCGCGTTATAGGCCTTGTGGATGCCGTCGCCCACAAATTCCAGGTCCACGGTTTCCTGCTCGGGCTTGTATGGGATGCCAATGCCGCCGCCGAGGTTGACAAACTCGAAGGTGATCCCCACCTGCTTCGAGATCTCGACGACCAGGTCGAAGAGCAGTTCGGCCGTGTCGATGAAATATTGCGGGTTCAGCTCGTTCGACGCGACCATGGTGTGCAGCCCGAAGCGCTTGACGCCTCTGGCCTTGGCCAGCCGGTACCCCTCGAACAACTGCTCGCGGGTGAATCCGTACTTGGCGTCCTCCGGGTGCCCGATGATCGCATTGCCGCCTTTGAGCGGGCCGGGGTTGTAGCGGAAGCAGATCAGCTCCGGCAACCCGGCGGACTTTTCCAGAAAAGAAAGGTGCGTCAGGTCGTCGAGGTTCACGATCGCGCCCAGGGCACGCGCCTGAACAAACTCATCGGCGGGCGTGTCGTTGGACGTGAACATGATCTCTTCGCCGCGGATCCCCACCTGCTCTGCCAGCAGCAACTCCGGCATGGAGCTGCAATCCGCGCCGAACCCCTCGGCACGGAGGATCTTCATGATGTAAGGGTTCGGGCAGGCCTTGACCGCAAAGAACTCCTTGAACCCCGGGTTCCAGGCAAAGGCGGCCAGCAGACGACGCGCATTGGCGCGGATGCCAGCTTCATCATAGAGATGAAACGGCGTGGGGAATTGACGCTCGATCGACTCGATCTGCTCCCGGTTGAAAGGAAGGCTCAGGTTCTTGCGACTCATCGTTGCGGGCTCCGGCACGGTTGAAGAATGCGCGCAGTATAGCGGGGGCAGGGGATGCAGGGCAATGTTTTGCGGATGAGGGGGTGTAAATTCAACACCCAACATTCAACACGCAACATCCAACGTCCAACACGTGAGCAGCACGGATTTTGTGCCGACCAGGCTGAACCGCAGAATATCGAATCAGGAATCATAAATCATGAAGTGAAGATCAGCCTGGAATCGGCAAGAAGCCGTTCGTAGTGTGCCCGTAAGGGCATTCTCCTGCGCGACGCCGCTTTTACCCGCAGCGCCACAGATACAGCCCCCTCGCCAAGGCGTCGAGCGCCAGGATTGGTAAAAGAATGAGAATTTAGATGCGTTTGCCCTGGAACTACTCATCCTTCCACTCTTCCAATTACCATCCCTGCTGGGCTATGATTCCCTCCATGCCGCTTCCCATCCACATTGTGCTGATATGCCCCGAGATTCCGCACAACACGGGCGCCATCGGGCGATTGTGCGTGGATCTCGACTGTCCGCTGCACCTGGTCCGGCCGCTCGGGTTTGCCCTGACCTCCTCCTGGGTCCGTCGGGCAGGCCTGGACTACTGGGCGCATCTGGACCTGCACCTGCACGATAACTGGGATGCGTTTCTCGCGCGGGCTCGCCCAACACGCCTCTTCTTTGCCAGCACGCGCGGGCGCCGCTCGCTTTACGACTGTTCGTTTGCGTCCGGGGATGCCCTGGTGTTCGGTAATGAGAGCGCCGGGTTGCCGGAGGCGTTCTACGCGCAGTATGGTGCGGACCTGTTCCAGATTCCCATGCCCGGCCCCCACGCGCGCAGCCTCAACCTCGCCAACGCCGTGGCCGTGGTCGCGTACGAGGCGCTGCGGCAGATGAGTGTATCCCTAGTGTAGTGTCCCCGAAATAACTAGACAGCCGGCATCGGCTGCACCTTTCGCT
>JBAXVM010000154.1:0-7117 GCA_037129105.1 bacterium
TTCTGCGGTTTCCTAATCTTTTTTTCACGCGAAGGGATCATCCCCATCCGCTGCGGCGGTCGCAGGCACGGCTGCAGCTACGGCCGCGCCTTCGCCTCCGCTGCTGCCATTGGTGCGCGACCGCAGGAAGTGCACGCGTATGGCGCGGACGCGCAGGCGGGTGCGCTTTTCGCCCTGGGGCGTATCCCACTGTTCCGTGATCAGGCTCCCTTCGACCAGCGCCGGGTCGCCCTTTTTCAGATAGGTGCTGCTGGCCTCTGCGGACTTGCCCCAGACCACGCAGTCGGCAAAGCAGGTTTGTTCCACGACCTTGCCGTCCCGGGTCGTGTATTCGTCATTAATGGCCAGCCCGAGGTCGACGACGGATGCCCCGCCGCTGGTCTTGCGCAAGACCGGGTCGCGGGTCAGATGACCTGCCAGACAGACATGATTGATGCTGAGCGAACTCATGGGAATCCTCCTGTGGTTGTTTACGTTTGTGGTCCGCACGCCAACGCGACGGGCGTCGTGTGCTCTACACAGGTATATGCTGGAAGCGGGAGAAATCTTACAGATGCCGAAATTTTTTATGCGGGAGGCGGCAGGGGGCGCGCCGGCATGACATCGCCGCGCCCAAATCATTGACACTTCCGGCGGGGTTTGCGATTCTCCGCGTTACCAATGGAGTTGTTGCTGCATGTGGAAGAGCTCGGGGTGAGGTTTCGGCGCGATGGCGTCGAGACCACGCCGGTGCGTGGCGTTTCGCTGGCTCTGGCCGCCGGGGAGCGTCTGGCGCTGGTGGGGGAGAGCGGGTGCGGCAAGAGCATGACCTGCCTGGCGCTGACGGCGCTGCCGCCCACGGACCGGGCTGAGCGTACCGGGCGCGTGCTGTTCCGGGGGCGCAACCTGCTGACGATTGATCCGGACGGGCTGCGCAAAATTCGCGGGCAGGATGGCATCGCCTATGTGTTTCAGGATCCGGCCGGGTCGCTCAATCCGGTTATGCGCATTGGCGACCAGATCGCGGAGTGTCTGCATGGCCCGCGACGCGCGCGGCTGGCCGACGCGGCGCAGTTACTGGCGCGCGTGGGGCTGCCCCAGCCGGAGCGTCTGGTGCGCGCCTATCCATGTGCCTTGAGTGGCGGCATGCAGCAGCGCGCCATGGTGGCCATGGCGTTGGCTTGCCGGCCGCGCTTGCTGATTGCCGACGAGCCCACCACGGCACTGGACGTCACGACACAGCGGCAGGTCCTGGACCTGATCGATGCGCTGGCCCGGGAGACCGGCATGGCGGTGCTGCTGGTGACGCATAACCTTGGCCTGGTGGCCGGGCGGGCGGACCGGGTGGCCGTGATGTACGCGGGGCAGGTCGTTGAGACCGGCCCGGTGGCACAAGTTCTGCGCACGCCCCGGCATCCCTATTCGATCGGGCTGTTGGCCGCTGTGCCGAGGCTGGACGCGCCCAAGGGCCATCAAATGGTTGGCATACCCGGGACAGTGCCGTCGCCGGATAGCTGGCCGGCGGGGTGCGCGTTTGCGCCACGCTGCGCGCGGCGATGGAGCGCGTGCGATCAGCCGCCGCCGATGGTTGACCAAGCCGACGGGCGGCAGACGCGCTGCCGGGGACAATGAAATGGCGTTGCTTGAAATCCAGAATCTGGTTGTGCACTACCCGCGCCCCGGCGGCGCGCCGGTCGAGGCGTTGAAGGGCATTTCGCTGCAGGTGGCTGCAGGCGAGTCGCTGGGCATTGTGGGCGAAAGCGGCTGCGGCAAGTCCACGCTTGCCAGGGCCATTGTCGGGCTGGTATTGCCGCGCAGCGGGCGGATTGTCTATGACGGTGAGGATGTGTCGCCGCGCGACCGTGTCGGGCGCGAGCGGTACTGCCGGCAGGTGCAGATGGTCTTTCAGGACGCCACCGGATCGCTCAATCCGCGCATGACCGTGGGGGCGATGCTGGACGAGGTGCTTCGGGTGCACAAGATCCGGCCGGCGGGGGCAGAGCTACGCAAGGCGGAAGACGGCAGCCAGAGGACGGCGGCGGTGGTGCAGTTGCTGGACCAGGTTGGGCTGCCGCCCGAGGCGGCGGCCGCCTATGCGAGGGAACTCAGCGGCGGGCAGTGCCAGCGCGTGAGTCTGGCGCGCTGCCTGGCGTTGGGGCCGCGACTGCTGGTGGCTGACGAGCCGGTCTCGGCGCTGGATGTCTCGGTGCAGGCCCGCGTGCTGAACCTCCTGCGCGAGCTGCAGCAGCAGCTGGGGCTGGCGCTGCTGCTGGTCTCGCATGATCTGGCCGTGGTGCGGACGGTGTGCGACCGGGTTTGTGTGCTGTACGACGGGCTCATCGTGGAGCAGGGGACGGTGGCGGAGGTGCTCGAGCACCCCGCGCATCCGTACACCCGTGAGCTGCTGGCGGCCGTGCCGGATGTGGACCGGGCGCTGGCGGCGCGTGCGCACACGTGAACATAAGTCCTTCCGCGGATATCCTGTTCCTCCGTGTTTAGCACCGGCCACGGCACGCCGGGGCTAAAGGGACATTACCAGCGGGTGCGCAGCCCCCGCTGTACGGGCCGCGGTACAGCGGGGGCTGCGCACCCGCTGCTTCCGCCCGTCCCCAAATTCCTCCGGTATATGCGCGTGACCTGAGCGGCCGAGTGTGGCAAGATAATCCGAACGCCCCAGTAGGGGTGTATTGTGGAGGAACATGGCTTCGATTGAAACACGCAAGAAGGCTCGTCGTCGCGTGGAGATGACGGAGGAATCTCTGTACGAGGACTTTAGCTGGCACCTGCGCTACACGCTAGCCAAGGATCGTTTTAATGCCACGGATCACGATCGCTACATGGCGTTGGCCTGGGCGGTGCGGGATCGCCTGGTGGAGCGCTGGGCCCTGACGCGCCAGACCCATCGGGGGCGGAAGGTCAAGCGCATCTACTACCTTTCGCTGGAGTTTCTGATCGGGCGGCTGCTCGGCAACAACGTGATCAACCTCAAGATAGAGGAGGTGTGCCGGCAGGCCATGGCCGATGCAGGACTGGATTGGAATTCCCTGCGGGACCATGAGACGGATGCCGGTCTTGGCAACGGCGGCCTCGGCCGGTTGGCCGCCTGCTTCCTCGATTCCATGTCCACGCTCAAGATGCCGGCCATGGGGTACGGTCTGCGCTATAATTACGGCATTTTCAAGCAGAAGATTGTCAACGGCAATCAGGTGGAAGAGCCGGATCACTGGCTGAAGAACGGCTATCCATGGGAAATCGTGCGGCCGGAGCATACCCAGACCGTGCAGTTTGGCGGACGTCTGGAGCCGATTACGCTGGATGGGCGTTTGGAATGGCGCTGGGTGGATACCAAGCCAGTGCTGGGGGTGCCCTACGACTTGCCGATCGTCGGCTACGGCGGGGATGCGGTCAACTCCTTGCGTCTCTGGTCCGCCCAGGCGACGGACGAGTTTAACTTCGACGATTTTAACAGCGGCTCGTACGTGGCGGCCGTCGAAAACAAAGTGCTGGCTGAGAACCTCACCAAGGTGCTGTACCCCAACGATAATGTGCTGGAAGGCAAGGAGCTCCGGCTCCGGCAGCAGTACTTTTTCGTTTCCTGCACGCTGCAGGATATTCTGCGGCGCTTCCGCGCCGAGGGGAATTTGTGGTCTGCACTGCCGGACAAGGTCTTTGTGCAGCTGAACGAGACGCACCCCGCGCTGGCCATCCCGGAGTTGATGCATCTGCTGGTGGATCGCGAGCGCATGGACTGGGACGAGGCGTGGCGGATCACCTGCGCCTGCATGGGATACACCAATCACACCATCCTGCCAGAGGCGTTGGAACGCTGGAGCGTGCCCCTGCTGGAGCGCGTGCTGCCTCGCCACCTGCAGATCATCTACGAGATCAACGCCCGTCACCTGCAGCGCGTTTCGTCCCATTACCCCGGCGATACCGAGCGGCTGCGCCGCATGAGCGTGATTGAAGAGGATGGCGAGCGGTTTGTGCGCATGGCCAACCTCGCCATTATCGGTTCATCCGCCGTCAACGGTGTGGCCAAGCTGCATACGGAGATCCTCCGGAAGACCCTGTTCAAGGATTTCTACGAGATGTACC
The DNA here is from genome assembly GCA_037129105.1 of bacterium. GTDB lineage: Bacteria > Verrucomicrobiota > Kiritimatiellia > RFP12 > CAIWXQ01 > CAIWXQ01. The sequence continues at coordinate 4,075 of JBAXVM010000154.1, forward strand.
CGGAGCGGTTTACCAACAAAACCAACGGGATCACGCAGCGCCGCTGGCTGCTGAAGGCCAACCCGGGGCTGGCGACGCTGATCACCGGTGCCATCGGCCCGGAGTGGATCACCAATCTGGACCATTTGCGCGAACTGGAGAAGTATGTCGACGACGAGCGCTTCCTGCGCCGCTTCCGCGAGGTGAAGCAGAACAACAAGCGTGCGCTGGCGGAGTACATCCGCGCCAAGGTCGGAGTGCTGGTGGCGCCGGACGCGATCTTCGATGTGCAGATCAAGCGCCTGCACGAATACAAGCGCCAGCTGCTGTTGGCGCTGTACATCATCTCGCGTTTCCAGCGGCTGATCGAGAAACCGGGACTGGACGTCTGGCCGCGCGTCTTCATCTTCGCCGCCAAGGCAGCGCCCGGCTACGGCATGGCCAAGCTGATCATCCGGCTGATTCACGGCATCGCCGAGGTGGTAAACAACCATCCGCTCACGCGCGACAAGCTGCAGGTGGTGTTTCTGCCCGACTACCGCGTGTCGCTGGCGGAGCGGATCATTCCGGCTGCGAATGTCAGCGAACAGATCTCCCTGGCGGGCACAGAAGCGTCGGGCACCGGCAACATGAAGCTGATGCTCAACGGCGCCCTGACCCTGGGGACGCTGGACGGCGCCAATGTGGAGATCCTGGAGGAGGTCGGCCCGGAGAATATCTTCATCTTCGGCATGAAGGCCGAAGAGGTGGCGGCCCGCCGTGCGACCTACAATTCGCGCGCCATCTATGCGAAGAACCCGGTGGTTCGCCGGGCGGTCGACATGATCCGGCAGAACGTCTTCTGTCTACTCAACCCCGGCTTGTTCGACCCCATTGTCAAGACGCTCCTGGATCACGGCGACTACTACATGATCCTGGCCGATCTTCCAGCCTACATTGCCGCGCAGGATCAGGTGGACACCCTCTACCGTCAGCCGCGTGCGTGGGATCGCAAGGCGCTGCTGAACGTGGCACGTGCCGGAAGATTCTCCTCCGACCGCACGGTGGCGGAGTATTCCCGCGACATCTGGCACGTCCCGCCGTGCGAAGTGGACGTGCAGGAGATCCGCTGACGCGGGCGACGAGTTATTTCAGACGCTGGAATCGGTCCGTACAGCGGGGGCTGCGCACCCGCTGTACCAAGGCTTATCTGCCGACCCAACAGCGGTCCCGCAGGTCCCGCTGTACTCGCAATGGGGCTGATAATGGACGGCGTAAAGCCGTCCCTACGGTCGTAATACGGACAATGCTCACGATCCGCAATCTGCGGTTCGCCCGGTTCACGCTTTGCGGGGTTGCTCGCGGCGTTGCCGGTGCCACTTGGCGGCCTCGAAGCCAAGGATGCCCAGCACGCCGGCAATCAGGCAGATGGCAAGATCCGGCAGGTGTAGTGGCGCGAACCGGAAGATATTTTGCAGCGCCGGCACGGTCAGCACCAGCGTCAGGAAGATCGTGGCGCCGCCCAGCACCCACCACAGCGCCTGATTGGGTGTGCGCAGCGTGGCCAGGATCGTCCGGGTGCGGGAACGGTTCGTGAGGATCAACCCCAGGTTGGCGATAATCAGCGTGGTATAGGCCAGCGCCCGCGCCTCGCGTTCACCGCGGCCGAGATACCAGGCGCAGGCAAACACGCCCACGACAATCAGCAGCACGCTGCACCCCTGCAGGATGCTGGACAGCACGCTGCGCGCGTGAAAGAGCGGTTCGCGCGGGTCGCGCGGCGGGCGCTGCATGATGTCAGCCTCCTCCTTCTCGGCTTCAAAGATAGTGGAGCAGGCCGGGTCAATGATCAGCTCCAGAAACAGGATGTGCACCGGCAGCAGCACCAGCGGCCACCCCATCAGAATGGGCAGCAGCGACATCCCGGCGATCGGCACATGGATGGCAAAAATGTAGGCGATGGCCTTGCGGATATTGTCGAAGATCCGGCGGCCCAGGCGGATGGCCTTGACGATGGAGGCAAAGTCGTCGTCCAGCAGCACCAGCGAGGCCGACTCGCGCGCCACGTCCGTGCCGCGGCCACCCATGGCAATCCCGATGTGCGCGGCCTTGAGCGCCGGGGCGTCATTGACGCCATCGCCGGTCATGGCCACGATTTCCCCGTTGGCCTTCAGCGCTTCCACGATGCGCAGCTTCTGCTCCGGCACGACTCGCGCAAACACGTTCACGCGGTGGATCTGCTGCCGCAGCGCGTCGTCGTCCAGGGCGTCAAGCTCCGGGCCGGTCAGGACTTCGCCGGGCGGCAGGCTGATCTGGCGCGCGATGTTGCGGGCTGTGCCGGGGTAGTCGCCGGTGATCATCACCACGCGGATGCCGGCGGTATGGCATTCGCGGATGGCGGCCGGAACGGTGGGGCGCACAGGATCCGCGAGGCCCAGCAGGCCGATGAATTCGAATGGAAAATCGTGCTGCTGGAGGGGGAGTTCGCCCTGCCGGCTGAAGCGTGCCCGGGCCACGCCCAGCACGCGCAGGCCGTTGGCGGCCATGGCGTCGATCTGCGCGGCCAGCGCGCGGGTCTGTTCCGGCGAGAAATGGCAGAGGTCGGCGATGGCTTCGGGCGCACCCTTGGCGGCGATTACGTAGGTGTCGCCGGCGCGTGATTTCCAGACGTGGGACAGGGCCAGCAGTTCGCGGGAAAGGGGATATTCGCGCACCAGTTCCCAGTTGTCATGCAGATGCTCGGTCTGCGCCAGCCAGGTCTGGCCGACGAGGTGGATGGCTTTTTCCATCGGGTCGAACGGATCACGCTGACTGGCCAGCACGCCATATTCGGCGAGTGCATGGAAGGCTTCCGGCAGGGTGGCAGGTGGATGGGCGGCGAGATCGCAGATGAGCCAACCGTCGCCACAACCCTTCCACTCGGTCAGAGGGTGCAAGCGGGTGCCGATGCTGGTCATCTGGTTGCCTCGTTCAGCATTATATGCCTTGACACCATCAAATCCCTTGGCACGGACTTCCCAAGTGATCAGTTTATCGCCATCCTCGGTCCACTCGGCGGTCTGGAGGCGGGTGTTGAAGGTGTCGG
>JBAXVM010000155.1:0-7043 GCA_037129105.1 bacterium
CCTGACTCCTGACACCTGACTTCTGACGCCTGAGCCCATCCATCGTATGTCGCATAGCCATCACGGGGTGATGCAGCAGCATGCGCGGACCCGAGTAGACCATGACTGCGCGGATGGCTTCGCGCATGGCGGGCTTGTAGCAATGCACCGGGCATTTGGCGCAGGTCGGCTTGTTTTCGCCGAACGGGCACTTGGCGCGCCGCTCGGTGGCGTATTCGAATAGCTTGCGGCACTCGGCACAGAGCGCGCCGGTGCTTTCGTGTTTGCCCCGGCAATAGAGGTCGAGCATGGCCTGGAGCGTTTTGGTATCGCTGGTGCGGCTGGCGGACGGTGCGGTGAGAGCAGCAGGCTTCAGGATGGACGAAGGCGATGCTTCCGGCGGCTGGACGCCGCCGGCATCTTGCTCCCGGCGACCCAAGGTCGCCGGGGCGCGGTTGCCTTTTTTCGTTCGCATCTTTTTTTCCTACGGAAATCTGGCGCCTCTGGTGTCTGGATCTTGCTCCCGGCGACGCAAGGGCGCCGGGGCGCCGGTTTGTCCTCTCTTGCTCCCCGGCGGGTTGGTCGCTGGGGCGCTGGAGTCCTGCTCTCTTGCTCCCCGGCGGGCTTGCCCGCCGGAAGCCATGATTTTCCGTTCCTGCCGGGCAAGCCGGCAGGGAACGCAGTCAGTCGGCCAACCGCCTTACAGCATCGAGCTCATACTCGCTGAACGTTCCGACATAGTAGCCATCTTGCCACACACGGCAGCCCGCCGCACGTGCCAAACTGTTCTGAAATGCCAATGCGATCTCTTGTGGCGTGTGCTCAAGGTTGCCTCGTATCGCCATGTGAACGTGATCGGGCATCAACGCGAATGACGCCATGCGATGGCCTTCAGCGTCCGTCGTTTCGAATGCGGCGTCGCGCATGGCGGACAATATAACGGGATTGGTGATTCGGTCGCGGCCTGCCACGACCAGTACAATGTGCAGGTTGTACCAATATCGGCCACTGTTGGTCTCGGTTGGTTCCTCCAGTCGCACGTCATCACGTCGCACAGTGAATTGGCGCAGGATCTCACGGTAACGGGGATCGGCCAGGTCTTCTTTGCCGACTTGTCCTCGGAGGTACTGAGACACAATTTCGGAGGTGTTCTCGCCCAGACTGCGGAACGCAACTTTGCGACTGAACGTCACTGGCGTACCGGCCTGTCGTAGTGCATGCTGCAACCGTCCTTTGATGCGTTGCGTGAAAAAAACCGGGTCGACGTGCGGTGAGACGCTGAAGAGAATCTGGATGCTGTCCTGATGCGCACGAAGTTCGAGCAGGCGAAGCCCATCAACCTCCCAGGCTGGTGCGGTAGCACGCGCGATGGCGCCAGTATCCGACGGAAGAGACGTGCCAGCGGTTGGCCAACCGGTCCAGTCGTAACGTAGCGCGTGCGCCGGATGGACGTTGTGGCCAGTGTAAAGAGCGGAGGGTTTGGCGAAGACGCTGGCGTCCGGCGGCCTGGCGCTGCCGGACTCGGAATCTTGCTCCCGGCGACGCAAGGTCGCCGGGGCGCGGTTGTCTTTTTCCTCACGCATCTCTTTTTGCTACTCCGCAGTCAGACGTCGCTGGTCGGGATCTTGCTCCCGGCGACGCAAGGTCGCCGGGGCGCGTCAGTGGCTCTCTCTTGCGCTCCGGCTGGCTGGTCGCCGGGGCGTTGGTTCTTCTTTCTTGCTCCCCGGCGGGCTGGTCGCCGGGCGCCGGTGGCTTCCTCTCTTGCTCCCCGGCTGGCTAGTCGCCGGGGCGTTGGTTCTTCTCTCTCGCTCCCCGGCGGGCTTGCCCGCCGGAAGCCATGATTTTCCGTTCCTGCCGGGCAAGCCGGCAGGGAACGGCGCTCTTTGTCCCCCTGCCGGCTTGCCCGGCAGGGGACTAAGATTTCTGCCCAAACGAGCAATCCGGATCCTGAGACATGAAATCGTCGGTGGCGGCGTACGCCCTGGCGCGGCAACCTTCGCAGACCACGCGGTAGCCGCAGGTGCCGCACTTCCCCTTGAGCTGCGAGGGGTCGCGCAGCGAGGCGAATACTGTGGAGTTGCGCCAGATTTCGCCGAACGGCTGCTGCAGGACGTTCCCTACGCGCACGGGGAGGTAGCCGCAGGGCTGCACATCGCCGATGCGGGAGAGGAAGCAGACCGCGGAGCCGGCCAGGCAGCCGCGCGTCATGGCCTGCATGCCGTTGGCGGTGTCATGCCCGGGGGCATGCCCGGGGCCGTGGCCGGCGCCGTGTCCCTGCGGGGCGCCGGGCAGCGGGATCTTCATTTCGCGCGAGACTTCCCGCATGATCCGGTAGTACTGCGGCGCGCAGGTGGCCTTGATGTGGATGCGATCGCGCAGTTCGACGGACTTGATGAACAGCCATCGCAGAAACTTTTCCATCTGCTCGGAGGAGAGGCGTGCGTCCTCGCTGATCTGTGCGCCGCAGCCAACCGGCACCAGCGCAAACACGTGGAAGGCGGCGGCCTTGCGGTCGAGCAGGAACTGCAGCAGCGCCTCCACCTCGTCGATGTTGTTGCGGGCCACAGTGGCATTTACCTGAACCGGCATGCCGGCCCGCACCAGCGCGTCGTAGCCGCGCACCGTGGCGTCGAAGCTGCCGGGCACGCCGCGGAAGGCATCGTGGGTGGCAGGTGTGGCGCCATCGAGGCTGACGCTGACACGCTGGATGCCGGTCTCGACAATGCGGCGGGCCATGGCGTCATCCACCAGGGTGCCATTGGTGGCCAGCGCCACCCGGCTGAACATCCCCACGCACTCCCGGGCAATCTCGAAGAAATCCTGGCGCACCAGCGGCTCGCCGCCGGTGAGGATCATGATTGGATCGCCGGCGGCGCGGATGTCGCGCGCCACGGAGAGAATCTGCGCCGTGGTCAGTTCGCCGGCCACAAAGGCATCCTGAGCTTCGGCGCGGCAGTGGCAGCACTTGAGGTTGCAGCGCGCGGTCAGCTCCCAAAACACGAGGCGAAGCGCATCCTTCATAGCCCGATCTCCTGGTCGGTCAGGTAACAGTCCGGTTCGGGCGCCCACAGGTCGCCGGTCACGGCCTCGGCCCGGACGCGGAAGTTGCCGTTGCAGACGTTCAGCCACTTGCAGGCGGCGCAGCGCCCCTTGAGGTGCGGCTTGCGATCGCGCAGCTTGACCAGCAGCGGCTCGTTGGGGTCTGACCAGATGGCGCTGAACGGCCGCTCCTGCACATTGCCGAGCGTGGCGTGCCGCCAGAACTGGTCCGGGTGGACGGCGCCGTCCCAACTGACGCAACCGATGCCGACGCCGCTGCTGTTGCCGCCGTTCATCTTCAGCAGTTCCAGCACATCTGCGGCACGCTTCGGGTCCTCCTGCAGGAGCCGCAGGTACAGGTAGGGGCCGTCGGTATGGTTGTCAACCGTGAGCACCTCGACCGGTTGGCCGGCGGCGTGCAGGGCGCGCGTGCGGTCCATGATCAGGTCCACCGTGGCGCGTGTCTCCTCGTGGGACATGCGGCTGTCATCCACCATCTTACTGCCGCGGCCGGTATAGACCAGGTGATAGAAGCAGACGCGCGGGATCCCCTCGGCGCGAACCAGGTCCAGGATGCCGGCCACGTCGCGGTAGTTCATGCGCGTCATGGTGAAGCGCAGCCCCACCTTGACCCCCTTGGCCAGGCAGTTGCGCACGCCGGCGAGTGCGTTCTGAAACGCGCCGGGCACGCCGCGGAAACGGTCGTTCATCGGCTCCAGTCCGTCGAGGCTGATCCCCACGTACGAAAGGCCGGCGTCCTTGAGTCGCGTGGCAACTTCCGGCGTGATCAGTGTGCCGTTGGTGGAGACCACGGCCCGCATCTTGCGGCTGACGGCGCGGCCGATCAGTTCGAACAGGTCCGGACGCATCAGCGGTTCGCCGCCTGAGAAGAGCATGACCGGGGCACCGAACGCGCCGAGATCGTCAATCAGGCGCAGGCCGGCGGCGGTGTCCAGCTCGCCGCCGTAGGTCTGGTCCTTCGAGTGGGAATAGCAGTGGACGCAGCGCAGGTTGCAGCGCCGGCCCACGTTCCAGACGACGACGGGTTTTTTGTCCTTCGAAAATTGCAGCAGGTGGGAGGGGAGGTCCTTGGACATCCGTCCATAGCGGAGCGGGTCCGATTGCTCCACGGTGCTGCAGTAAAGTTTGGAGATGCCGATCATGGGGTGGTCCTTTTCGTGTTCTGTGTCGGGTGTCGTGTGTCGGGTGTTGCGTGTCAGGTTGGGTGTTGAGTGTTGGGTGGCGCGTGTCTGTGAAGCAGGGACAGTCTGTGATTCTTTTAGGCTCCTGAAATCAGGTGGCCCGGGCGCTCCGCGCACGGGCAGATACCGTGGCGGTTGCCGGGCTTGCGCATGCCCGTGCGCGGAGCGCCCGGGCCACCCGATTATCGCTCCATGCCTGCCAGTCTTTGGATTTCATGCGTCGCTTGCCTTCATGATTCGTGATTTTCTATTCGATATTCTGCTCTTTTTCCTGCGCCGCATCCTTCCGGTCCAGGCCGAGGATTTTTGTGGTCATCTTTTCGTAGATTTCGAATTCGCCGTTTTTAGCTGCCTGCCGCAGGGTCTCCTTGGGGGCGGCCAGCATCTTGTTCACGATCTTTTGGGCCAGTTCGCGAATCTCGGCCTTGCACGGTTCCGGCAGCGCGGCCAGCTTTTCTTTGGCGAGGTAGCGCCGCAGGATGGACTCGCTGACGTCGCGTCCGTGGGCATCAAGCTGGGCCATCAGGGCGCCGATGTTACGCACTTTGAATAGATCGGTCCACTCGGCGGAAACTTCCCGGACGATCTGCCAGGCCTGTTCGACCGCGCCCTGGCGGCGTGCGAGATTCGCGGCTGCTACCCGTTGCAGGTCATCGATGTGATACAGGTACACATCCTTGATTTCGCCCACGGCGGGCTCGATATCGCGGGGCATGGCGATATCCACCAGCAGCAGCGGACGCCCACGGCGGATCACCATGGCGCGGCGGACAGCGTCGGTTCGGATGACCGCATGCGGCGCGCTGGTCGAGCTGATGACAATGTCCGCCTGCGGCAGGTAGTCGTCGAGCAGGTCGAAGGGAATGGCCCGGCCGCCATGGCGCTCCGCCAGGGCTTGCCCCTTGTCCATGGAACGGTTCAGCACGAGCACATCGCGGGCGCCATGCTCCACGAGGCTCTTCAGCGCGAGCTCAGCCATCTCTCCGGCGCCGACGATCATGACTGTCTTGGCGCTGAGGTCTTCGAACACCTTCTCGGCAAACTCCACGGCCACGGAGCTGACGGATACGCGGCCACGTGAGATGTCCGTTTCGGCGTGGACCCGCTTGGCGCAGCGGAAGGCGTGGTGGAACAGGGTCGACAGGTGCCGGCTGTGCGTGCCGGCGTCGCCGGCCAGCGCATACGCCTGTTTGACCTGTCCGAGGATCTCGGTTTCGCCCACGACCATGGAGTCCAGGCTGGAGCACACGGCCAGCAGGTGTTCGGCGGCCTCGAGATGGGTCTTGATGTAAAAGTGCTTGCCGGCTTCATCCGCCAGACCGGAGGTGCTGTTTTTCAGGAGCGTCCGGGTGAGTGGCTGCTGGTGTTCGGCCATGGAGAGTCCGGCCAGATAGAGCTCGGTGCGATTACAGGTCGACAGCAGAACAAACTCGGCGCCAGGGAACGTGGCAGCCAGATGGCGCAGGATTTCGGGGACCTCGTGGGCACGAAACGAGGCCAGCTCCCGGAATTCCAGGGGCGCAGTCTTGAAGTTAATTCCGAGTACGGCCAGGTTCATGGTGTCAATTGCTTTGGAAGATGCCGACAAAACTGTGCACGCTGTCGGCTACGAAATGCACGCCAACAAAGGCAAATAGCAGGCAAAACAGTCCGGCGATGGTCACAACGGCCATATTCCGCCCGTGTCGCCCGGCGCTGGCCCGCATGTGCACCAGCACGGCGAACAGGATCCAGGTTACGGCCGTGGCCCCCACTTTCGGATCTGTGACCCACTCTTCGCCGCCGCCGTTATGCCAGACCTGCCAGATGCCCAGCAGGACAGAACCGGTCAGCAGGAGGAAGCCGAGCCCCAGCTGTTGTCCCATGAGGTGGTCGAGTGTTTCCAGCGCCGGGAGTCTTTCCCAGATCCGGCCCAGTCGCTTGTGCTTCAGGTTCCGGTCCTGCATGAGGTAGGCCACGGCCAGCACGCTGGCGAGGCTCAGCAGGGCATAGGCGGCAAACGCCAGAATTACGTGCAGCACCAGCCACACGTTCTGGATGACGGGTGGCGGACCGGCCGTGATGTGCAGGCCGGGCAGACCACACGCGAGCACGAGCGACGCGTATGGAATGAGCAGGCTGCCGATGCCGCGGGTGGGGCGCAGCAGCATCAGCAGCAGATAAGCCGCCGAGAGCGCCAGCCCGTAGCAGGTCAGCGCTTCAAAACAGTTGAAGGCCGGAATGACGGTGTTTTGTGCGGCTCGAACTGCAAGCACGCCGGCGAAGGCAACCCAGCCGATGCAGAGAAAAACCAGCGCGCCGCGCTCGCTGTGCGCGCGCGTTCCGAGCAGTGCGCGCGCCGCCAGCAGCGACGCAGTCGCGTAGCAGACGAGACCCAACACGGCGGCCATGCGTTCCATGTCCAAAGTTCAATCCTCCCTGCCGCAGCAGCAAGCGACCTGATCCTATCGCAAGATATTATGATACTCGCGCACGTTGTCCGGATCAAGACGGCAGATGCGCAGATGCATCTGACACCATGGTCTTTTCCTGAAGCACCACATAAGCCGCGTTTTTAACCGCCAAGACGCCAAGTACGCCAAGTTTCTCAGACGTTGTCTCTCCGCAGGCGAAAACATCGAATTTGTTGGTCTTGGCGACCTTGGCGACCTGCCGTGAGCCTGCCGAACGGCTTGGCGGTTGGACAAATTGTGACGCTTCAGGAAAAGACCATGGTCCAACCGTCCCACCACCAACTGGTCTTGCCGAAAAGGTGGTGTTTTGCTACGCTCCCCACACGTTTCGTCGCTGGCGGTTCAGGCGTGCCCGAACCAACGGCACTGG
>JBAXVM010000156.1:0-7028 GCA_037129105.1 bacterium
TCGTGTTAACCGCCTTCCCTCCAGCCGCTTCCACGCGAGCATAAGACGGCCATGCGCGCTGGACGCGGAGGGCGCATGCTGCCTCGACAACGTGGATGTGGGTGGTATTCTGACACGCGACCGGCCGACGCTGCTCTACCTCTTCGGCATGCTCAACGCACCGGTCTGTGACTATGTGTGGCGGCGGATCTCCAAGCCGTTCCAGAACGATTTTCGTTCCGCCAACAAGCAGTTCATCGCGCCGGTGCCGATACCCGACGCGACGCCCGCGCAGCGCGAGCAGGTGGGGCGACTGGCCCTGCGCCTGCAGGACTTACATACCCGCGGCCGCGCGCTGGCCGACGCGATTGACGCGCGGCTCGCCTCGGCGCAGACCGCGCCGTTTGAGCCCGGCCCGGAGTGGCTGTGGGCCGAAGTGCGCACCCCGGCGCAGTGGAAGGCCGTCGCGCCCGCGAGCCTGCGCGGCGCGGCCCGCACCGTGTGGGCCAAGGACCGCCACGCCGCCGCGCTGGCGGACCGCCTCGCCACCCTCGACGTGGCCCTGGCCGCCGCGACACCGGCGGTCTGCGAGGTCGTGGACGGCGCCGGACGCCTGAGCCTGCACGTCAACGGCCGCGTCGCGGTCGACCTTTTCGACCGGCCCGACACGCCCTTCATCGCGGCCCAGTGGCGGCACGCCCTGCGCAACTTCCGCGGCGACGCTCGGCGCCTCCTCAACCAGCTCCTCAAGCTCCGCGCCACCCCCGACGCCGCTCTCGCCGACGCTGTCGTCCGCCTGGTCGTCGAGCGGCAGTCCCTCGCGAGCGAGTTGGTTGCCGCCGAGGCGGAGATGAACGCGATCGTTTTCGGACTGTACGGGCTTACCGACGAAGAGCGCTCGCAGATCCAAGCCGGCTGAAGTAAATCTTAAGTTTGAAGGCAAAGGCGACGCGCTCGCTAAAACCGCCACCTACGCCGTGCCCAATGCACAGCGTTTTGCCGGCAACTCCCCAAGGGCTGCTTCTCCGACCCGACTTGCCGGGCGAAGGGAATGTTGACGGAAGTGCAATGCGCCCGTGTGCCCCTCAAAACACGGATTTTCGTGGACTTCCGGCCGCGAATGGCCGATAGTAACAGTCCATTTGCATTCTCTGGTCGTGAACACGCTGGATTGGAACGAAATGAAGACGAAGCTGAAATTCCGGATCGTGACGGGCGGTGTGACCGCGCCCAAGGGGTATCGTGCCGCGGGCGTGGAAGCTGGCATTAAGTATGCCAACCGCAAGGACTTTGCGCTGCTGGTCTCGGACACGCCAGCTGCTGCGGCGGCCGTATTCACCACCAATCAGGTGGCGGCGGCGCCGGTGCAGCTCGACCGCGCGCACATCCGCAGCGGCAGGGCCCAGGCGGTGGCCATCAACAGCGGCTGCGCCAATGCCTGCACCGGCAAACTCGGGATGCAGCACGCGCACGCCATGGCACGGGCCACGGCGGCGGCACTGGGCATCGACGAGCAGCTGGTCCTCATTTGCTCCACCGGCGTGATTGGCGCGAACCTGCCGATTGACCGGATCGTGGCTGGCGCCAGGCTGGCGGCCCCGGCGCTGCGCCGCACTGGCGGGGCGGATGCGGCGCGCGCCATCATGACCACCGACACGGTGGACAAGCAGGCGGCGCGGAAGCTGAAGATTGACGGACGGGACGTGGTGATCGGCGGCATGTGCAAGGGGTCCGGCATGATTGAGCCCATGATGGCCACCATGCTTGGATTTTTGACAACCGACGCGGCCGTGGACGCGCGCGCGCTCCGGCAGGTGCTGCAGACCGTGGCCGATGCCAGCTTCAACCGCGTGGTGGTTGACGGTGATCGCAGCACCAACGACACACTGATCCTGCTGGCCAACGGCGCCGCCGGCAACCGGGTGCTTTCGCCCGCGCACCCGCAGTGGGGGACCTTCTGCGAGGCCCTGAAGGAAGTGGCGACAGACCTGGCCCGGCAGATGGTGCTCGACGGCGAAGGCGCGACCAAGCTGGTGACCGTGCGCGTCTGCGGCGCCCGCTCGACGCGCGATGCGCAGCTGGCCGCACGCGCCATTGCCAAGTCGGCGCTGGTCAAGACCTCGTGGATCGGGGTGGATCCGAACTGGGGGCGCGTAATCTGTGCGGCCGGCTACTCCGGGGCCGCGGTCAACGACCAGAAGGCGCAGATCTGGTATGGCGATGTGTGTGCATATGACCGCGGGCGCGTGGCCGATGCCGCCACGCTGCGGAAGCTGAAGGCCGTGATGAAGGCCCGCGCCTTTGACGTGACTGTGAACCTGAACCTCGGCAAGGGCGAGGACACGATCTTCACCTGCGATTTCTCGCTGGACTATGTGAAGATCAATGCCGATTATACAACTTGATGCCATGCATAAGATCATCGAAAAAGCAGCGATCCTGATCGAAGCCCTGCCGTACATCCAGGATTTCAAGGGGGCCACGGTGGTGGTCAAGGTCGGCGGGAGCGTGATGGAGTCGCCGGAGGCGCTCGAGCGTCTCCTGACGGACGTGGCGTTCATGTCTACGGTGGGCATGAAGACCGTGCTGGTTCATGGCGGCGGCAAGGCCATTTCCCGCGGCATGGAGAAGAGCGGCATTGCGCCGCAGTTTGTGCAGGGATTGCGCGTGACCTGCGCGCAGACCATCCGGGTGGTGGAGCAGGTGATCAAGCACGAGGTCAATGCCTCGGTGGTGCGCATTCTGCGCTCGCGCAAGATCAATGCGCGCCCGCTGCACGGCGACTGGATCATTCGTGTGCGTCGCAAGCACGGCAAGGATGCCCAGACCGGCGAGGCGCTGGATTGGGGATATGTGGGGGAGCCGGTGTCGGTGGACACGCGGCCCGTGCAGGAGATGCTGGATGCCGGGCTGGTGCCGGTGATCACGCCGCTGGGTACAGATGCGGATGGTCAGATCTATAACGTCAACGCGGACTCGGCCGCGGCCGCACTGGCCACGGCCATGCGCGTGCGCAAGCTGGCGTTCATTTCGGACGTGCCGGGACTGCTGCGTGACGTGAACGACCCGACGTCGTTGATTGCCTCGTTGCGGGTGGGTGAGGTGGCGAAGTTGAAGGCAGCCGGCATTGTCGGAGGCGGCATGCTTCCCAAGCTGGACAGTTGCATCGAGGCGATCCGTGCCGGTGTGGGCAAGGTTCATCTGGTTGACGGCCGGATGGCGCATTCGCTGCTGCTGGAGATTTTTACGAAACAAGGTGTTGGAACGGAGATGATAGCCGATGAGTAAGAGCACAGATATCGCTGCATTGTTTGACCAGTACGTGATGCACACCTATGCGCCCACCGTGACGCTGGTACGGGGCCATGGCACCAAGGTCTGGGACGCGGACAAGAAGGTCTACCTCGACTTCACGGCGGGCATCTCCGTGCAGAACGTGGGGCATTGCCATCCGAAGGTCGTCAAGGCGATCCAGGATCAGGCGGCGGCCATGACGCACTGCTCAAATCTATTCTACACCCCGAACCAAGCCTTGCTGGCCCAGCGGCTGGCGAAACTGTCGCTTGGCGGCAAGTGCTTCTTCGCCAACTGCGGCGCCACTGCCAATGAAGCCATGGTGAAGTTGGCCCGGCTGTGGGGTCATGATAAGGGCCGTTTTGAAGTCATCACCATGCTCAACTCCTTTCACGGACGGACGCTGGCCATGATCGCGGCCACCGGACAGAGCAAGGTGCAAAAGGGGTATGATCCGCTGCCGCTCGGGTTTTCCTACGCCGAGTTTAACAACATTGACTCGGTGAAGGGGCTGGTCAACAGCCGCACGGTCGCTGTGATGGTCGAGCCGGTGCAGGGCGAAGGCGGCGTGATCGCAGCCACGAAGGAGTTCATGACAGGCTTGCGCGCCCTGTGCGACGCCCACGACCTGCTGCTGTTGTGCGATGAGATCCAGTGCGGCATGGGCCGGACCGGCGCCTGGTTTGCCTGGCAGAAGACGGGCGCCAAGCCGGATGCGTTCACGCTGGCCAAGGCGGTTGCGAGCGGCGTGCCCATGGGCGTGCTGGTGGCCTCGCCGAAGCTGGCGGACGTGTTCACCCCGGGCAGCCATGGGAGCACGTTTGGCGGCAATCCGCTGGCCTGCGCCGCGGCGCTGGCCACGCTGGATGTAATCGAGGAGGAAGGCCTGCTGCGCCGCGCCGAGGAGTCCGGCAAGCTCTTCCGCGAAGGGCTGCAGGCTTTTGTCGACAAGTATGCCCAGGTGATCGAAGTGCGCGGGGAAGGTTTGATGATCGGGCTGGTCATCGAGGGCGCGGCCAAGGATGTGGTCCATGCCTGCCGCGAAATGGGGCTGCTTTGCTGCGCTGCAGGCGAACACGTGGTACGATTTGTTCCGCCGCTGAATGTCAAGGACGACGAGCTCGAGGAAGGGCTGGACATGATTGGCGAGGCGCTCGAGGAGTTGTATGCGGGCGAGGCGGTGGGCGAGGAGAAATAAGGGGATGGTCATTGGTCAGTTGTCATTGGGGAGATAACATCCAACCGAATCGCGGTATGATCTCCCCACTGACTACAGACCAATGACTTTTGGAGGGGTTTATGGCCTTGACGATTCACGATCTGAAGAGTGAAAAAGTCGGCGCGTGCGTATCCGGCGGGCTGGACAGCCGGACGATTGCCAAGCGTCTGACGGAAGCCGGCGTGCCGGTGGTGGCCTTTGCGGCGGACCTCGGCCAGCCGGACGAGTCGAACATCGACGATATTCGCACGCGCATGGCGCCCTGCGGTGTGGATACGATCATCGTTGACCTGAAGGCGGCCATGGCTCAGGCCTGCTTCGAGGTGCTCGAGGCACAGGCGATGTATGACGGTGGCTACTGGAATTCGACCGGCATTGCGCGTGCGGTCACCGTGCGCGGCCTGCTGCCCGAGTTGCAGAAGCGCGGCTGCACGGTGCTGGCGCACGGCGCCACCGGGCGCGGCAACGACCAGATGCGTTTTGAGCGCTACACCAATGTACTGGCGCCGCGGATGCGCGTCTATGCGCCCTGGCGCGATCCGGCGCTGCTGCAACAGTTCCCCGGCCGCACGCAGATGGCCGAGTATCTGGCTGGTTTCGGCATGGCCGCGCCCATTGGCGGCAAGAAGAAATACTCGACCGACGCCAACCTCGCGGGGCTGTCGCACGAGGCCGAGGATCTGGAGAGTATGGAGACGCCCATGACCATCGTGAAGCCCACGATGGGTGTGTGGCCCATGGAGGCTCCGGACAGGCTCGAGGAAGTCGCGATCCGCTTTGCCCATGGACGCGTCGCGCAGATCAACGGTCAGGATGTGACACCAGTGGCGGCGATGGTGCTGGCAAACCGGATTGGCGGCCGCAACGGTGTGGGCATGAAACATGCGCTGGAGAACCGTGTGGTGGGCACAAAGAGCCGGGGCGTGTACGAGGCCCCTGGCATGGAGTTGCTCGGGACGGCGTTGCGCTTCCTTTATCAGGCGGTGCTGGATCGTCGCGCCACACTGTTGTTCCAGCAGTTGTCGAAGCTGGTGGCAGATCAAATTTATGATGGTCGTTATTTTGATCCGGTGACGCAGGCGGCGCGCGCGGCGATCGGCGTCTTTTCGCAGCATGCCAGCGGCACGGTTACGGTCGGGCTGTATAAGGGTAACGTCTGGTTTCATGCGCTGAACGGCTGTACGGCGTCCCTATACAACGAAGCGGATTCATCGATGGAGGCCAGTGCCGGTCTCAATCCGGTCAGTTCGCAGGGGTTTGCCGAAATCCAGAGCGTCGAGGCGCGCGCCATGGCGCAAGCCGGGCAGATCAAAATATGAGCGCGAAGACATACACGCTGCGTCTGGTTTTGATGGTGCTTTTTTGTGGTGTGGCCCATACGGCACAGGCGGTCTGGCCGTTTAATGAAAGCGATGCCAGCAAGGCGGAAAAACTGGTGGCACAGGCCAATGCCCAACTGCAGGCCGCCGACGAGGTGTGGCGCGTAGGCAACATGGCCAAGGCGGCCGAGTTCTATCAGGCGGCGGCTGACATCTTTAGGCAGGCGGAGCAGTTGAGCCCCAACATGCAGAACGGTCTGATCCGGTTCCGGATCTCGTACTGTGCCGGACAGGTTGACCAGATTCAGAATGCAGCCCGCGAAAAAGCCAAGCCGGAGCCGCGCGTGGCCATTACGCACCCGCCCGGGCTGAGCCGCGGCAGCGGCACGCCGGCCGAGGCGGAGCCAACCAGCGAGGAGCAGCAGGTGGACGTACGCCGTGAACTGTCGCTTGCGCAGCGGTTCATCACCGGCGATCACCCGGAGGACGCCGTGCCTTCGCTGATCAAGGTGCTGCACGCCGATCCCGTGAACCGCAATGCACTGCTGCTGATGGCCACGGTGCGTGTACAGCAGGGACGCTATGACGACGCCATTGTGACGATTGAGGGTCTGCGCGAGAGCGACGAGGACGACGCCGTCCTGCTGCTCGCCTCCGGCGCCTACTGTGGCGCCGGGCGTTACTTTGACGCGTTGCTGGCGCTCGACAAGGTGCTGAAGAAGAATCCTGACCTTCCACAGGCGCATATGAACATGGCCTATCTGGTGCTGGAGATGACGCCCGAAAAGCGCGCGGACGCCCAATCCTATTATCAGCATGCGATCAAGCTAGGCATTCCTCGGGATGCCCTGATCGAGAAGCGCTTGGGCATGACCCCCTGATGGTTCCGTGCTTGAAATTCTTCGCGCTGCGATCGCCGCGTAAGTGCCGCACCCATGGTCTTTTCCTGAAGCACCACATCAGCCGCATTTTTAACCGCCAAGACGCCAAGTTTCCCAGACGTTGTCTCTACACCATTGGCTCGCCCAGTTTGATTTTTTATAACGCATTACGGACAAAGGAGTTCGCCAAATATGGCATAAATTTAACGAGGAATTGAATTCGGGAAATGGAAATGGAACCTTTTAAGAGACCGGCACACGGAAGCGACAAGAAGAAAGGAAATCTTTTTTTACCACGAAGGACACGAAGAACACGAAGAATCCGTTAATTGCGAT
>JBAXVM010000157.1:0-7023 GCA_037129105.1 bacterium
AGCCACGGGCTTCTACGACGCCGCCCATCTGGCCGCGACCTTCAAACGCGTCGAAGGCCTATCGCCGCACGCCTATCGCCAGCGCACCCAGAAAGAGATCTCATAGGGGCTGCCGAATGGCAGCCCCTATTCGGAATCGCTGATACGCTGCAGCAGTTCTCATTATGGCTCGCCCCCCTGCCGCCTCGTGCGGCAGGGGGCGGAGATTGGGGCAGAACGGCGCGCCTTCCCCCCCAATCTCCCGTCCCCGCGACCCAAGGTCGCGGGGGACGGCGCCATAATGAGAACTGCCGGATACGCTGTTACGCAGATGGACACCCGCCGCGCATTTTGTTACCTTTTTGATGTCGTCTCTTGGATTTCTTGCATGTCTCTGCAAACGGTCACAACAAGGGGAAGCTAAGCATGAATTCGAGCTGGATGCGCTGGGTGGTTTTCGGTGTCGTGGCGACGAGCATGGCCGGGAGTGCGTGCCTGGCGCAGGATGCCAAGGTCGAAGAGAAGAAGACGAATGTGATCGTCAAGGCCAAGACCCCGATTGTCCTGGATGGTAAGCTGGACGAGGCGGACTGGCAGCGTGCGACGGTGGTGCCGGTCAATTACGTGTACGCGAACAAGCCGGGCGCTCTCAGTGCGGAGCCGCGCATGAATGTCCGCTACCTGTGGGATGACGGGTACCTTTACATCGGCTACGAGGTGTTCGACACCAATCTCGTGGCCAAGGCCAGCGGCGCAACTAAGGGGCCCGTCGGCAACCAGAGACCTGGCTGCGAGATATGGGACCCGGAGAACAAGCTGCCGGTTGACGTGGTGGAGTTCTTCGTGATTGCGGACGACAAGAGCCTGTTCTGGGAGCTGCACCACAATGCGGCAAATCAGTTCAACGATCTGCTGGTCATGGCCGGACTGCCCGCATGGCAGAAGAGCATGCCGGCCTTTGCGGCGCCGTTCGGAATCTACTGGGCCAAGAACGAGTTCCTCCAGGACGAGAAGGATCGCAAATTCGCTTGCGCCGTGGCGTTGAAACCCCGCAAGGACGGCCAGCCGTCCACGGTCAACGATTCCACCGACGAGGACATCGGCTACACCGCCGAACTTAGACTGCCGTGGTTCGGGCTGGGCGCGCCGGCGTCGGCCCAGGGCAAGGAAGCCGGCAAACAATGGAAGATGGGTAGCCGCGAGATCGCGATCATGGCCGTATCGCAGAACGGCGATCTCAAGGATCGGTATCATTCGTCCTCTCCGGACGTCACATCCAAGAAACCCTTCTTCCACGTCCAGGCAGACCAGTTCCCTCGCTACACGATCACGGCGGAATAGGAAACCGGGGCACAGAGAAATGATGAGGACCCAGAGTGGATGGCGTGAGGTGGCCGGATTGCAAGCCGCAACCAGTCAGGCTCTGTGTTTGCTGTACCCCTCGTTACGCGCTGCGTCTCTGGCGTGTGTCAAACCCGGGTTGGTGATGCTGGCGCTGGCAGGCAGTGTTTCTGCCTCGACCGGTGCTCCGCCTGCCGAGGCCTATCAGGCACAGGACATTGATCGCTACCTCTCGATCATCAGCCGCCAGCCATTTGGCTTGCCGCCGCCGCCACCGCCACCACCACCTGCGCCGCCGCCGTCGCAGGCTGCTGTTGCGGATCCGGGCAAGAGTTTCGTGCTTTTCGAGATTGTCCGTACCCCGGCTGGCGACGTGGTTGTTGGGTTTACTGACAACAGCGCGAAACCTCCCCGCAGCCTGCTGCTGGCGGTTGGCGAGGAAGCCGACAGCTACAAAGTTGTTTCGGCTGATCTGGACAGTGAAACCGCCGCGCTGGAAAAGGACGGCGTTGGTTTTACCTTGCGGATGAACAGCAGCATGCGCATGCCATCGGCAAGTACGTCGTTCAGCGGGGCGGTTATCCCGCCGGGGTTGGTGCGGCAGGCCGCGCCTGCGGTGCCTGCGGCGGGGGCGGGCGGGGGCACGATGAGCATGGCGGATTTTGCCAGCCGGATGGCCCGGCAGAACCCGGAAGGGACGCCCCGGCGAACGTCCGGGTTTTCTTCTGCCGAGCGCCCCGTGCCGAATTCCGTGGGCGGCATTGATAGCCTGCTTGGCGCCGGCGTTCAGGACAACTCCTATGCCACCCGCCTGCGTGAACGTCGCGCACAGCTGGTAAAGCAAGCCGAAGAGGATCAGGCACGCCGCGAGCAGGATGCACAGTCCCGGGCGCATTCGGCCGCCACGGGTGAAGTCAATACGCGCCTGCGCGAAGCCAATCTGAACTTGATCCGCAAAGGGCTCAAACCGATTGGATCCATCGAGCTGACGGCGGAAGAAGACGCGAAGCTCGTGGCCGAAGGTGTATTGCCTGCCAGATGAGCGGCCTGAACCCGAAACCCGCGCAGTACAGCGGGGGCTGCGCACCCGCTGTTTCCAGGCGGCGGGGCGCATCACTGACATCGCGTCTATGCACCACCCGCTTCGTTGGAGACAAAGCCGTAATGCTTCAACATCCAACGCCCAACATCCAACATCCAACGCCCAACGGAACTTCGTGCGGACAGTCTCCGCGCATTTTCCGTTGGATGTTGGGCGTTGAAAGCGCTACGTCCGATAGGCTGTTGGGCCGTACAGCGCGCTCCTGATCGGCTATGGATCGGCGAGTCAATGAGCAGGGATGCGCCCAAGGCGGCGCCCCGTTTCACTCCGCGCTGGACTTTTCGGTGGCTGCCCCGCAGAATTGCGCCATGTACTTGAAGTTCTTCCAATTGCAGGAAGCTCCGTTCAGCATTACGCCCGATCCGCGCTATCTCTTCTTCACGCCGGCACACCGTGCGGCTTTTGATCACCTGGTTTACGGCGTGTCGTCGCGCCGCGGGTTTATCGAGCTGACCGGCGAGGTGGGCTGCGGCAAGACCACCATTTGTCGCGCGGTGCTGAATCAGCTCGGCGATCAGGTGCGTTCGGCGCTGATCCTCAATCCGTGCTTGAGCGGGCACCAGCTGCTGCGTGCGATTGTCACGGACTTTGGTTTGCAGGCGCCGAAAGACCGGTTGGGTCAGCTCGCAGCCTTAAACGCTTTTCTGCTGAAGCAGGCCGAATCGGGCGGCAACGTGGTGTTGATCATTGACGAGGCACAGGATCTCTCCTCCCGGACCATGGAGGAGGTGCGGCTGCTTTCCAACATCGAGACCTCGCGGCAGAAGCTCATCCAGATTGTGCTGGCAGGGCAGCCGGAGCTCAAGAAGCGGCTCGAGGCGCCGGAGCTTCGCCAGCTTCGCCAGCGCATCACGGTGCGCACCCACATCCCGCCGCTGAGCGTGTCTGACATTGCCGGCTATATCCAGCACCGCCTGCTTACGGCTGGCGCGCCGGAGGATGTGCGGTTCGACGAAGCCGCGATTAATCGCGTGGCAGCCTATTCCGGTGGCGTGCCGCGGATGATTAATGCGGTTTGCGACTACGCTATGCTGGCGGCTTACACGCAAAACCTGCGTAAGATTACCGACATGTGTGTGGAGCGCGCCATCCGGCAACTGGAGGAAGGGGTATGAGCCTCATCGAGGAAGCGTTGCGCAAGCAAGCACAGGAGGAGGGACGGCGCAATCAGCCGTCTGCTCCTGTTGCGGCTGCCGCGCCTTCGCTCGCGCCCGGCGTGCCGGCTCACATCGTGCCGCCGCAGTTGCAAGTTGCGCCGCCGCCAGCGGCGGCGCCGCAACCGGTCGTGGCGCAGTCGTTGCCCGCTGCGGCACCGCAACTTGCCGCCGCGCCACCGCCAGCTGCGGCGCCGCAACCTGTGGTTGCGCCGCCGCAAGCCGCTGCGCCGCCGCAAGCCGCTGCGCCGCCGCAAGCCGCTGCGCCCCGGGCAGTCGCCGCGTCGCGGTCAGTGGCGATGCGGCACGTGGCGATGCCGGTCGGTTTGCCGCGCCCCGTCATTTCTTCGGATGTCAATCGGCAGCGGAATCTTACGGTGCTTGTGCTGGGCGGGGTTGGTTTGCTGGTGGCGCTGCTGGCGCTGGGTGCAATCTTCATGCTGGTTTCGCACGGGTTGCGGCCGGCAACGAAAGGCACCTTGGCGCCCGTTGGGGATCCCGGCAATCTGCCGCCGCGCGATACGCTGGCGACGTCTCGTCCCGCCGCGACGGTGAGTGCGCCGGAACTTATAGCACCGGTTCCCGTGGCGCCGCCTGTGGCAGCTGTCGCACCGGAGGTGCCAATTGCAGCGCTTGCGCCGGCGGCAGCGTTGACGGCGGCTGCGCCGGCGGTTGTCGTTGTTACAGCCGCGGCTGTGCTGCCGCCAGAGGTTCCGGCAGTGAACTGGCCGGCAATTAAGATCAGCGGGATGTTCTCCTCCGGTGGTAAGACGGTGGTCTTGTTTGGCGACGGCACGACGCTGGAAGACGGCGCCACGGCACCCAATGGCGTTCAATTGCTGGATGTTGTTTCCGGGGCAGTCCGCCTGTCGTATAAAGGACAGACTCGGACATACCGGCGCAATGGCGGATCTTTTGTGCCGGAGAAAAGCGAGTAGGGGTTACGCCGATGCTGCCATTTGAACACGCGACGCAGATCCGGGTGCGCTATGCTGAGACCGACCAGATGGGCGTGGTATGGCACGGCAATTACCTGCAATATTTTGAGACCGGGCGCACCGAGGCCCTGCGCGCCTGCGGGTGGTCGTATCGCGGACTGGAAGAGGCGGGGATCATGCTGCCGCTGGTGGAGGCGCATCTGGAATACCTGCGGCCGGCGCGATATGATGACCTGCTGGTCGTGAAGTCGATTGTCCGGGAGCCGGTCACCGTGCGCCTGCGTTTCGAATACGAAGTGCAAAACGAGGCGGGCGAGTTGCTGGTCACCGGGCATACCGTACTGGGTTTTGTGAATGCGACCACACGCCGCCCCTGCCGCCCGCCCACCAAGCTGCGGGAGCTGTTTGCCTAGCAGCCTGTCGGACTTAGCCTTCTGGAAGTACAAACCTTCTGCCGACAGGCTGCTAGTTCTAGGAAACCCGCCGCCATGAGCAAAATCTACGCGCAAGTGGTAGCCAAAGACGCGGCAAAACAGCTAAATTTCTTGTTTTGGTGCCATTCGCCAACCGTTTACGGCGGGTTTCCCTAACTAGGAGACTGTCGGAATTAGACCTTGGATCGCTCTGAAGCCTCTTGCCGACAGGTTCCTAGTTGGCAACCCGCGGATAGCGGGTTGCGAGAACTCAGCCAACTGCGCGGCTGCGCCAGGAATGATCGAGGGGGTAACTTGAAATACTCCCCAGAGTTTGCCACAGAGAGCACTGAGATCACTGAGTAAGACTCAAGCTGCAAGGCCTCCAACGAATCACTCTGTGAACTCGGTGCCCTCTGTGGCAAAGAAATGAACGCACAACCCAGCGAAGTCCTGATTCACTTTGGCCTTCCGTCTTTCCCTTGGCGCCTTGGCGTCTTGGCGGTTCGCTACCACTACAACCACAACGAGTTAAATCAGGATCAAGCCAATCAGCGTTCCTTGTTCGACATTCTGCGGTTCGATCGGCTGCTAGTCATACTCCCAGCTTCGCTCGCACACCTGCCACGCCCAGTCCTGCCACGCGCACCTTTTTGATGCGGCTGGTTTCACCGGCGACCACGGTTATGGCACGCCGGGGGAGGTCCAGCTGCCCGGACAGGAATTCCGTCAGCGCCTCATTGGCGCGGCCATCCACAGGCGGGGCTTGCAGGCGGATGCGCAGCCAGGCGGCTTCTGCGCGGGCAATCTCCGTGCGCGAGGCGCGTGGCGTGGCCTTGATGGTCAGTATGCAGCCATCCGTTGTGGCAACGATCCAGGGGGGTGGGGTGGGCATGGGATTATCTCGCAGTCTGGTCGGGCTTAGGGGAGAAATATCGAATATCGAATAAGGAATCATGAATCATGAAGGTAAGAGGCCGGCAAATGATCTCCACTTCATGATTTATGATTCCTTATTCGATATTCTGCGGTTCAGCAGCCTGGTCGGCACAAAATCCGTGCTGCTCAAGCGCCAAGTCCGACCGGCTGCTAGGTGGGTTATCGGTTGCCAGTCATGATGGCAAACAGACACGGCAGCAGCACGACATTATAGAGCAGATAGGCGGACGCCATATAGAGCAGCGGCGTGAGGTCAAGAAATCCGACGATCAGCCGCTGCCGCCAGCAGCCCAGCATGGTGGAGACGCCCTCGTTGCTGATGGCCAGCAGCGCTCCATTTTGCATCATGGCGGCCAGGAAGGAGCTGATCAGCAGGGCGAACATCAATTGCCAGGCCATCATCAGCGCGTCGGCGACAGAGATGAGACTCAAGCAGGCCAGGTGGATCAGCCGACCGTTGGCCATGCCGGTCGCTGTCATTGCAAGCGGGTGCGTGGCGGGCAGGTTGAGGATTCCGGCGAGGCTCAGTTCGTACACCAGCAAGCCGTGTACGGCCAGCAGCACGAGAAGTTGCGCCCAGCGTCGCAAGGCTGCCAGCGGCAGCGCGGCGAAAGCGAAGGCCTGCGAGGCGCGGTCCCTTCGCGGGATGGGCGTCAGGAGCTGGATGATCAAGTACACGCCCCAGAAGCGGGCCACGAAGAAAAGAAAATGGAGCGCGCTGAACACCATTGCGCCGGACATGCCCGGTTCGCGCGGGGAAAAGGGGAAGACGGCGCCGAGGGTGATCACCCACGGTTCCTCCGCGAGAAAGTGCTGTAGCGTCACGGCGCGAAAGACCAGAAAGAACGCCAGCAGGAGCAGCGCGGTCAGGCGGTCGGGGAGCGGCAGCACCGGACGCAGGAAGTCCAGCACGCGATCCGTCAGGCGCGTAGGCGCCGAGAGAAACGGGTTGAAATAAAGCTCCTTGTCCGGCCGCGACCAGAGCCGCACCCAGAACAGGAGCAGAAAAATATCCGTGATCAGTAGAAAGCTTTCCATGCGTGGTGTAAGGGTACGTGGCCGGAGGGAATTGAGCAAGCGCGGAGTGCGATGTGCGGACACGGGGCATGGTCTTTTCCTGAAGCGGTCGGGAATTCTCACCACGAAGGACTCGAAGA
>JBAXVM010000158.1:0-6940 GCA_037129105.1 bacterium
CCCACCTCGCGAAAATGGCCCACCTGTTCGAAACCGAACTTGGCGTGTAGACCGATGCTGGCAGTCTGGTCCCCGTCAATGCCTGCAATGATCGCATGATACCCCAGCGCGCGGGCACGCTCGATCAGATCCCGCAACAAGGCCGCCCCGATCCCGCGACCATGCAACGCCTCATCCACATAGACCGAATTCTCGACGGTATGCCGAAAGGCCGACCGCGCGTGGTAGGGCGATAGCGAACCCCATCCCACGATACTTCCGTTTACCTCGGCGACCGTCACCGGATGCGGCGCGCCATGCCGCGCAAACCATTCCCGGCGCCCTTGGATGGATTCCGGCGTCTCCTGATACGTGCAGGTCGAATGCAGGACATAGTGGTTGTAAATCGCATTGATCGCGTCCAGGTCTTCGATGCGAGCCAGACGAATGAGCGGACTGGCTCGGATGGTCGCGTCAATCTGATGGCGATCGGTAACCTCTTTGTCGGTTCGTCTCATGAGTTCTCTTGCTTCCTCCCGGATCTCGCGGACCAGCGCATTGGCCTCGATTTCGCCAAATTCGACCGACCAGCCAACCGGTCTGCCGCTGCGATGTCATGGCGATTAGTGTGGCAGAAGGTTTGTGTCCCCAGAAGGCTAATTCCGACAGGCTGCTAGCCCCGTCGACGCCCCGCAACCTTCTCTTCACGATAGGCCAGTACCGTGCGGCGGATCCCTTCGTCCAGTGTCAGCGAAGGTTTCCACCCCAGTCCGTGCAACCGGGCGCAGTCAATGAGCTTGCGCGGGGTGCCATCCGGCTTAGTCGCATCCAAGACGATTTCGCAACGGGCGCCGCAGGCATCGCGGACAAGCTCGGCCAGTTGGCGGATGGAGACTTCCTGGCCGGAGCCGACGTTGACCCAGTCCGGTGGGTTCGGATGGCGCAGCAGAAAGAGGATCGCGGAGGCCACATCATCCACATGCAGGAACTCGCGCAGCGGCGTGCCGGTGCCCCAGACGGTGACAACAGGCGCTCCGGTCTCCCGCGCCTCCTCAAACCGGCGGATCAGCGCCGGCATGACGTGCGAGGATTCCAGGTTGTAGTTGTCGCCCGGGCCAAACAGGTTTGTGGGCATGGCACTGTGGTAGCAGACTCCGTATTGGCGGCGGTAGGCCTGACAGAGCTTCAGCCCCGCAATCTTGGCAATGGCGTAGGCTTCGTTGGTCGGCTCGAGCGGTCCGGCCAGAAGCGCGTCCTCCGGGATGGGCTGGGGCGCCAGGCGCGGGTAAATACAGGAGCTGCCCAGGAAAAGCACGCGCGGGATGCCGCACCGGTAGGCGCCGTCAATCAGGTTGGCGGCAATGGCGAGATTGTCGAAGAGGAAGCTGGCCGGCTGTGTGCGGTTGGCCTCGATGCCGCCGACCTTGGCTGCGGCAATGATCAGCGCCGTGGGGCGGGTCTGTTCGAGCATACGTCGAGTGGCGGCCTGGTCGCGTAAATCTGCCGGTGCGCGCTCGTCAAGGATGGGCGGCGGCAGCCCTTCGGCCTGCATGCGCCGGACAATGGCCGAGCCGACCATTCCCTTGTGGCCGGCCACGAGGATGCGCTGTAGGTGGTCCATGATCTGGCTCCGCGGAGGGGGCGTCGTTCCTGGTTTTCAAAAATCCGGATCAGGCGCTCAGGGCACAGGCAATTGAACGTCCGCCGCATCACTGCGCTGTATGGCCAGTTCCTGGCGGGCAAGCTTGAGATCCGCTTCCATCATCATGCGGGTCAGCTCGCGGAAAGTCACGCGCGGCTGCCAGTTCAGTACGCGCCGGGCCTTGCTCGCGTCGCCCAGCAGCAGATCTACCTCGCTGGGGCGTTCGTAGCGGGGATCATGACGTACATACGCCTTCCAGTCCAACCCGACCAGACCGAAGGCCTCCTCGCAGAACTCCTGCACGCTGTGAGCCTCGCCGGTGGCGATGACGTAATCATCGGGCTGATCCTGTTGGAGCATCCGCCACATGGCCTCGACGTAGTCGCCCGCAAAACCCCAGTCGCGACGCGCCTCGAGGTTGCCGAGGTAGAGGAAGTCTTGCATGCCGTACTTGATGCGCGCGGCGGCCATGGTGATTTTGCGCGTCACAAAGGTGGCGCCGCGCCGGGGTGATTCATGGTTGAAGAGGATCCCGTTGCTGGCATGCAGTTGATAGGCCTCGCGGTAGTTCACCGTGGCCCAATAGGAGTAGAGCTTGGCACAGGCATAGGGCGAACGCGGGTGAAACGGCGTGGTCTCGTGCTGGGGCGTCTCGTGCACTTTGCCGTATAACTCCGAGGAAGATGCTTGATAAAAACGCACTTTCTTGTCGAGTCCAGACTCGCGAATAGCCTCCAGCAGCCGGATGGTGGCGATGCCGGTGACGTCTCCCGTATATTCCGGCACATCAAACGAGACCCGCACATGACTCTGCGCGCCCAGATGATACACCTCGTCCGGCTTCAGCTCGTAGAGCAGCTTGGTCAGGCGCGAAGCGTCGGCGAGATCGCCATAGTGCAGAAAAAGACGGACCCCCATGATATGCGGATCCTGATAGAGGTGGTCAATCCGCTGGGTGTTGAAGCTCGACGACCGCCGGATCATCCCATGGACCTCGTATCCCTTGGCGAGCAGCAATTCCGCCAGGTAAGAACCATCCTGGCCGGTGATACCGGTGATGAATGCGCGTCTCATAAAGGGCTCCCGTTCGCTTTCCGTCCATGCCTGCCGGGTGGACGACGTTACGCCGTCCACGCACGCACCAGCGCGCACCACTGCGTCACGTCCAGATCCTCGGCACGTACGCGTGGATCCGCGCCACAAGCCACGAGAAGTTCCTGTGCCACGGCCGTTTCAAGCTGCAGCCCGTCCGGTGCGTTGCGCAAGGATGCCGCAAGCTGCTTGCGGCGGTGCATGAAGGCATATTTGGTCAACGCCAGGTAGCGCGCAGATTCTTCCGGCGACAACGCATGCCGGTCGTGGCGCGTGAGGCGCACCAGCGCGGAGGAGACTTCCGGCTTGGGCCAGAAGCAGGTCGGCTTGATCCCGCGGACAAGCTCCACGTCATAAAGCCGCTGCAGCCAGACGCCGGTCTGGCCGCGAGCCTCTTCGCCGGGGCCGGCAGCAAAACGTTCCGCCACCTCAAGCTGTACCGTCACCGTAAGAACCGGCGGTGCCGGGACGTGCATGGCAATCTCCAACAGGATGCGCGTGCCGACCGAATAGGGCAGGTTCGAGACCAGGGCATCGAACGGCTCCGCCAGCAGCGCGTCCAGATCAACCTCCAGCGCATCAGCTGCGATCAGTTGCAGGCCCGGCTCGCTGCCGAACACTTCCGCCAGGCGGGCTGCCAGGCGGTGATCCTTCTCGATGGCCGTGACCCGCGCGCCGCGGCACAGCAGCTCGGCGGTCACCACGCCCAGGCCCGGACCGATTTCCAGGATGCGCTGGCCGGGACGCACACCTGCCGCATCCACAATGGCTTCGAGAATGTTGCGGTCAATCAGGAAGTTCTGTCCCAGCGTCCGGTTGGGGTGAAAGTCATGCAACACGCACCATTCCCGTACCTGGGCCGGACTGGTGAGGTTCAGGCCGGAAGCCTGACGGCACACACCCAAGGATGCGCCAGCACCTTGCGCCGTCAGGCTTCCGGTTGGGAAACCCGCTGCCATCGGTTTGTCGATGGCTCGCAAAGGAACAATCTGGTGATTGCGTTTGGACATGGGGTTCTAGCAGCCTGGTCGAACGTAGCCTTCTGGCAATACAAACCTTCTGCCGACCAGGCTACTAATTGAGCAACCCGCGGATAGCGGGTTGCAAAGACTCAAAAAGAGGAACAACCAAGCAGTCCATTCGTTTTGTTTTGAGACATCGCAACCCGCTATCCGCGGGTTGCGAAAACTAGGAACCTGTCGGACTTAGGCCTTGGATCGGTCCAGTGCCTTCTTCCGACAGGTTCCTAGCGGTCCACCGGCGTAGCCGGCAGCTCGAAGAGTTTGACATACCCCTGGCGGCGAAGTCGCGCGGTCCATTCGCGGTAAAGCACATCAGACCTCTGGGCCCGCATGCGGCGCTCGATCTGTGTCCAGGCCTCATCCAGAGTCGGCTGGGTGACGCCCTTCTCCTCGACTTTCTTGAGGATCATGCCAACCTCGCCCAGCATCACCAGGCGGCTGTACTGCCCCGGCTTCAACCCGGCCAGCGCCTTGACCAGATCCGGCGCCAGATCATCCAGATCCACCCATCCGCGCTCGCCGCCCTTGGGCGCATAGTCGTCCTTCGAATACTTGCGTGCCACCACGGCAAAGTCCGTGCCCGCATCCAGGTCCTTAAGCGCCTGCTCGCCGATCTGCGCCACAGTCTCCTCTTTTCCGGCCTGTGCCTGCAGCGTGATCCGGCTGATCCGCGCACGGGGGGCGGAAACCAGGGCCTGCCGGTTCGTCTCGTAATAACTGCGGACATCGCGCGGCGAAACGGATACCAGCTTATCCACATTCTCCGAACGCATGGCCATCAGCATCATGTCTTCCTCGATGCTTTTCTTCCAGTCGTCGAATTTGATGTGATGATCCGTCAGATCCGCCAGCAGCAGCGCGTGGTTGCCCTTGTACCGGTTGTCCGTGATGTCCTGAATCCGGTCGTCAATAATCCAGGGCTGCAGCTTCAGGTTTGCGGCTTTGCCCGAAGCCAGAATCAGGCGGCGGTTGACGAAGGCATCCAGCGTATCGGCGTAGAGTTTGCGCAGGCTTTTCTCGCGATCCTCCTTGGACATCTCGATCCAGGCGCTGTTACGGATCTCGTTCATGACCTCGGAGATGGTGATGGTTTCGTCGTTGACCTGCGCGGCCACGCCATCCAGCAGCCAGGCGGCGGACGTCTCGTTCGTGGCGGCGGCGACGGCGCGTCCCGTCACAGCCACGGCCAGCGCCAGCAAACTGACCAGAAGATATGCGATGCGATTCATTTCATCGTCTCCATGTTCCTGCACCCGTCGCGATGCAGGTGGCCCGGGCGCTCCGCGCACGGGCTTGCGCCAGAACCGCAACTGGCACGGCAACTTGCCCGTGCGCGGAGCGCCCGGGCCACCTGCATCGCGAAAGGCGACAAAGGCCTTATGCGCCCGCCGCGCCTTTCTTGACGAAGCAGGGGCCATACTATATCGTGCGGGTGGGTTTCGGAAAGCTCAAACCATGATTGTCGCCGATCTCACCATCACCAGCCCCGCCAACCCCAAGGTCAAAACCGTCGTGAAGCTGCGTCAGCGGCCACACCGGGACGAACTCGGGCTGATGCTGATCGAGGGGTACCGCGAGCTGAAGCGCGCGCTCGACAACAACTACCGGCCACAGCAGCTTTTCGTCTGCGAGGAGCTCTTTCTGAAGGGCACCAACGAGCCGGTGCTGATCGAACGCTGCCGCAAACTCGGCGCCGAGATCATCGCCTGCAACGCCATCGTCTTCGAAAAAATGGCCTACCGCGAACGCCCGGAGGGGCTGCTGGCCGTGGGACCGCAGCTTCGGCGTACGCTGGCAGACCTGGTGTTGCCGCCACGCGCGCTCGTGATCGTGGCTGAAGCCATCGAGAAGCCCGGCAACCTCGGCACCATCCTGCGCTCGGCCGATGCGGCCGGCGTGCAGGCGGTGATCGTCTGCGACCGCTGCACGGACCTGCACAACCCCAACGTGGTGCGCGCCTCGACCGGCATGCTCTTTGCCGTGCCTGTGGTCGAGGCGGACAGCGCGTCCACGCTGGCCTTCCTGCGCGGGCGCGGCTTCGCGATTCTCGCGGCCACGCCGCACACCGACAAGCTGCACACGGACGTGGACCTCACCGGCAACGTGGCGCTGGTCGTGGGGACCGAGCAATACGGCCTGAGCGACGCCTGGATGCAGGCCGCGGACCTGCGTGTGCGCATCCCCATGCTAGGGCAGGCGGATTCCCTCAACGTCGCCGCCGCCACCACCATCCTGCTGTTCGAGGCCGTGCGCCAGCGCGTGGCCGCGGGGTTGGTACAAGTACCCGCGCCGGCAGAAGTCTAAAGGCTGAAGTCTAAAGGCTAAAGTGAACGGCCACTTTAGCCTTCAGCCTTTAGACTTTAGCCTTACTGCTGCTTTGCCCCTTGCCTGCCTTGTGTGTCCGGTCCTATACTGACTCCATGAGGCGAATCATCCGCGTATTTTCCGCCGCCGTGCCCGTCGCGCGGACGGCTGCACTAGGGCTCCTGCTGGCAACCGGCCTGTCCGGGTTGTCCTGGGGCAGCGAATCCTGGCATGTGGCTACGGGCGCCGGCGTGCTGCTGTTTCCCGGCGGTGAGGCGTCACGCGACAACATGGTGGGCACGCTGCGTCTCGGCTACGACCTGAATGCGCCGCTTTCGATCGAACTGGGCGGCCTGGCAGGCGGCTTCAATTCTCCAGATCGCGGCGCAGATGGCGGATGGCACTCGATCCGCGGCACGTGGGCCGATCTGATCGTACACCTGGCGCGCTGGGAACGGCTGGATCCTTATCTCAGCGCCGGCGTTGGCGCGTTCTGGTGCGACGGGCACGCCCTGCCGGACAACCGGCAGGAAGGCTTTGCTCCCCGCCTCGGGGCAGGCATCCTATATTCACTATCTGAGCATTGGTCGGTGCGCGCCGGCGTGACTGCCATGACCCTGCAACCGAATGAACGGCAGGCCTGTTTCGGTTTCGCAGAAGCCGCGCTCTGCTACTATTTCGGCGACACCACCCCGGAGCGACCGGGGATGGGAAACTGATGGCCTCGCGTGCATTATATGCGTTTCGCGTGTAACTTCTGAACCGCAGAATATCGAACAAGGAACTCCGAATGTCGAATGAGCGATCGTTGATGAATACGAATATAGGACCGCCGCTTGCGCTGTTCAACATTCGGAGTTCCTTGTTCGATATTCTGCGGTTTTGTAACATGCCATGAAAA
>JBAXVM010000159.1:0-6881 GCA_037129105.1 bacterium
CAATCCTTTGGCGCCGTGGGGTTTTGCAGCAGAATCTGAATCGCAGATGCGCCCCTTTTCCCTCAAGCGGTCGGGGATTCTCGCCACGAAGCCAACCGCGCGGCTGCGCCGCGAACAAACGCTCGGGTAACTTGAAATTTTCCGCGCCGTGGAACGTGTCTTTGCCGCCAAAGAACACAAAGAAACACAAAGAGCACCGCATATTTTCAACCCGCGTCTTTGCGATCTTTGTGTTCTTTTGCGGCCAAGCATAGCCATGCGCCGCCAATTCAAGTTATAGGTAAGGACCATTTATTTGCGGTTGACGCGCCAAGTCTAATCAGGTATTGTTATACCGAATTGAGGAAATTGGCGAGGAGCGCAGGTTTCATGGCAAGTGCAATTCACATTTCTGAAGCTGTTTCGATCGGCTTGCATGCGGCGCTCTGCCTCAGCGTGGATCCCGGGCGCTATTGGTCATCGCGTGAGATCGCCAGCCGGTATCGCGTGTCCGAGGCGCATCTGGCCAAGGTCATGTCTTCCCTGGTCCGCGCCGGTCTGATTACGACGGTGCGGGGGCCGCATGGCGGCGCGCGCCTCGTGCGGCCGCCGTCCGAGATTACGCTGCTGGCGGTGTTTGAAGCCATCGATGGTCCCATGACCATGGATGCTTGCCTGCTGCGAGCAGGGGAAGGGTGCGGCGCGCTCTCCTGCCGTCTGGGGCCCCGGTTGAGTGCTTACAACCAGAGCATACGCGAGTTTTTTGCCTCTGTCCGGCTGGCGGATCTGATCGGGCAGGTGCCAGCCGGGACGGTGGCGCAGGAGCAGTTGCCGGTGTGCGAGCCAATCTGCAAAGGCCTGGCTGATGCTGTTGTCGCCAAACCGGCTGTGAGGGTCAGGAAGCCCAGGTGATCGAACATGCGCAGAAAAATCATACAGATTGACCAG
This sequence comes from bacterium, assembly GCA_037129105.1. Taxonomy (GTDB): domain Bacteria; phylum Verrucomicrobiota; class Kiritimatiellia; order RFP12; family CAIWXQ01; genus CAIWXQ01. The sequence goes on from JBAXVM010000159.1 coordinate 928, forward strand.
GACAAGTGCACGGGTTGCGGCCTGTGTATTGACGCCTGCCACGAGGGGGCCCTGAAACTGGTGAACGGCAAGGCGCAACTGGTTTCCGACACGTATTGCGATGGCCTCGGCGCCTGCCTGCCGGAGTGCCCGGCAGATGCCATTGCCATCGTGGAGCGTGAGGCGGCAGCGTTCGACGAGTCCGCCGTACAAGCCAACCACCACCTTGCGCAAAAGGTGGTGGATCACGTGCCCATGGCGGTCGCTTCGCCAGCGCCACCCGTTCCCGAGCCGACGACAACCGGCCTATCCGCCATTCTGGCAACCAACGTCCGGGAGGTGATTGCCCGTTTTCCGGCGATTGGCAACCTGCTCGACGAATACGCCATTCACTGCGTCACCTGCAGTCTGGGCACCTGTCGATTGCAGGACGTGGTCGATATCCATGGTCTTACGACGCAGCAGGAGGCCAGGCTGCTGACACGCATGGCAGAGGTGGCGTTCCCGGGGGTTTCCGTTCCGATTCCGCACTTGGAGCGCCGGACAGCTGCCGCTCGCTCTGCAGGCCCGGTGCGTTTCTCGCCGCCGTTGCGCGAACTCGTGGAAGAGCACACGGTCATCAAGCGTGCGATTGCGATGCTGCCGGTTCTCGCCGCAGCGCAGTCGGCCGGGGTGAACGATGTGTCCCGCCGGCAGGCGCAGGAGCTGCTGGCCTTTGTCCGTAATTTTGCCGATCGCTTACACCACGCCAAGGAGGAGGATCTGCTCTTCCCGCTGTTTGAGGACGCGGGCGAGATCATCGCTGCCATGCGCGCCGAACATGAGGTTGGCCGTGGCCATGTGCGTGCGGCGGCCGCCGCCCTGGCCGCCGGTGATGCCGCCGCCGTTGCAACGCACCTGCACGCGTACGCCGCACTGCTGACCGAGCACATTCGCAAGGAGGACGAGATCCTCTACCCCTGGATGGACCGCGCGTTGAACGACACACAGATCGGCCGTTTGTTTGCCGCCTTCCGGGATGTTGAGACCCGGTTTGGGGACGGCCCGGCCATGGAGCGCGCGGTGGTGACCCGTTTGGAAAACGAGTTCGGCATGCAAAAACAAGGAGAGCAACAATGAGCAAGTGTGGATGCCCCGGAGCACAGGCCATGGATTTTCGCAAGGACGCCCCCGCCGCCGGCGAGGAAGCCGGACCGGTGGCTTCGCAGCTGCGGCAGTGGCCGATTCAGCTGCATCTGATCAGCCCGAACGCGCCCTACTTCCAGGGCGCGGATGTGCTGCTGACTGCCGATTGCGTAGCGTACGCGCTCGGCGGCTACCATGGCAGCTACCTCAAGGGCAAGTCGATCGCGATTGCCTGCCCGAAACTGGATGAGGACCAGACCGAGTATGTTGAAAAAATCAAGGCGTGGATCGACGAGGCCAAGATCAACACCCTCACGGTCATGATCATGCAGGTGCCGTGCTGCCGCGGACTGCTGGCCCTGGCACAGCAGGCGGTCAGCCAGGCCAAGCGCAAGGTGCCGCTCAAGTATGTGATCGTGGGGCTGCAGGGCGACATTCTCGAGGAAGCCTGGGCTTGAACGATTACGCGTGGCACGCCGCCTGTACAAGGCAGGGACACGGCGGGCACAGAGTAGAGAAGCGGTAACAAAGAGTTTCTGATAAACAAGAGCACAGCGTCTCAAGGAGAATCAACGATGCAGTCAAGCTGCCGGCAAGTCACGAGCCGAATCGTCACATGTGTGTTGTTGTTGACCGGCCTCTCCTGGGCCGCGGAACCGGCGGCTGCACCCGTTGGCGGGAAGAAGCCCGCGGCAGCGGAGAGTGCCTGCGTGGTCTGCCATCGCAAGCAGTCACCGGCCCTGGTCATGGAATGGCAGCGCTCCCGGCACAGCCAGAATGGCGTGGGTTGCGTGGATTGTCACGGCGCCAAAGAAGGCGAGGTGGATGCCTGGAAACACGAAGGCGAATGGATCTCGGCACTGGTTACGCCGAAGGACTGTTCGCAATGCCATGCGGCGGAGTTCGAGCAGTTTGAGCGCAGCCATCACGCCAAGGCGGGTGAGATCCTGGCCAGCCTGGACAACGTGCTCGCGGAGAAAGCGGCGGGCATGCCGGGGAACAACGCGGATGCGGTGAACGGCTGCTGGCAGTGCCATGGGGCCATGATCAAGTTCCAGCGCAATGAGAAGAACGAGATCCTGCGCGCGCCCAGCGGCAAGCCGCTGATCGATGCGCGTACCTGGCCGAACAGCGGCATCGGCCGGCTCAACCCGGATGGCTCCAAGGGGTCGTGCCACGCCTGCCATTCACGTCACTCGTTCGAGGCGAAGCTGTCGCGCTCGCCGGAAAACTGCGGCAAATGTCATCTGGGACCGGATCATCCACAGGCCGAGATATACAATGAAAGCAAGCATGGTATTGCTTTCTATGCCAACCGCAACGTGATGGCCCTCGACAAGGAGGGCGACTGGGTGCTCGGCAAGGATTACAGCGCCGCGCCGACCTGCGCCTCGTGCCATATCACCAGCTATAGCAAGCCGGACGGGAAAGTCTCCGGCAACAACCACGACGTCGGCGAACGCAACAGCTGGACCCTGCGCCCGGTTGTCAGCGTCAAGGTCAACCTCGTGACGTATGAGGACGGCTACAAAGAGGACTTCCCGGATTCTCGTGCGTTGCCGAAGATCGGCGACGAGGTTGCCACCGTCGAGAAGGTCATCGAGGGCGAGAAGCTCGTAAACAAGACCGTCCCCCGCCGCGTGAAGCAGATCGACACCTGGCAGCAGCGCCGCGACAACATGAAGGGCGCGTGCCTGAACTGCCACAACAACACCTTTGTGGACAACTTCTACCAGCAGTACGACGACCTCGTCGTGTTGTACAACGAGAAGTTCGGTAGGCCCGCCCAGAAGATTATGGATGAGCTGACCGCGGACGGCGTGCTCAACCCCAAGGCCCCCTTTGAATATGATGTGCAGTGGATCTTCTACGAGCTCTGGCATCACGAGGGACGGCGCGCGCGGCATGGCGCCAGCATGATGGCGCCGGACTATACGCACTGGCATGGCATGTACGAGGTCAGCAAGCACTTCTACGAGAAGTTCCTGCCGGCCGTCATCGAGACCGCAGCCAGGAAGAGCCCGGAGATGAAGGCTAAGTACGAGGCGCGCGTAGCCGCACTGCTGGCCCAGCCGGAGCATATCTGGAAGAAGGGGATGAAACCCGAAGAAGCGGAAGCACTGCGCAAGGAGTACAAGGCGCGCTACAACCAGTAAGCGGTCCGGCGTCATGTGGAGTCCTATGGCCAAAGGTGTGATAACGGCAGGTCGGCAGTGGCTTGGCATCGAAATGAGCGAAGCCGGCGCCACGGAGAAGATGGTTGCCGCGCTGGGCGGCGGTTTGGCCATTCTGCTGCTGATTGTTATTTCCCAATGGGCGTTGCCGGATGCAAGCGCGACCGCCTTGATCGCCTCCATGGGGGCCAGCGCCGTGCTGCTGTTTGCCGTGCCGCACGGCCAGCTTTCACAGCCGTGGCCGGTGATTGCCGGACACGGCATCTCGGCTGCCATTGGCGTGGCCTGTGCGCAGATCATTCGCCACCCCATGGTGTCGGCCGCCTGCGCGGTGGGTCTCTCGATTGGCGCCATGTATCAACTCAAATGCATCCACCCGCCCGGAGGCGCCACAGCCTTGACCGCGGTCATGGGCGGAAAGGCCATTCATGCGCTCGGGTATGGCTTTGTGATCTTTCCGGTGCTCGTCAATGCCGTCATCATGGTTCTGCTGGCAGTCCTGATCAATTTCGCGTTCCGGTGGCGGCGCTATCCGGCCAGTCGCCGTTCGGTCAGATCCTGCATCGTGGCGCCGGTATCCACGCATGCGGAGGTGTTGGCTGCCGTTCGATCGCTCGATTCCTTTGTCGATATCACCGAGCAGGATCTCGTTCAGCTCACCGAAACGCTTTCCCATCGATGCGCCGCATGTCGAGACGCGCCGAGCAAAACCAATTGACAACATTCCTTTCCTGAACCTATCATCAACCCCAACCATAACCAAGGAGTCACGACCATGAGCGATGCCAGTATGTTTTGTTTTCAATGTGAGCAGACCGTCGGCGGCAAAGGGTGCGAGCGCTACGGCGCCTGCGGCAAATCGCCCGAAGTTTCCAACAAGCAGGACCAGCTGACCGCTGCCCTGATCGAGCTGGCCCGCGCCGCCAAGGGGCAGGCTGTCGGCGGCGAGACCGATGAGTTGATGATGCAGGGGCTCTTTGCCACGATCACCAACGTCAACTTCGATCCGGCGCGCATCGACGCGCTGATCGCGCAGGCCAGAGCCGCCACGGCGCGCCTCGGCGGTGCGCCGGCCTACGATCCGCAGGCGCTGTTCCACGGCGACACGGACATCACCTCGCTGCGTTCCACGCTGCTGCTCGGGCTGCGCGGCATGGCCGCCTATGCCTGGCACGCGCATGTGCTCGGGCAGGATGACGCCACGGTTACAGGCTGGCACTACAAGGGGCTGCTGGAGATCGGCCGCGATCATAGCGTCGCAGACTGGCTCGGATTGCTCATGGAGTTTGGCCAGGTCAACCTCACCTGCATGGGGATCCTCGACTGCGCCAACACCACGGCCTACGGCCACCCGGTCCCCACCAGCGTTTCCACCACGCGCGATCCAGGACCGTTCATTGTGGTCACAGGTCACGACCTGCTGGACCTGAAGAACCTGCTCGATCAGACCGCGGGCAAGGGGATCAACATCTACACGCATGGCGAGATGCTCCCGGCGCACGGCTATCCGGGACTCAAGAAGTACCCGCATCTCAAGGGGAACTTCGGCACTGCCTGGCAGAATCAGCAGAAGGAGTTCGACAGCCTTCCCGGCGCCGTCCTCTTCACCACCAACTGCATCATGCCGCCCAAGGCTTCCTATATCGACCGCGTGTTCACGACCTCGGTGGTCGGGTTCCCGGGCGTGGCCCACATCCCGGACGGCCCCGGCGGCACGCGGAACTTCGCGCCCGTCATCCAGAAGGCCCTAGCGCTCGGCGGCTGGAAGACCGCGGTGGAAGGCAAGCCGCTGATGACCGGCTTTGCGCGCAATGCCGTCATGTCCGTGGCGGATCAGGTGATCGGTGCCGTCAAGGCCGGCGCCGTGAAGCACATCTTCCTCGTGGGTGGCTGTGACGGCGCCAAGCCCGGGCGCAACTACTTCACCGAGTTCGTCGAAAAGACGCCCAAGGATACGTTGGTGCTCACGCTGGCCTGCGGCAAGTACCGCTTCAACCATCTCGACATCGGCAAGATCGGCCCGTTCCCGCGCATCCTCGACATGGGGCAGTGCAACGACGCCTACTCGGCCATCCAGGTTGCGGTGGCGCTCTCCAAGGCGTTTAACTGCACGGTCAATGACCTGCCGCTGACGCTGGTGCTCTCCTGGTACGAGCAGAAGGCCGTCTGCATCCTGCTGACGCTGCTCTCGCTCGGGGTCAAGAACATCCGCCTCGGCCCATCCCTGCCGGCGTTTGTCTCGCCCACGGTGTTGAACGTGCTGGTCGAAAAGTTCGGCCTCACGCCCACCACCACGCCGGACGCGGACTTGGCCGCGATTTTGAAGAAGTAGACGGGTTTCTGACGGACATGCCTAGTACAGCGGGTGCGCAGCCCCCGCTGTACTAGCTGCGCCCGGTACAGCGGGACCTGCGGGCCCGCTGTGTTTGGCGCATACGCCGCTGGAAGTACACGCCAGCGGCGGGTCCGGCGGCCCCGCCGCGATTACGACATGATGCGTACTGCGATCGCACTGCCCGGCAGTTCTCATGATGGCTACGCGAATGCCCTTACGGGCACACTACAAACGGCTTTCTTGCTGTTTCTAGGCCGTTTGTAGTGACGCCGTAAGGCGTTTTTGCCGCACATTCCTTTCGCATCCCGCTCGCAACTCTTTGATCGGCAACCGATTGCGAC
>JBAXVM010000016.1:0-21542 GCA_037129105.1 bacterium
CCAACCGACAGGACATGGCAAGAAGTGGTGTATGCATGAAGGAAGCATGGCAGAATCCGGACGAGATGTCCATTTCGGGCCAGCCTCGCACCAGCAGTTCTCATGATGGCGCCCAAACGCCTTACGGCGTCACTACAAACGGCCTAGAAACGGCAAGAAGCCGTTCGTAGTGTGCCCGTAAGGGCATTCGTGTCGCCATCACGAGAACTGATGTTCTCGCACTGCGCATGGGGCAAGACAAAGTTGACGGCACTCGGACTTGCGGTTGTTTTATAAAGGTGGCCCGTGCGCCACTCGGCCCTGAACTCGTGGCCGAAGGGCTCCGCGCGCGGGCGGTTGCTGCCCCGACGCTGTTTCTGCATCTGCCCGCGCGCGGAGCGCACGGGCCACCGGTGCCTTCTGCCGACAGGTGTCTGGTCGTTTATTGAGGCCTCGCAACCCGCTATCCGCGGGTTGCATAACTAGGAACCTGTCGGCAGAATGCACCGGAACGATCCAGGGCCTTATTCCGACAGGTTCCTAGTCAGATAATCGTCAACTGGACACTACTTTCAATGATCCCCGCGCTGATGGCGTAGCGGGTGAGACCCGCCGTGTCGTGGATGTCGAGCTTGCGCATGAGATGATCCCGGTGCTTCTCGACCGTCTTGGTGCTGATGCCGAGATCCGCCGCAATCTGCTTGTTGGCCTGGCCTTCGGCAATCTGCTGCAGCACCTCCATCTCACGCGTACTCAGACTGACGTCTTTTGCCTTGGACTGACCTTTTCGATCCAGCGCCTTCGGATGGCGCTGTCCGATCCGCTTGGAGATTGAGGCCGTGTAGAAGGTGTTCCCCTTCTGGACCTCCCGAATCGCCTCGGACAGGATGTGGGCGGAGGTCTGCTTGATCAAGTATCCCGACACCCCTAACGCTGTCAGGCGATCGACATACGCGTCATCACTGTGCGCGGACAGCATGAGAATCTTGGCGGCAGGCACCAGCTGGCGAATTTGGCGCGTGGCCTCCAGTCCGTTGAGTTGCGGCATCGCGATATCCATGACCACCACGTCGGGACGGAGTTTCGCGGCCATGTCCACCGCCTGCCGCCCGTTGGTGGCTTCGCCCACCACCAGAATGTCTTTCTCCGTCTCGAGCAGCTTTTTCAGCCCTTCACGGACAATCATGTGATCTTCCGCCAGCAAGACCGTAATCTTCTTCATTTGCCACCTCCGTTCGCCGCCGTGGCGCGTGGTGACACGGGAATGCGCACCTCGATTTTCGTGCCGGCCCCATGCGCCGATTTCATCTTGAAGATGCCGCCACTGGAAATCGCTCGTTCGCGCATGCCAAGCAAACCCAGAGCGCTCCCTCTTTTTCGTATACCCGAGTGATACGCCGCGTTGAAGCCGATGCCGTCATCCTTGATCGTCAACTGGACGATGTCGTCCTGTTGCGTCAGACGAATCGAAACATGGCGAGCACTAGCGTGTTTGTCCACATTATCCAGGGCTTCCTGAAGAATGCGATAGAGCGTCATCTCGGTATCAGCAGGCAGCCGTGCGCTCAGCTGCCCGCATGCCAGCTTGACGGCCATACCTGTCCGCGCCGCAAACTCCGTACTTGTGTCGTGCAGAACAGCGACCAAGCCCAGATCGTCCAGCACATTGGACCGCAAATTCTTCGAAATGCGCTCCACTTCATCCGCTGTCTGACCGAGCATCTGGCGCAGTTGCAGCGCTTCTCTTTTTGCCGCACCTTCACGCACCGACAGCTTGTCCGCCAGCGTCTGACTACGAATGAGAATGGCACAGAGCAGCTGGGTAATGTTGTCATGCAGTTCGAGAGCCACACGTCTACGTTCGGATTCCTGCGCTTGCACCACACAATGCGTCAGGGTTCGCAGCATCTCCTCGTTTTGCCGGGCTTCTGTCATGTCCGTGACCACCAGGCAGAAGGTCGCGCCGGCAGGACCCTTGTTAGCCAGCGAATGAACGGAGATCTGCACCGGTAGTTGCGCCCCGTTGCCGGTCCGAAGGGACGCCTGCATCTTAAAGCCGGTCTTGGCTGTTTGTTCCAGGCGCGGTCGCAGCACGGCCTGATCCGCGGCGGAAAGCAACTGGTAGAAGGATGAGCCTAACAGGTGATCGAGCGGATGCCGCCCCATCCTGGCAAAGCACTGGTTGGCATACAGGATCAGCCCCATGGATGTCAGCGTCAGCGCCCCTTCGTTCATGGATTCAATCAGCATCCGGTAGGCATGCCCGGCACCTTCCAGCGTGAAGATCTGCTGGCCTTTTTTGCCTGCCACCACCACCGTATCGACCTCGCCGACGCGGATGGCGCGCAGCGTTTCCTCGGCCTCGGTCAGGCGGGTACGGAGTTGGGCGAGTTCGCGGTCTTTGGCCACGCCGCTGCCGCTTCGGCCACGCCTGGGTTCCGGCGCAGGAAGAGAGGAACGCGACTGTAGAGGCTTTTTCAAAAAATGCTCCAACGCGGGCGCGCGCCCGCAACCCAACCGGATTTAACAGGAGGCAACAGAGAGAACGGAGGGGTGCTTCGCTCTGTTTCCTTCGTTGCCTCCTGTTCAAACAACTTTATTTGTAGTGGTTCTCGGTCTGGAAGGTGCTAATCAGTTGTCATCCACGATCAACTCAGTAAACAGACCGGTGGTATTCGCCAGGTTGCCGATGAACCGGCGCACAGGGCGCGGAAAGTCTTTGATCAGCGTCGGTGTGGCCACGATCTGGTTTGCGCGCGCCAGATGAGGCTGCTGATAGATGTCGATCACTTCCAGCGTGAAGTTGTCTTTCAACTCCGCCTCGCACAGTTGGCGGACGCGCAGGATGGCCTGGCGCGAGCGTATCGTGGCCCCTGCCACGAACAGTCGCAGGATGTGCGCACGTACGGCCCGTGTGGCGGGTGTCAGCCTGGCAGCCTCCGTAGCGCGGGTCCGTGCTTTTCTCATAACCGCTCGTCCCGGCTGACTGCGGGTCGCAGGTCCAGGCCAACGAGCACGCGCTCCGTATCGGAAAGACTGCCAATCATGACACGCACGGGTTTCGGCAGCTTGCGCACCACCGTGGGGATGGCCAGAATCTGGTCGCCTTGCGCCAGATGCGGCCGCTTCATGAGATCAATCACCGTAATGCGATAGCACCCTTTGAGATGGCTTTCGCAAACCGTCTTCAAGTTCGCCAACGCCGTCACCGAGCTGGGCGTCTCGCCCATCACGTAGAGGCGCAGTTGCCAACGTTTGGCTGGACATCGAGCGGCGCGGGCTTGAACCGGTTTCACCGTTTTACGTTTCAACGGTTATCTCCTACCGATCTGGTTTTGACCTGCGTTTGGGCCGCCACCTTGATATCCGCCTGGCGCAAGATGCCTGATGCCGCCCGCTCGGTGCCCAGCACAGATGTTCGCGTGCCGACCTGTTCGGCAATGCGCCGTAATTCCGCGGCTTCCATTTCATAATCCGAACGCAGCCCGCGGATTTTCTGTTCGAGCGCCGCGCGTTTGCGCTCCACTTCGCGCTTGAGCGTGGCGGCTTCCTGCTGGTTGGCCAGCACGACGGCTTTTTCAAGGGCCGCTTGCGCCACGCGGGCAGAGCCGGTCAACACGCCACTGACCCCGATGTAGGCGTCCACCAGGTCAATACCCCGGTCCGAAATCAAGAATTCGCGGACTTGGTTCGAGTGCGCCATGCCACGCGCTTTGAGCACGTAAAGCACGCGATTGCGTTCGCCGTTGCCTTCGACGTCCTGCAACAACAGCCAGGAGTCCATGAGCGAGGACATGGAGGCTTCACTTTGTTGCAGCGCGTGGCCGGATTGCGTCAGACTGGTAAAGAGCGTGGTGACTTGTCCGGCCTTCAAATAATCAACCAGCCGCGTCACCATCGCCCTGCATTCGGAGGCGGTGCCCGCATCCATCAGGCTGGTAATCGGGTCCATTACGACGACGCGTGGTTGAAACGTGACGATCTCCTTGAACATCGTGGCCAGGTGCATTTCCAGGCCGTAAAGCGAGGGGCGCGCCGCGTGAAACCGCAGCAGGCCACTCTTGACGAACGGCTCCAGGTGCAACCCGATGGAATGCATGTTGCGGATGATCTGGTTAGGCGATTCCTCGAATGAGAAGAAGAGGGTGCGCTCCCCGCGCCGGCAGGCGGCCTGGGCAAAGTTGGCGGCGATGATGGTCTTGCCGGTGCCGGGCGTGCCTGTGAGCAAAATACTGCTGCCACGGAAGAACCCCCGGCCGCCCAGCATCGCGTCGAGCCGGGGGATGCCGGTGGCAATCCGCTCGGCCGAGATCTTGTGATTCAGCCCCAGCGACGTGATTGGCAGCACGCTGATGCCATCGGCGCCGATGAGAAACGGGAATTCATTGGTGCCGTGCAGCGCGCCGCGATACTTCACCACGCGCAGATTCCGCGTGGCAATCTGATCACAGACCCGATGGTCGAGCAGGATGACACAATCGGAAACGTATTCCTCCAACCCGTGGCGCGTCAGTTGTTCTCGTCCACGCTCGGCCGTGATCACGGCAGTTACGCCTTTGTCCTTGAGCCAGCGAAAGAGCCGGCGCAACTCGGCGCGCAGGATGGCCTCGTTGGGGAGACTGGCGAACAGCGCTTCCAGCGAATCCAGCACGACGCGCTTGGCGCCAATGGAATCAATCGCGTGATTGAGCCGGACGAACAGCCCTTCCAGGTCGTACTCCCCGCTCTCCTGGACTTCCGTACGCTCGATGTGAACGTAATCGAGCAGAATCTTCTTGTGCTGGACCAGGCCCGCCAGATCAAACCCGAGCGACGCCACGTTGGCGGTCAGCTCGGTTTCCGTCTCCTCAAAGGCCATGAACACGCCCGGTTCACCGAACTGCATGGCGCCGCGCACGAGAAACTCGGCAGCCAACAAGGTCTTGCCGCAACCCGCACCGCCGCAGACCAGAGTGGGCCGTCCGCGCGGCAAGCCCCCGCCGGTGATCTCATCCAGGCCCTGAATCCCTGTGGGGCACTTGGGCAAACATACAGCCGCTGCAGCAGTCTTAACGCGTTTCTTTTTCATGCCATAGTCTCCTTCAGGGTGTCGATACTGCGCTTTCCGGGTACGGAAACGCGATGGTTGTTGGTGAATGGGACCTCGACGCGGATGGTCGTGCCTTGCCCCGGGGAGGATTCGATACAAAAGCGGCCGTCGACCATCTCCACCCGCTCGCGCATGCCGACCAAGCCCATGCGTCTGGTCTTGCCGTCGAGCATGGCGCGCGTGGCGTCAAACGCTTTTCCGTTGTCGTGAATCTCCATGCAAACGGCGTGCGCGACGCGCCGGATGTGAATGTCCACCTGACTGGCCTGCGCGTGGCGCCCGACATTGGTCAGCGCCTCCTGCGCGACGCGATAAAGGGCCGTGCGTCGGACACAGTCCAGCTTGTTCGCCGCCGCGAAAGCGGTCAGACTCACCCGGATGCCCGTCTGCTTGCTGAAATTCTTCATATGGGAATGCAGGGCGGGAATCAGACCCAGCGCGTCCAGCGCCGCCGGACGCAAGTCGTATGCGAACCGATGCACGATTCCCACGGACTGCTCCACCAGCTTTTGCGTCTGTGCAATGTTATGCGTAAGCGCCTTGGTATTAACATTGGCTTCCTTTTTCAAGACTGCCAGCCGGACATTGATCCCGGTTAAGACCTGCGCAATGACATCGTGCAGCTCGCGGCTGATTCTTTTACGCTCGTCCTCCTGGACCGAAAGAACCCGGCGGGAGAGCTGCTGTAGTTGCGCCTGCATGCTTCGCGCCTGGTCCAATGACCGGACGGCCTGCTGTTCGCTTTGACGCAATGACTGCTCGGTTTTCCTGCGCCTGGCGATTTCCCCTGTCAGTTTCCGGTAAGAGACCGCGAGCGCCTGGGTGCGCCGGCTCAGCGTCAGGTTCAGACGGCGTAAGCGGCGGTTGGCTTCCAGCGCCGTGCGGTGCGTTTCCTCCAGCGGCAGGATGGCCTCGGCAAAAAAGATGCCCGCCTGCCTGAGCATGCGGGCACGCACAGCGGCGGAATTGTCAGACGACAACTGGGATAGCAATGCCCGCTCGTGAATCCGGGCCAGATCCAGCGTCTCCAGCCCCAGGGCCATGGCCCGCCGTCCCAGTACCGGCGCCGGCCGCAAACAGATAGCCGTGCCCTGTTTCAGGTAGCGGCACAAGGCAGCCTGATAGGGGTGCAGTAGTTTACGCGTCTTGTTTGTCATGATAGAGGGCACGCAGGAACAACCCGCTCTGGGGTCTATGGGCATACTGCACCCGTTGTTACAGAACAGCAACGTCTTTCTTTTGGGGGGCGCATCTGCAATTCATTGAACTTCACGGTAGGGACGGCTTTACGCCGTCCATTGTCTGGCATTTGCGGGTAGACGGCGTAAAGCCGTCTCTACCCAAATGCAGCGGCAAGTCAATGAATCGCAGCTGCGCCCTCTTTTGGAGTTCCCAGGACAATCAGCTTTTTCCACGTAGCCGCAGGTACGGCCTTTTTGGGCAGCACGTGCCCCATCGCAGGCTTGATGGCCTTACAGGCTTTCTGCACTCCACGCTCGAGCTGCTCCAAATCAAGATATTCGTCGCCTTCAGCAAGATGCGCGGCTGTCTCGGCTGTGCTCACGTGCGTGACTTCGACATCGGAAAGTTGTTTCAAGATGTCGTTACGGGTTAGATACTGGCTGCGCGTATCGTGCTTCATGGTTTTCTCCAATTCGGTTGTTGTGATCTCCACTTCCCCGCCAAAACGTTCCGCTCGACGGCTCGATTGCGTTCACGAGAAGTACGCTATCACGTCACCGTTGCAGACGGACATGGGGAGAAACCCTACCGGCGATCAGGCGAGGAGACTGTCGGACTTGACGTTTCAACGCCCAACGCCCAACTTCCAACGCCCAACGTCCAAGGGAAATACACCGAAACAGTCTGAACGAAGTTCCGTTGGGCGTTGGAAGTTGAGCGTTGGGCGTTGGGCGTTGAAAACTTGCGGCTTTTGCTGCTCGTTTTGCCATCCACACCGTTTGGTAGGGTTATACCCCATAGTCAGGAGTCAGCCTATGGCGTACCTTTGCTGCAGTGAAACCAGTAACAGAAGTAACAAAGAGGTGACTTATGCGCCGATTCATATCCTATTGCACGCCCATCGTGTTGTTGACACTGGCAACGGTTCTCATACCTGCCTCGGCAAGCGCGGGGCTGTGCGCTGCCTGTGCCGGCAAGATGTTTATCCAGAACGTGGGCAAGTGCACGAATTGTAGCGGGGCCACAACGAGCAGCTCGTTCCAATTCTGTCCGGCATGTTCGTCAAAGCTCAACGAGTGCCAAGCCTGTTGTGCGGTACTTTCGACCGGATCGACGACCGTGACGCCGGCTGCACCGCCAGTTGTGAAACCGGTTATGCCGCCAGTTGCACCACCGATTACACCGCCGGTTATTCAGCCAGTTGTGCCACCGATTGTGAAACCGGTTGTGCCACCGGGTGGCACGCCGATAGACCAACCCAAGGTCGTCGTTCCCGTCGTGCCGGCTGGGTGAGATAGGCGTAAAGCCGTCCCTAAACGTCCGTGATGTGGGCATAACTGAGCAGGTGATCCCCGTCTCGAATTCCATAGACGGAACCATACCCCTTCCCTCACCCCAGCAGCGCCGCCAGGTTGTCGCGCGTCAGCAACGCTGCGTCCTGCGGACGTTCCAGGAAGGGGCTGACATCCTCGCTGACCGTCCGCATGTCCAAGGCCGTCAACCGCGCTTGCACCAGTTGCTTCCAGGTCAGGGCATCGCGACGTCCGGCTCCTTGAGTCTGGTCGAGCGCCGCCTGTAACAAGGGCAGGTTCGGGGCCACCGGTGGACGTTGCGAGAGATACCACATGAGATCGTACCAGTCCCGCCCCTTGGCATACTTGCGGGTGATGGCGGCGTGCAGTTTCCCGGCCAGGAGCGATGGCAGGTCGTAGTGCTGCACCAGGAAGGTCACGTAGCGCGTGACGATCTGTCGTTCGCAGCGCGCACCTGCCGGTGACCGCGTATCAATCTCCAGCTTGATGGCCAGTTTCTCCGTCGGCATTGCCGATAGACCCGCATCATGCAGGACACCTGCCACGCGCACCCAGCCCGTATGCACAACTTTGCGGTCATTCCAGGTCACCTCCGGGTCAAATCCGGCCAGCGTCAAGTCCCGCTTCACTTTGGCCAGCCATTCCTTTCCCGTGTAGCCATCGCTGGAAACAAGCGAGAAATCGAGGTCCTCGGAGAATCGCGGCAGACCGTGCAGGAAGCGCAGCGCCGTTCCGCCGACAAAGGCCAGAGGCCGGAACGCCTCGCTTTCGTGGAACGACCGCAACACGAAGGCCTGAAGGTATTCCCGGAGCCGGTTCAGGGCTTGCGCCGGATCTGGTACACCCCGAACCAAGGCCAAGGCTTCCTCTTTCATAGCGCCACTGTTCCTTCCTCTGCAGCCGCCGCCAGTCGAAGCCACCGTTGGACAGCCCGGTCCAGACGCGGACTTTGAAACCGTTGCGCATAACACGCGAGACGTTCTGCGTCAACCCGCGCAACATGCTGATACCGCATCTCCTCGATACGTTCCGTGGCCCACTCCCCCTCGGTCAGGTGCCAATGATCCAGCAGGGCTTTCTCGGGCTCGGCGACAAAGAAATCCTGCCCCGCAACGCCTGTTGTCACAAATCCGAAGAAACAGGCCTGCTTGATGTTGCGATAGTCGAAGACGCCGAATGGATTTTCGAAGCGGCGCGGGACGCGTGGCGTCACACTGGTGAACCTGACGACTCGTTCCGGAATCAGGTCGTAGTGCCCCAGTGCCCACAACCCGCTGAGGTAGGACGGCCGGTACAATCGGCTGGCTAGCACCGCAGGATTCGGCGTCGCGCGTCGGTAGGGCTCGGCGAGCGCATACATGCCACGCCGGAGTCCGATGACCTTGCCCTGCTTCATCCAGCGCGAAAGTTGCACCCGGGTCCCCTCCCGACGGTCATCGAACGCCTGCGTCAGCAGCGCCAAATCAAAACACGGCAGCTCTCCGACAATCCGCACAATATCGCCAAAGTTCATATGCGAAACATATCATAAATGTTATCTATTGCAAATAGAAAATTGAAGTGGGGGAGGGGCGCGTCCCTGTTTCCTTGACTTGCATTGGGTAGAGACGGCTTTATGCCGTCTACCCGTAACTGGCCTGACAGTGGACGGCGTAAAGCCGTCCCTACCGTCGCTTACGGACAACGCGCACCACCCGCAGTCTGCTGTAGGTCAACGAAACAGGGATGCGCCCGTGGGGGAGTGCGGGGATTCACTCCACATGTGGGTGTGTCAATGCAACTTGTGCTGATCTGAAACCTTGATTTCAACCTTATGCTCCTGGCGGTCATCGACGAGTTGGATCGTGTCGCCGGGTTGCGCTTGACCATCGACACGCACGCTGACCCGCCCGGCCGCTTCGCCTGTGATCCGACTCACGTTAATGTGGTAGAACGTGTCGCGATAGCGGTAGTGCAGTTTCAACGAGTCCCAGGCGCGCGGCAGCCGTGGGGTGATCCGCAGTCGGTCCACTTCCAGCCGCAAACCGAGCAGCGTCTCGACAATCATCCGGTACATCCAACCTGCAGAACCCGTGTACCAGCTCCAGCCGCCACAACCGGTGTGCGGCGCGATGGTGTAGATGTCGGCAACAACCACGTAGGGCTCGACCCGATACTGCTGGACTCCTGCCGCGTCCGTCGCATGACGGATCGGGTTGAGCAGCGAGAACAGTTCCCACGCCCGCTCGGTCTCGCCCAGTTCCGCGAAAGCCATGACAGCCCAAATCGCGGCATGGGTGTACTGACCGCCGTTCTCACGCACGCCGGGCGGATAACCCTTGATATAGCCGGGCTCGAGCGCAGTCGTACCGAACGGTGGATCGAAGAGCTGGATCAGCCCGGCTTCACGCCGGACCAGGCGTTGATCCACGCGCGCCATGGCCAGACGCGCCCGTGTCGGATTCGCACCCCCCGACAAAACCGCCCAACTCTGTGCGATCGAGTCAATCTGGCAGGCTTCGTTCGTGGCCGAACCGAGCGGTGTACCGTCATCGAAGTAGGCGCGCCGGTACCAGTCGCCATCCCACCCGTTCATTTCAATGTTCTGCTGCAATTGCGCCGACTGGCGGGTGCAGTCGTCGGCAAAGCCGGCATCGCCCCGCCGCCGGGCCAGTTCCGTGAAACGCCGCAAGACGTCGAACAGGAAGAACGCCAGCCACACACTCTCGCCTTTGCCTTTCTCGCCAACGCGGTTCATGCCGTCGTTCCAGTCGCCGCTGCCTATCAACGGCAGTCCATGCGCGCCGAAGCTGAGCCCGCGTTTGATCGCCCGCGCGCAATGCTCGTAGAGTGTGCCGTCTTCCCCCGAATGTTGCGGCAGATCGTAGTACGACTCCTCATCCGCATTCACCGGGCGCCCTTCGAGGAAGGGCACGCGCTCATCGAGCACGCCCGTGTCGCCGGTCATCTTCACATAGCGGCATGTGGCGTAGGGCAGCCAGAGGTAGTCATCGGAGCAATGCGTGCGCACGCCGCGGCCGGTGGGCGGATGCCACCAATGCTGGACATCGCCTTCGCGGAACTGGCGGCCGGCACAACGCAGCAAGTGTTCGCGGGCCGTCCACGGCGCGGCATGGAGCAGTGCGGTCGTATCCTGAAGCTGGTCGCGGAACCCATACGCGCCGCCGGACTGGTAATACCCGCTTCGTCCCCAGTAGCGACAGGCCAGCGTCTGGTACTCCAGCCAGCCGTTGACCAGCAGATTCAGAGCCGGGTCCGGCGTCTCGGCGTAGACCACGCCCAGCGTCCGTTTCCAGAATTCCCACACGCGCTCCAGCGCCCTGTGCGCGCTCGCCGGGCCGGTGAACCGGCGGACCAGCTGGCTGGCTTCGTCGGCATGGTTGCCGGCGCCCAGCACAAAGACCAGTTCGTGTTCCTGGCCGTCGGCCAGTTCGACCGCCACCTGCAGCGCTGCGCAGGGGTCGAGGCTCGCGCCGGTCTGACCAGACAGTTGTGTTTGCCGCATGGCGTCCGGACTGGCCAGCGTACCGAGGCGCCCCAGAAACTCCGTACGGCTGCCCGTGATGGTACGCGCGGCGTCGCTGACACTGACAAAGGCGGTCTTGCCTGAAAACGCACGGTTGTACACATTGCGGGCGAACAGCGCGCCGGTGGCCGGGTCGATCTCGGTAACCACGTGCATCAGGTTCGGGTGCCGCCATTGGCCGAGCGCCCATTCCCAATAGCCGGTTACCGACAGGCGTCGGGTCCGGCCCGAGCGATTGCGCACCTTGACGGCCACCAGTTTTATGGGCGCGTCGAGCGCGACGTAAACCCACATTTCCGTGCTGATCCCGAATTGCGTATATTCGAAGACGCTGTAGCCAAACCCGTGGCGGCAAACATACACGCCATCCCCGCGCGCAGGCAACGGCGTCGGCGACCAGAACTGCCCGGTTTCCTCGTCGCGGATGTAGAACGCCTCGCCACTGGCGTCGGACACCGGATCGTTGTGCCAGGGCGTAAGCCGGAATTCATGGGCGTTGTCCACCCACGTATAGGCCCCGCCGCTTTCCGAGATCACGGTACCGATCTGCGCGTTGGCCAGCACGTTCGCCCAGGGCGCAGGCGTAGTCTGCCCGGGCCCGAGCGATATCACGTATTCGCGTCCGTCGTGCGTGAACCCTCCCAATCCATTGAAAAACACCCGTTCGCGCTGCGGCGGCGCTGCGGGAGTTGACGACAGCATCGCCCGTGTCGGCACAAAGCGCGGCATCTTGCGTGCGACCGGCGCCCGCCGGCCGACCTGCTCGGCCAGAGTCTCCGCGCTGTCGCTGATAATGGCCCGCGCCACCGTCTGCAGCAGGACCCGGGTTTCTTCCGACAACTGATCGCTACGGCGCAGGAAGATTCCGCCGGGCTTGTCCACCAGGTGCGCTTCCGCACCGGCCGCAATCAGATGTTGGATGCGTTCCTGCAAAGCCTGACGATACCCGGAGAAATCCTCGTTCAGAATGACCAGGTCAACGGCCAGCCCCTTCTCGCGCCAGTAGGCGTGGGCTTTGAGCACCTCTTGTACCAATTCCATGCGATGCACGTCGCCGATGCGCAACAGGAGAATCGGCAGGTCGCCCGAGATGCCGAAAGTCCATAAGCCGGACTGTCCTAGCCGGTTGCGAATGAGGAGGCTGTTGCCGGCGCGGTGCAGCGGGTTGGCGAAAATCATGGTGCCGGCCAATTGCGCGTACACTTGCGCCTCCGTCTCGGTGGCCTGCAACGGACGCAGCACGAGTTGACTGTGCGCCCAGGCCATCTCGAACGCGCGCACCGCGAAACTGGGTTCGCGGTACTTCGCGATCAACGCCAGTGCTGCCGCGCGCGTTTCAGCCACGCCGGAGATGACATGCCAGTTGGCAGACGTGTCGGCCTGGATGACAATGCCCTGGCGGATCGCCACGATCGGATCGAGCACCGCACCGTCCGTGTTGGAAAGCGGTCCGATCTGGTCGAACGCAACCGGGTTAGCCACGGAGCGGCAACGGCCGATGAACTTGGCCCGGTCCGTCTCGTAGGACGTGTCGCCGGCCGATGTGCCCTGGGTGGTCATCAAATGGAACATCCAGCGCGTGGGCTCGTCGGCCGCGCGCGGCCGGCGCATGCACAGGATCGCCTGCGCGTCCCGGAGGATCTCGGTCTGCACGAACAGATTGCTGAATGCCGGATGCGCGAGGTCGGCCGGCTGCGGCGCAAGGACAACTTCCGCGTAACTCGTCAGCTCGATCGTACGGGTTCGCGACGAGCGATTCGTCAGGGTAATCCGGCGGACTTCCACATCGTCTTCGGGCGACACGGAAATTTCCGTATGCGAATCAATATCTTCATCGCGGCGACGGAATTCGGCCCGGCCCTGTACGAAAATCGCCTCGTATTTTTTCGACAATCGCCGCGTGGGTTGATAGGCCGACGACCAGAGCACGTTCGTGTCCGTGTCGCGCAGATAGCCGAACGTACCCCATCCGTCGCACGTGACGTCCTCGCGCCAGCGTGTGACCGCCAGATCGTTCCACCGGCTATACCCTCCGCCTGCATTGGTGACCATGACGTGATAGCGGCCGTTGGACAGCAGGTGCACTTCGGGAATCGGCGTGTGCGGCAAGGGAAACACGCGCATGGCGGTGGTGACAACCGCCGGCGGACGCCGCGCCGCACTGACCTCTGCTGCGTGCGGCTGCAGCGAAGATGCAACCTTGGGAATCCGTTCGTGCAGTAGCAACTCGGACGCCTTGAGGTACGGGTCGGACAGGAACCGGCGCTGCATGGGCCGGTCCAGCAGCAGGTACGTAAGCGCCAGGAAACTCATCCCCTGATGATGCGCCATGAAACTGCGGAGCGGCGCGCAGGTCTTGCCACGCGGTATGCGCGTGGGTGTGAAATCGATCGCCTCATACAGCCCATACGCGCCCTGGCACCCGTACTCCGCAAACGTCTCCAGATTCTGGCAGGCCTCCCGGGGCGCGACCATCAGCGCCAGCATGGACGCGTATGGCGCAACGACCAGATCGTCGGCAAGGCCGCGCTTGAGCCCCAACCCCGGCACCCCGAACGCACTGTACTGGTACACGCCGTGGTTATCGATGGCGTTGTAGCCTGATTCGGAAACGCCCCACGGCACGCCACGCTGACGGCCGTATTCGATCTGGCGGGCCACCACCGCCCGGTAAGTCTGGTCGAGTAGCGTATGCTCGTAGGTCGGCATCACCAGCAGCGGCATCAGGTATTCGAACATTGAACCGCTCCACGACAACAACGCCATCGCGCCGTCGTGCGTGGTCAATTGCCGTCCCAGGGCAAACCAATGCTCCTGCGGCACCTGGTCCTGGGCGATCAGGAGGAAGCTTGCCAGGCGAGATTCCGAGGCCAGCAGATCGTAATACGACGAATCGCAGCGCCGTTCAGTGACATTGTAGCCGATCGTCAGCAAATCCCGCGTAGGATCGTACAGGAAGGCGAAGTCCATCACTGCCAGTTCGGTACAACGCTGGGCGAGCTGGTCGATCTTCCGGATGCGCGCAGCCGCGCGCTCGCCCCCAATGGGCACGCCGGCCAACTCCTGCAAGGTCGGCAAGTGATCAAACAACTGGCGCTCGGAAATGAGGAACTGCAGATCGTCGCGCGCCGCGTAACACTGCTGGACGAGCGCCTGCGTCCACCATTGTTGTTCTGCATCGCCAGCGACGGGTAATGCGGCAACGGTACGGCTGAGGTCCTGGAGCAACGCCAGCATGGCCGGGACCGTGCGCGGCGTCGACTGCCGCAACTTCGCGTGAATCGGGGCGTCGTCCGGAAAGGACATGCGATTGGCGGTGTCCAGCAACCCGCTCAATACCCGGGGCGAAACGATGGGCTGGCTCTTCAATTCCAGCAACCCCGCGCGCAGGGTGAACAACGCCCCGGCGAGATTACCGCTATCGACACTCGACACATAGTGCGGTCGCAGCGGTTTGAGCGTGCGCGTATCGTACCAGTTATAGAGATGTCCACGATAGCGTTCGAGCTGTTCCATCGTAGTAAGGGTGTTATCCGTGCGTTCGAGTAGTTGTCCGGTGGTGAGATAGCCGAAATCTCCGGCCGCCAGATTGGCCAGCAACGCCATGCCAATATTGGTGGGCGAAGTGCGTGAAGCCACCATGGGCGTCGGGACTTCCTGAAGATTATCGGGCGGCAGCCAATGCTCTTCCGCGGTGACCAGCACTTCGAAGTAGCGCCACGTCTGCCGGGCCAGACCGTGCAGAAAAGACTGTTGCGCAGATGACAGCACCTGCCGGTCATCCACCAGCGGCCGGCTGATCCACCAGCCGATGAGGGGCGACACCAGCCACAGCAGACACACCGGTCCACTGGAAAGCATTTCACCGGGATGTGCCCACGCCAGCATGGCGATGCCGGCCGCGCCGAACATCGGTGCAACCCACATCTCGCACAGGAAGTCGACCCGCGTTGCGCGGCCATTGCGCCGCGCATAACCCGGCGTGTGCCACAGCAACAGTCCACGCCGGGTGAACGGCATACGCCCGCCGGAAGCCAGAATCGCATCCAAGTTGATGACGGCGTGATACGGCAACGTGCTCAGGCGCAGACCGGCCTCCGCCAACCCACGGCCCATCGATTTCAAGGCGACGGCCAGATGCATGGTCCACGACCGCTCCCGGGGTTTTTTAAGCCCTTCCACCAACGTGCCTGACAGAATGGGCAGCAGGAGCAGCAGGAGCACAAACCGCGTCCAGAACCCCGCCGGGTCCGGCGCCAACAGCCACCCGCCGAGCAACAACAGCAGCAAGGCGGGCGGCACGAGACTGCGGCGCAGGTTGTCGAAGATTTTCCACCATCCGAGCGCCGTCATGGTGTTGGCCTGTCGCGTGTTGGCCGACCCAAGCACACGCGGCAAAAGCCAACCGGCAATCTGCCAGTCGCCGCGAATCCAGCGATGACGCCGGCTCATGTCCGCCGCAAAATTCGCGGGGTGATCTTCCTGCAGCTCCACATCCGTGACCAGCGCCGAACGGGCATACCCGCTTTCGATCAGATCGTGGCTCAGGATTAGGTTTTCCGGGAAGCGGCCGGCCGTAGCCTGCCGGAAAGCGTCCACATCGTAAATCCCCTTGCCGACATAGGACCCCTCGGCAAACAGATCCTGATACACATCGGACACCTCGCGCGTGTAGGGATCGATCCCCGCCTCGCCGGCGCTGAGTTGCGCAAACCGCGAACGATTGGCCGCCAGCAGACTGATGGGCGTACGCGGCTGAAGAATGGCGTACCCCTCCACCACGCGGCCCGTCGCGGGATCGAAGCGCGGCCGGTTTAGCGGATGCGCCATCGTGCCGATCAGTTTGCGCGCGGCGTCGCGCGGCAAACTGGTATCCGTATCCAGCGTAATGACGTAGCTGATGCCCGGGAGTATCGTCTGATCGCCGACGATCTCGGAGAACGGGTCGCTCGGACCACCGCGCAGCAGTGCATTGAACTGCTCCAGTTTGCCGCGTTTGCGCTCGTAGCCCATCCAGAGGCGTTCGTGCGGATTCCAGACGCGCGGACGATGGAACAGATAAAAGGCGGTCACGCCGGCAGGGCTGTATCGAGCATTCAAGGACTGGACGCCGTCGCGCGCCAGACGCAACAGGTCGGCGTCCTCGGATTGCTTCGCTTCGGACGCATCGCGGAAGTCGGTGAGCAGAGCAAAAAACAGGTTCGGATCACGATTTCCAAGGTGCCGGAGCTCCAGGCCTTCCAGCAGATCGGTGACAGCCTGCGGACTGGTCAAGAGCGTGGGTATGACCACCATGGTGCGGCTGGCATCCGGGATGCCCTTTGAAAAATCCAAACGCGGTAGCAGGTGCGGGCCGACCATGACATTCGTCAGCAGATTGACCAACGAAACAGCCATCTGCGACGCACCAATGATTCCCAGTGCCAGCAGCAACCCACCCCGCCAGCCGTGCCAGCCAGCCAGCGCGATGGCCGGCACCACCAGACTGGCCGTGGCCGCCGTGAGCGCCAAAAGGGAGCTGACATACCAGAAGACCGGGCAACCGCGAACCATCCGCGTGAAGAAACGGCGAAAGGACCCCTGCGCATGAACCATGCGCTCCAGCGACAGCAGACCTTTCCCAATGAGATAGAAGCCCACGTGAGCGGTGCGGGTCTGCGGGCCGTCGCGCCGGCTCGCCTCCGCTGCGAGCCGGACCGCCGTGGAAGCCACCACGATCTCGGGCGTATCGGACTGCCGCGACAGGGCTTCCACGCAGTGGCGATAACGGTCACGCGTAACGAAATCCATGGTTGCATACACGCCGGCGGGATCTGCGTTCAGCACTTGCTCCATGTGACTCGTCGTTTCGACGAATTTTCGCCAATCCGTCGCGCTCAGGAAACGCAAACTGCCGATGCTGTTGCCGATGGACACCTGATCGGCCGCCTGGGTCTGGTTGTCCGCCCATTGCAGCTGCTCGCGCGTCAGCCCTTGTTCCGCGAGCCGATGTTGAACCCAGCTCTCGATCATGGCCAGCGATGGGCCCTGCCCCTGCAATCGCCCGCAAAACTCCTCCACGAACTGGTTGTTGAACGGCGGTTCGGACTGCGCCATTTCCGCCAACACATGCAGGAGCGTGACCGGATCCTTCTCCACCGCCACCAGTAAACGACCGGCCCACAGAGTGGCCAGATTCCGATCCCGCCGCCGCCCGATAATGTGCGCCGACACCCGCCGCAGGTTCTCGAGCAGCCCCAACCGCAGCATGATTGGCACAGCCCACAACTCGCCGAGCGTCAACGGTGTGACGGACTGGTAGGCCGTGAGGAACTGATTGACGTTCTCCACGTCCACACGTCCGTCCACGTGGGAGATCAACTCCAGGGCAATATCATATACGCGGGGAAAGCCTGCCGCTGGGCCCGTCAACAAACGCGGCAACTCACGACTGTAGGTCCGCGGCAAATGCAACCGCGTCAGGCGAATCTGCTGTTCGATCAGATAAAAGTTGTCCAGCAGCCATTCACCCGCCGGGGCGATGCGCCGACCCTCGGCTTCCGCGCCGATCACCAGGTCGTAGGCCTGATTGAGTACCTGTGCGTTGTCCGCCAACCGCAACAACAACCGGTTCGGGCCGTGTTTCGGGTCCAGCCGATGTTGTCCCGCCAGCACGACGGCATGCCGGCGCAACTGCTCACTGTTGAACAGTTCCGCGCGCAAAGGCGGCTCGCTCGCACGAACGCGCGTAAGCGACAGCCCGTCTTTCCAGGCTCGCCAAAGTTTCGATAATGACTGCATCAAATTACCATGTCAGGTCTAGCCGCACACCACGCACCGAAGCAAACCGTCATGGGTCAGTTACAGCAACCCATCCAATTTCTCCCCGTTGTGCTCCTGCATCTTGCGCGATGTCCCGCGTTCGCACTATGGGTAGAAACCCTACTGCGTGACGGGTGGCAACTGCGTGCGGAGGCCGCCGCCAAACGCTCGGCTGCTGCAAAGGCGAGAAAAAGGCGAGAAAAAGCGGTCGGTGCATCAGCGGTTCGCATTATGGCGCAAAAACGCCTTACGGCGTCTCTACAAACGGCCTAGAACCAGCAAAAAAACCGTTTGTAGTGTGCCCGTAAGGGCATTCGTGTCGCCATAATGAGAACTGCTGTCGGTGCATAGACAAACCTGAGCGCGCTGTGTGGCGCGTGCCTCTCCGCGAGACGAGCGACAGCCCGCAAACCAGTCGGATTTGAACAGGAGATAACAGAGAGAACGGAGGGTTGCCTTGCTCTGTTTTCTCTGTGACCTCCTGTTCAACATAACATGTAAGAAAAACACGGTTTTGACGGGTAGTAGTACGAAGAGCACGAAGTTCCATTAATCCGAAAGTTTCGGTCATTTCCAGCGTCCGATTACGTGAATCTTCGTGTTCTTCGAATCTTCGTGGTGGAAGCCGCCAAAGTGGCGCTTCAGGAAAAGACCATGTGGCAAACCCGTCGCGAATCTGGTTGACGCTTCCAGCCGGAAGTTCTAGCTTTCAATCACCCAATGAGCCCGGCAATTGCTTGCGGCACGTACATGCCAGCAAGTCTGCTGGGCGGTCGATATCACATTCGATCGGAGAAGACAAAATGGCTGAATATGGGGAAATCCATATTTGAGACTCTTGCGAAGTCAGCTTGAACGCTACATTGCGGGACAACTTGGCGCCACCCGTGTAACAACAGGAAAGAGCCAGACGGAATTGCGCAAGATCAAGAACGAGATGGCTGCGCTGACAAAAGGACTGGCTGAACTTCAAGTTCGCAAATCAGAACTTGAGGCGTCGCTGCAACTATGATCAGGCAGCGACGCCAACCGCTTGATGCGTATGTCATCCCTGCCACAAGATCCGTGCGTTTTCCAGTGGGGTCGCCGCGCCCTCGCGCTGCGGGATCATGCGCGCCGTATAGTCCGTGGCTGGGCGGGCCGCGGGAACGGCTGCGCGGTACAGGTGGATGCCGGCGGCTTCGACCGGCCGGCGGTCGCACGTCATCTCCTGCCTTACCGGCGTGCCGTTCGCACGTTCGTCCGCATACAGTTCGACACGCACGGACGCGGGGTCGAGGTCATTGAGATATACTTCCACCGTAAATTCGAGCCGCCCGCGGCGTGTTTCAACTCGTCTTTCGCCAAAGAACATGCCGGCCCATTTTTGATCCAGCTGTTGCTGCCAATCGACCAGCTGCCTGCCGAGAGCGCCCTGGTTTGCACGGCGCAACCGATACGCCGTTGCCGCCGGAAGGTAGTGCTGCTCGGTATATTCGCGCACCGCGCGGCTGGCGGAGAAACGCGGCGTCAACTGCGCCATACTTTCGCGCATACGTGCCACCCAGGCTGTGGGGATGCCTTGGTCGTTCCGGTTGTAAAACTCGGGGATCACCTGCTGCTCAAGCAGTTCGTATAACGCGACCGCTTCGGCCGCATCCCAGTCGGGATCGTCATCATGTTCCTGCCCGTCCCCCAGCGCCCATCCGACTTCCGGCGTGTAGGCTTCCGCCCACCAGCCATCCAATTCCGACAGGTTAAGGCCACCATTGACGAGCACCTTCATGCCGCTGGTTCCGCACGCCTCCCATGGGCGCCGGGGTGTATTGATCCAGACATCCACGCCCTGCACGAGGTTTTCACTCAGGAGCATGTTGTAGTCGCTGAGGAAGATCACATGGGGGCGGGCTTCGGGCCTGCGAAGAAACTGCATCCAGGCCTGGATCAAGGCCTGCCCAGGCAGGTCGGCCGGATGGGCCTTGCCCGCCAGAACCAGTTGCACCGGGCGTTGCGGATGGGTCAGCAGACGCAGCAAGCGCTCGGGATCGTGCAGCAACAGGTTGGGCCGCTTGTACGTCGTGAAGCGCCGCGCAAAGCCCAGCGTCAGGACATGGGGGGCGAATCGCCGCCCGGCTTCCGCCACCGCCTCGGGCGCCGCGCCCGAAGCCGCCAGTTGCCGGGTCAATCGCTCGCGCACATATGCCACAAACGGCTGACTGGCAGCGGCACGAAATTTCCAGAGCCGGGCGTCGGAGACACAACGCATGTCCCGCTCCATGTTTTCCGCTGTTCCCACCCAGCGGTCCTTGCCGCAGGCCTCGGTCCAAAGTTCATCCGCACCCGCCGAGTCCCAGGTCGGCATGTGCACCCCATTTGTGATATGGCCGATCGGCACCTCCGCCAGCGGCCAGCGCGGAAAAAGCGGAGCAAACATGTGCCGGCTGACCTGTCCATGCAGGCGGCTCACGCCATTGACCGCCCCGCTTCCGCGGACCGCCAGATAGGCCATGTTGAAACACTCCGTGGCGTCGTCGGGGTTCTGGCGGCCAAGCGCGAGAAGATCACGAAGCGTAAGGCCGAGTTGTCCGGCATAGGAACCGAGGCATAGTTCCATGAGTTCCGGGGCAAACCGGTCGAATCCGGCAGCCACCGCCGTGTGCGTCGTGAACAGGTTGCCCGCACGCGTAACCGCCAGCGCCACGGCAAAGGGCTGGCCTGTTTCCTCCATGAAATCCCGGGCCCGTTCCAGCACGGCAAGGGCCGCATGCCCTTCATTAAGGTGGCAGACCTCCGGCTGCAGACCGAGGGCACGCAGCAACCGCCACCCGCCGATGCCGAGCACCATCTCCTGCTTCAGCCGGACGTCCGGCCCGCCGCCATAGAGTTCGCCTGTAATCCCGCGATCCGCAGGAACATTGGCCGCGTCATTGCTGTCCAGAAGATACAGCTTCACCCGGCCAACCTGCACCTGCCACGCGCGCAGCCAGACCGGATAACCAGGCAGCGCCAGCTCCAGACGCAATAACTCACCATTCGCCTGACATACCGGCGTAATCGGCAGCTTGGCTGGATCGTTGGATGGGTGCAGGGCCTGTTGCGCGCCATCCGGATCGATGATCTGGCGAAAATAGCCTTGTTGGTACAACAGCCCCACGCCAACCACCGGCACGCCCAGATCGCTGGCAGCCTTGAGCTGATCGCCGGCCACATTGCCGAGCCCGCCCGAGTAGATGGGCAGCGCTTCGCTCAACATGAATTCCATGCTGAAATACGCAGCGCAAGTCAGGGGCGCGTGCGCATGCCACTGCTGAAACCACGCCGGCGCAGCCAACGCCTGCTGCTTGGCCTGTAGCAGCGCATCGAGCTTCGCGCGGAAGAACGGATCGACAAGTGCCAGCCGGATCTTCTCCCGGGAGACCGTCTGCAGAACGTCGCACGGGTGATGCGTCAGTTCCCACAGGTCCGGATCCAACTGCCGCCAGATCTCGTCGGTGGCATGATTCCAGGTCCAGCGCATATCCAGGGCCAGTGCGTTCAAACGCGCCAATCCCTCGACGTCCAGAAACGGGTTGCTGTCAGGTGAAAGCGTGTTCATGTTTTCGTCTCCACACACCGCTCCATCAGTTTGTCGAAAGGCTGCTTGAATTTTGTGACGCCTTCGCTTTCCAGTTGC
>JBAXVM010000160.1:0-6863 GCA_037129105.1 bacterium
CACTGGCTGTACCGCGCACCGTGAAGTTCGAGGTCGTCGCCGTGATGCGCTGCGCGGCGGTCGGCGTGGTGACCGTCAGCGTGGGCTTGCCGGTGTCGATGAAGTTGGCGCACACCTTCAGGCCCGCACGCATCACAAAAATCAGATTGGAGGCCGTGCTCGCCACGGCATTATTGGTCGTCCAGTTCTGCAGCACAAAGCCCTCGGCCGGCGTGGCCGTCAGCGCATAGGAGGTGCCAACCTCCAGCAGTTGGCCGTTCGTGTAGCTCGTGACCGTGCCGCTGCCGGTCTTGGAAACCGTCAACGCCGTCAGCACCACATAGGTACAGGCCACGCTGACAGTCGGCGAGCGGTTGCCGGCGGCGTCAATCGCGAAGGCCAGGTTGGTGTTCAGGCCCGGCACCAGCGCGACCGTGATGTTCCAGGCATTGGTGCCTGTGGCCCGCTGCCAGCTGCCGTTGTTGAACCGGTTGGAAACGGCCACCACGCCGGCACCGCGGTCACTGGCTGTACCGCGCACCGTGAAGTTCGAGGTCGTCGCCGTGATGCGCTGCGCAGCGTCTGGCGTTGTGATGTTGATCGTGACGATGGACGTCCGTGGAGCCGTCGGCAGATTGCCCCACGGATTGGTCCAACCCGCGGTTCCCGGCACATAGTAGACCGTGCCGGGGACGTTCTGGAACACATCGTTCTCAATACTCGGCGCGTTCCCGCCAAACATGAGGCTGGTCAGGTTGATGCAGTTGGCGAACGCATATGCCCCGATGCTGGTGACGCTGGCGGGGATCATCACGCGGGTCAGTCTGGTGCAGTCGCCGAACGCATATTCCCCGATGTTGGTGACGCCGGCGGGAATCGCGTAACTTCCGGTTTTGCCACCCGGATATTGGATCAGCGTGGTCTGGCTCTTGTTGAACAACACCCCATTCGTGCTGCTATAAACAGCATTGGGTGCATCCACAGTGATTGCCGCAAGGCTGGCGCAGGCACCGAATGCATATTCCCCGATGCTGACGACTCTGGCGGGGATTATGGCGTTCGTCAGGCTGGTGCAGTAATCGAACGCGCAGGCACCGATGCTGGTGACGTTGGCGCCGAGCGTCACGCGGGTCAGTCTGGTGCAGTTGCCGAACGCATAGTCCCCGACGCTGGCGACGCTGTTGGGGATGATGACATTCGTCAGACTGGTGCAGTAATAGAACGCAGCGGCTCCGATGCTGGTGACATTGGTGCCGATCGTCACGCGGGTCAGGCTGGTGCAGTCGGCAAAAGCAGATTCCCCGATGCTGGTAACACTGCTGGGCAGGGTCACGTTAGTCAGACTGGTGCAGTAATAGAACGCAGCGTCTCCGATCATGGTGACGCGGTTGCCGATCGTCACGCCGGTCAGGCTGGCGCAGGCACCAAACGCAGATTCTCCGATGGTGGTGACGCGGTTGCCGATCGTCACGCGGGTCAGTCTGGTGCAGGCGCCAAACGCATAATCCCCGACGCTGGTGACGCTGTCGGGGATGATGACATTCGTCAGGCCGGTGCAGTAATAGAACGCAGCGTCCCCGATGGTGGTGACGTTGGTGCCGATCGTCACGCGGGGCAGTTTGGTGCAGGCGCCAAACGCATATTCCCCGATGCTGGTAACGCTGTCGGGGATTGTGGCGTTCGTCAGACTGGCGCAGTCGGAGAACGTGCCGGCCTCGATGCGGGTGACGCTTTTGCCGAGCATCACGCGCGTCAAGCTGGAGCAGGCCCCAAACGCATATTCCCCGATGGTAATGACGCTGTCGGGGATTGTGGCGTTCGTCAGACTGGCGCAGTCGTAGAACGCGCAGGCCTCGATGCGGGTGACGCGTTTGCCGAGCAGCACGCGGGTCAAGTTGGAGCAGGCACCAAACGCATATTCCCCGATGGTGGTGACGCTGTCGGGGATTGTGGCGTTCGTCAGACTGGTGCAGTCGTAAAACGCGCAGGCCTCGATGCGGGTGACGTTGGTGCCGATCGACACGCGGGCCAGACGGGTGCAGTCGGCAAACGCATAGACCCCGATGTTGGTGACGCTGTCGGGGATCGTCACGCTGGTCAGGTTGGTGCAATACCCGAACGCACTATCCCCGATGCCGGTGACATTCAGTCCATCAAGCGTATCTGGAATATTGACGGCACCACCCTCGCCCCAGTAGAAAGTGATAATGCATGAATTGTTGTTATTCGAGTAGCTAAACTGGGCTTGCAGCATGGCAGGAAATGCGAACACTGCCACCGTCGCCCACAGCAACACCTGTCGTGCGAAAGACTTCATTTTCATATTAGCTTTCATTCGGATGAACCATAGATACAACGCCCGGCCAATCACATAAAAGACAATTCCCCGGCCCGATGCTTTTCCCGCATCAATTTATGCCCTGGTTCTGATATCCACTCGGCGGACGAACCGGCAGAGTCGGAGGCTTAGGCGGAGGCGGCGAAGACGGAGGAGGAGGCGGCGGCGGGATGCCAAGCTTTACAACCACAGCCAGCACGCCAGCCCTGTCGTTGCCGGCACCCGCAAGCAACAAATCCGAAGTCTTACTCACCGCCAGTTTGTGAATGGCGTCATCCGGAGTATTCTGTTGGTCGACATCCAACAGCAATGCGGTGGCGAACGCCACACGGTCTTCGCTCCGCAATTGCGACATGATGCTCTGCGTCAGCACGCCGAGCAGATTAAGATCCCCTTTGGTGAGCTCGTGTGAACCGCCTGTCGCACAGGCATGGACGATCGCAGCCGCGATCGCAGGCAGCACCGCCTGCAGATTGGCCTCGCCAGCGCCGGTGACCAGCGCTGCGGCCGTCGACGCAAACTCCGCCGCCCACGCTGGCTTGTCGACCATCGAATTGCGCTTGATCTGCAACACCCCCAGCACATCCGCGGCAAAGGCAGCCCGGTCAACAGCCGGCATGGCCTGCATGGCGCCCGCGGCCTTTGTCGCGTCGTTTACAGCAATCACGAGGTTTATCTTCCACTCAGGAGAGCGGTTGTTCACCGCCGGCACACCTGCCTTTCCCGCGCAGACGAAGGTCAGCCCCCCCAACACCGCCACAACAGTCAAAATCAGTTTATGCATGTTACGCAACCTGTCTGCTTTATCCATCGGAAAGGTACGAATGTCGCAGAATACGAAAAAATAAGGTATTAGACCTTAGTCGTATCTCCCCGAACCCGACCCCAAGAACGCAAATTTGATCTACGCCTCACCCCCCCAGAGGGTGCCTCAAACACGCTGTTACACAACCTGCTCAATGTCATAAAACAATCCCCCGTGGCGAACCACTTGGCGGGTCTGCTTTGTTCCGAGTGGTCAGCCAGACAACAGTACATCACCTTGACTAAGCCTGCATGTCATCCATTTGGGTAAAAACCGTGTAGGACAAACGGCAACAGATTGTAGGACGCAAGACCGCAGATTTAATCTAAGCCCCCCCCCGGCGAATTCCTCAAACGCGCTGCGGCGACTCCTTGCCGGAATGGGGCGAGTATGCATGAGAGGAAATTCAGGCGTCAGCCTTGCATTCGTTTTTCGAATGCCCACTGTATGGCCCTCGGCCCGGGGCGGGCCGGGGCTACGGTTGGGTCGCCGCCGGACACGCGCAGGACGGCGTGACAGGCAGTAGGGCGGCCTGGCATCCCCTGAGCGAAGGCGAAGGGCTGCAAGGCCGAAGCTGTCGCGGCCGTTGTAATCCTGCCGCGGGTACGCAGCCCCCGCTGTACATGCGGCCGGCACTCGCCAATTCGAGGCCGACAGGTTAATATATGTGCTTTGGCGGGTTTGATTTCTCTATGATGAAAGGTCTGGCGCCCTGAACGCGAACATCTCCATGATCCCGTATGCGAACCTGGCGCCGGTGCGCAGCCTGGGCTGTCCGGACGGATTCGATTTCATCTACCTTACGCCGCGGCAATCCGTGGCGGCGTTGCGGCAGGGACGCGTGGTGGCTGCGGCCCTGCCCACCGGCGCATGGCCGGCCGTGCAGGAACTGGTGGAGCCGTTGGGGCATTACGGCGTGGCTGCGAGCGGCGCAGTCGGCTCGGTGCTGCTCTACTCGCACAAGCGTCTCGATCAGCTCGGTGCGGCGGACCGGGTCTTTCTGACCGGGCAATCCGCCACCTCGGTGCTGCTGCTCTATTTGCTGCTGCGCGACCGGACGAGAACGGAGCAGGGCCAGGCTTCTGCCGAGAGCAAAGGCCAAGCAGAAGCTGCGGCTCGCGCGGACGCTCGCCCTCCCCTGCCCGCCCAAATGTGCGAACTTTCAGGGGGAAGCGGCATCCCCTCGCCTGCGGCCACGTTACGCGAGGCCACGGCCGTGTTGCTCATTGGTGATGAGGCGCTGGTTGCTGCCGGGAAAAGCGCATATCCGTTCTGCTATGACCTGGCCAGCCTTTGGTATCAACGCTTCGGCAAGCCCATGGTGTTCTGCCGCTGGGTGGTGCGACGAGATGCTCCGCCAGCGATCAAAGCCCGGCTCCTGGCGTGGCTGGGGGAGCTGGATACGAAAGATGCCGCGCTGGTCGAGCAGTCCGCCGCCAACGAAGCCTGGCGGCTGGGGCTGCCCCGGCAAGCCATGGTTACGTATCTGCAGGGGATGCGGCGGGTGTTGACGCCGGAAGACCTGGCCGGGCAGGAGTTCTTCCTGGAGCAGGCCGCCAAGGTCCTGCCGCAATACCAGGCCTGGCAAGGGCAGGTTGCGGTTTCCGCGTCCATGTTTGCCTCCGGTACAGCGCCCGACGCCACGACGCGATTGGATCAGGCCGAAAGCCTGCGCCTCTTACGGGAAGCGCCACTGGGCGAGCTGATGGCCAGGGCCCATGCCGAGCGCCTGCGCCGGCATCCGGGCGGGCTGGTGCCGTTTGTGATGGATACCAACCCCAACTACACGAATATCTGCCAGACGCACTGCACTTTTTGCGCATTTCACCGGGCCAAGGGTGCGCAGGATGCGTATACGCTGACCCCGGATGAGCTGGCAACGCGTGTCCGTCAGGCGGCTGACCAGGGCGCCACGACTGTGCTGCTGCAGGGCGGCACACATGACGGTATTTCGCTGGCGCACCTGGTCAGCTATCTGCGCGCCATCCGCGTGGCCTGCCCGAAGATTCACCTGCACCCGTTCAGCCCGTCGGAGATCGATGCCGTGGCGCAACAGGCGCAGAAGCCGGTCGAGTTTGTGCTGCAGACCTTATGGGACGAAGGCGTGCACACGATCCCCGGCGGCGGCGCAGAGATCCTCTCGGAACGCGTGCGTCAGCTTGTCAGCCCGACCAAGTGCAGTGCAGCCCGCTGGCTGGAGATCATGGAGAGCGCGCACAATCTGGGGTTCCGGACCACGGCGACGATGATGTACGGACATGTGGAGACCGACGAGGAGATCGTGGAGCACCTCTTCCGGCTGCGCGAGGTGCAGGACCGGACTGGCGGGTTCTCCTCCTTTATCCCCTGGTCCTTCAAGCCGGGCAACTCCCCGCTCAGCCGCACCGTGCCGCAGCCGGCGCATCCGGCACGCTATGTCCGGATCCTGGCCTTGTCCCGTCTGGTGCTGGACAACTTCGAGCACATTCAGTCCTCGTGGTTTTCGGAGAGCGAGAATGCCGGGAGCCTGGGGTTGCTGGCTGGCGCGGACGACCTGGGGGGCATTCTGGTGGAAGAGAACGTACTCAAGACCACGGGACACGACCGCCGCACGACCGTGGAGAATGTGAAGGCGCTGATTCGCTCCAGCGGGTTCATCCCTGCGCGCCGGGATTCGGACTACCGCATCGTCGAGGTGTTTGAGCAATGAACGTGAAAGGCAGAAGGTAACGCAACTGAAGTAGTTATCTCCATTTTGTTCTGTCGGCCCAGGTGGCCCGCGAGCTCCGCGCGCGGGCAGATGCAGGTCGGTCGCAGGTTCGGCCGCTGCCCGCGCGCGGAGCTCGCGGGCCACCTGGGCCGACGCAAACGAATTGCGTAATTAGATCTTATCATGCTTGCGTCTGCTCATGTAACGCGCAGAAATTTGTGTATACCAATGCCTGATCTACCACCATCGTCAACTGCCGGACAGGCGCTGATTCCGCCGGACGAAAACCGCCGGATGTTCGACACGATCGCCCGGCGGTACGATCTGTTGAACAGCCTCATTTCGCTGGGGCAGGACCGCGTCTGGCGCCGCGCGGCGGTGAATCAGCTACGCGTGCAGACCGGCGGGCGTTATGCGGACGCCGGCTGCGGCACGGGCGCGCTCTGCCGGGAGGTTGCCGGGAGGTTGCCGCCGGGTGAGATCACCCTTACGGGCATCGACTTCTCCGAGGCGATGCTGCGGGAAGGCGCCAGGCGGCTCCAGCGTCTGGGGTTTGAAATCCAGTTCCAGAGTCACGGCTCGCGCGGATGCGCTCCCTACCTACCGGAGACGGGCCATTTGCCATCCACGGGAGAGCGAGCGTCCGCGCGAGCCGTGACCCTGGTGTGTGGTGACGCGCTAGCGCTGCCTTTTCTGGACAACACCCTGGACGGCGTCATCAGCGGCTTTGTGCTGCGCAACATCAGCGCTCGCCCGGCAGCGCTGGCCGAGTGGTTCCGTGTGCTGCGGCCCGGCGGGCGGTGCGTGGTGCTGGAGCTGGCTGTGCCGGAGCGACCGCTGGTGCGATGGCTGTACCGGAGCTTCACGCGCCTGCTGGTGCCGACCCTCGCGTTCCTGCTCTCCCGGCACAGAGCGTATATTTATCTGCTGGATTCCATCCGCGCCTTTCCGCCTTCAGAAGTCATCTGTGAGCTGTTCCGGCAGGCCGGGTTTGACAACGTGCGCACCCTCCCGCTCACCTTCGGCGCGGTGCGGATTTATTGCGGAAGCAA
>JBAXVM010000161.1:0-6817 GCA_037129105.1 bacterium
CCTTGGCGTCTTGGCGGTTGGACAAATTGTGAAGCTTCAGGAAAAGACCATGGGTGCGCAACAGCGGTGCGCCAACTCGGACTTGCTTCCCCCACGTTATAGATGATACAAATTAAATATACACATTTGGTGGCGGACGTATTCAGTAGAGCATGGCGGTTGGTTCGGAGGATTAGCTATGGTAATGAAACGGGCACCGTTACTTATCTGTCGGGCTGGGCTTGCGATGGCGCTGTTGTTCCTGACAGCCGGCTCCGTGCAGGCTGGCGTCGAGGCACAAGGCGAGATCATCACAACCGATAAGCCGGCCAAGGAGTTCAAGGGGCTGGTCCGCTGGAATGCCACGAAGAAAGTTTACATTGTTAAAACGCTGAGCGGCGCGACGGCGATTGAATTTGAAGTTGCGGGTACGTCGGTCAAGTCACTTGCGGTAGCTGAGCCGGCGGACATTCGCCCGGCGGTTCAGTCCGTGCGGGATAACAAGCTGCCGCAGGCCATTGTGGCGCTCGATAAACTGGCGCAGGATTATATCATGCTCCAGTGGGACTTGGTCGCCACCCGCTGGCTGGCCGAAGCCTATATCCGGGACGGCAAGCCGGACCTGGCGGTGAGGGCCTGTGAGCGCGTGACCGACAAGCGTCCCGATGCCGCGATCAGCGGAGAGATGGCCCCCTGGTACTGGCAGGCGCTGCTGTCGGCCGGCCGGTTCAACAAGTTGGAGGATCTGCTGGTTTTTGCCGCCAAGTCGCCGATGCCTGACGGCCAGGCGCGGGCAAACATCATTCGCGGTGAACTGCTGCGCAAGCAGGGCAAGAGCAAGGATGCGCTGCGCGAAGGGTATTTGCGGACGG
Organism: bacterium; assembly: GCA_037129105.1. Classification (GTDB taxonomy): domain Bacteria; phylum Verrucomicrobiota; class Kiritimatiellia; order RFP12; family CAIWXQ01; genus CAIWXQ01. Next base: position 852 of record JBAXVM010000161.1, read on the forward strand.
TGGTGCTTTTCAAGGGATGGCGTGAACCGGCGGTCCGGGATGCGCGGGCCGAGGCGCTGTTCAAGGCGGCGCAGTGCTTTGATGATCTGGGGCAGATTTCGCCGGCTACCAAGATGCGGACGATTTGCATGAACGAGCATGCGGAGAGCAAATGGGCGGGCAAGCTGAAGGCCGGCGACCGGTAGATCTTCCGTGTCGGAATGCGTTGGTAAACAATTGGTTGCTTATGTGCAGAGGCCAACAGAAAGCAAGCGGCAGGCAAGCGAACGTTCGGGAAATAATACCGTGAACTTCATAAAACAAATGGCTTGGGTCGGGTGGATCAGCGTGGCGGCGTGCCTCACGATGCTATCCGCGGGGACGGCGCGGGCGCAGGACGATGGGGACCCGAGCGACAGCACCTCGGCGGCAAAAGAATCGGAAATGGATCGGGAAATCCGTTACGCCAGCGGGCTGATGGATCTGGGATTGCCGGATTTCGCCAGCGCAATTGGTGAAGCGGCGGGGAACAAATGGCCTGAAGCCAAGGCTGCGGTAGCGCGTCTGCGGGTGGACGCCTTTGCCTCGCAGGGAAAGTTCGACCTGGCCGAGGTGGAGATGGCCAAGATCCCGTCCAACACCGTGGAGTACATGTCTGCCCGTCTGCTGGTCTCCGACCGCTATTATCAGTTTGGCAAGATGCCCAAGGCGCGCGAGGGTTACGACACCGTGCTGGGCGCCTATGCCAAGAACGGTCCGCCGCAGGAGCTGCGTAAGTTCTACATGGATTCGGCATACAAGTACTCGCAGATGCTGCTGAACCGGAACGACACGCGCGGTGCAGTCAAGGCCATGCGCTACATCCTGGCGGCCAAGCCCGAAGCCTACACACGGCGCATGGTTGAAATTGAGATGGCCGAGATGCTGCTGAAGGTTGCGGAGGCGCTCACGTCTGGCGCGGAGCGGACGGCGGCGCTGAAGGAGGCCTACGAACTCTGTAACGACGTGATGTGGGAGCAGGACATCCTGTTCGGCCGCGCCGTGGTAGTGCTGGCCCATAGCCGGAAGCTTAACGAGAACGCGGCTTCGGCGCGCAAGCTGGTGGCCGAGAAGCTGCCGATGCTGGAGCAGATGGAAGAGGCCATCCGGGATAGCGTCAGGGAAGCCAACCCAAAAATGCCGAAGGAACAGCTGAATGTGCTGATTCGCGAGGCGCTGCGGGAAAGCCCCATGTCGCAGTGCAAGTATCTGATGGGTACGCTGTTCGAAGAAGATGGCCGGGTCGCACTGGCGGCTGGTGGCAAGGAGGCGGAGGCCAAGGAACAGTTTGCCCAGGCGCTCGGACATTTCTTCACGGTGGTCCGGAACTACCCGACCAGCACGTGGGCCCCCGAGGCCTGCCAACACGTCGAGGCGATCATGGCCATCGGACGCGAGCGCAACTGGGGGATCGAAATCCCGCAGGGGGTCAATCTGGACGGTGTGCTGGCAACCCGGTTCAAGGACGCCCAGTCCCGCTTTGCGGAAGGTAACTACAGTGATGCGGCCAAGTATTTTCTGCAGGCGCTGAATGTGGCGCCGAACTATTCTGAGGCGGCCTTCTCCATCGGCATGCTGGCGCAGTGCTACATCCATGACAATAACGAGCGCTATGCCCGCGTCGTCACTGGCTATCTGATCGAGCGCTACAGCCGAAATGGCGATCGGATGAATGATGCCGGCAAAGCACTGCTGGGCGTTGCCCAGTCCTATCTGGATGAGGGGCAGGGGCCGCGCTATCGTGAGATCCTGCTGCAATTCACCGAGCGCTTTCCGGCGCACGACCAGGCGCCGGCCGTGCTGATGCGCGTCGGCGATGCTGCGCTGCGCGTGACCAACTATGTCGAGGCGGTGTCCTTGTATCAGAAGGTGGTGGACAAGTACAACCGTCCCGGCAAGATCTATCATGACGCGCTCAGTCGCCTGGCCATGTGCCAGGCCGGCATGAATGATCACTCCAACACCATCGCCACGCTCAAAACCTATTTTGGTGTGTTGCCGGAAAACGCCGAAAAAATCTCCACGCTCGTGCGTATCGCCGATGCCTACCGCAAGATGGAGAACTGGGACGTGGCCGCTGCCTCGTACGGCACCGTGCTGGATCTCCTCGGCAAGCCGAACAATCCCTACTCGCCTGCCGCGGAGGATCGTGAGCGCAACAAGAAGTCCCGTGAAGCCGCCCTTTTCTTCCGCGCTTACTGCTACTCGCGCATGCGCCCCGCGCCAGAGTTGGTCGATGAGATGCAGGTCAAGGCGATCGACGGCTTTAATGCTTTCCTCAAGGAGTTCCCGGACTCGGAGCTGGCGGCTTCGGTGCTCAGCAATATTGGCACGCTCCTGTTTTTGCAGAACCGGACACAGGAAGCCAACGACGTCTTCAACACGCTCGAAAAGAAATTCCCAAATAAAATATCCGGCATCCTGTATGTCCAATTCATGAGCTTGATGGACTTGGGTCGTGTTGAGAAAGCCGTGGAACTGGCCGCCAAAATGATTGAGGAAGGCATACCGAAATACCAGCCGTCGCAATTCCTGACCGTCGGCAATCGTATGCTGCAGGAGGCGAAAAATCCCGCTGTCGCGGCAAAGGCCTATGGCCTGGCCCGGTCCAAGGCGGATCCGGTCAAGGATCGCAACCTGTGGGAGCAATCCTCCATTGGTCTTGGCAAAGCCTTGGTGGGCGCGAATCAGGCCGCGGATGCCGCCGTGCCTGTCAACGAGGTGCTGAAGCGATACGCGCGCGGCCCGTACACCGCCGAGGCCAATCATGTGCTGAGCAGCGCCTTTGCTGCCCAGGCGGTCGCTACGCCTCAGGGCGCAAACCGGACCAACCTTTTCAAACAGGCCATGGGCGCGCTGGCTTCCTACCGGCAGTACCTCAAAGAGCCCGGTTTGATCGCTGAAGCGGACATGGAGCTGTCAAACATTCAGATATCCATGGGGGAGAAGCGAAAGGCGCTGGCCACCTATCAGCGCATGTTTGATCTGCCACCGGGGGACGTGTCAACGGTCGCCTGTATTGAGGAAGCCTTTGTTAAAATGATCCCCATGTTCCTTGAATTCAACCGGTTTGATACGGCGCTGGAGTACATTGATAACTATCTGCGGTTGTTTCCCAAGGGCAAGCACGTGGTGGATGCGCGCATGTGGCGGTCCCAGCTGCCCGGTGAGCTGGTGAGACGTGCGGATGAAGCGGCGGCGGCGGCCGCGGCTGCACCTGTACAGATGCCGTCTGCGCCGCCTGCAGAGGATGCCGCGGGTTCTGCGCCAACGGCGCCAACGGCGCCTGCCGCCGCTGGGGATCCCGCGCCCGCACCTGAAGCTCCTGCCACGCCAGCCGTTGTACCTGCCGCACCTGCTGCGGCTCCGGCAGCGCCCGCGGTTGCGCCTGTCGCACCATCGGCGGTTCCTGCGGCACCAGCCGTCGCACCTGCCGCAGCGACTGCTGCGCCGGTTGCCTCCGTGACTGCGCCGGCCACGCGCGCTGCCACAAATAAGCCGGCCGCGGCGACGTCAGCGCCTGCGCCTGCGGAACAGAAAAAAGCCCCTTAACGCATGAATCGTGCAGGGCGGCTCACCGCCCCGCGGTATCTTCTGCTGTAATTGACGAATGGAACCGTAAGGATCAAACGCATGAAAAAAGCGACATGTTGTCTGGGTTGGCTGGCGGTGTGTGCCGCGCTGGGAGCCGTGCCTTCCATGGCCGCCAATATCTTGCACATGACCAACGGCAGGGAGATCGTTTTTAAGAACATCCGCTGGGATGCGGCCAAAGGCGAATATCTGCTGAATCCGATCAGCGGCGGCGACGCTGTCATTCCCGTGGCCAAAAAAGATGTGCGGCGACTGGAATTGGATCCTCCGCCGGAGATGGTTCAGGCGCAGCAAATGCTGGCGGCGAACCGGCTGGCGGACGCCATCCCGTTGCTGCAGACGGTCATCGTCAAGTTCCGGGGGCTCGACCTGGACAACAATGCGCGTGAACTGTTGGCGCGCATCTATGTGAAGGGCAACGAGCCTGCCAAGGCCATTCGTATGGTTGATGAGTTGCTGGCCGAAGGGAAGGGCGCCTCCATTTCCGGCCCCATGCGCATTGAGTATTGGAAGGCGCTGCTGGCAATCGAACCCAAAAACGCACGGATCGTCAAGGACTTCGACGAGGCCATTGCGACCGGGCCGCGCGAGGCTGTGCCCGTGGCCCTCGTGTTACGAGGCAACGTGCGGCGCGCGGCCGGCCAGAAGGAGGAGGCGCTGCAGGACTACCTCAGGACGGTGCTGTTTTTCGAGAACGCGGGTTCCTGGTATACGGAGGCGGTAACCAAGGCCAGCGAGTTGCTCGAGGAAATGGGTGAGTCCGCCCGGGCTGTCGAGTTACGGCAGAAGCTGACGATTAAAAAGTAGCGGCTGCAATTTTGTTTTAAGATGCCGTCGTTGGCAGACGTATTAACGCATGAAGAGGGAGGCGCACACATGCGAGGCGGCGATGGGATGGGGGTGGTCACGCGTGCTGCGGCCTTTTACCGGACCGTTTTAATTTTCCCGGTTGTAACGACGCGCTTGCCAATCGGATACACAAACCAGTATAGTAGATGACGTGTTCGAATCTGTCTTTGGGGCCCTTTTTGGGGCGCAACTAGCCAACAAGGAGATAGCGCAAATGAAAGTAGCAGTCAGACAGGGGTTTAGGAGTGTCGCGTTGGCTGGTATGTTTGCATTGACGTTGACTGGTGGTGTGCTGGCGGCAGAGGCCCCCGCAGTGGCACCGGCGCCTGCGAATGCAACGGCGGCGGCCGCGCCGGCCAGTACGCATAAAAACGAAGACATGAATTTTATTACGATTATTACACGTGCCGGTTGGTTCGGCATTCTGATCTGGCTGGCGCTGTTTGCCTGCTCGATCGTCAGCGTGGCGCTGATTGTGGACTCTTACTTGACGATTCAGGAGAACAAGATCGCCCCCAAGCAGTTGGTGGACGACGTGCGCGATGCGCTCGCGCAAGGCGACCTGCTCAAGGCGCTGCAGTGCTGCGAGAATACCCAGGTGCCGCTCTCGCGCATTCTGAAGGCAGGGTTCTCCAACGCGGAGGAGGGCTTTGAAGTCGTGCAGGATGCGGTCGGCGTGGCTGCGGATATGGAAGGCGAAATGCTGATGCAGCGCGTAACCTACCTGAGCGTAATTTCGAACACGACGCCCATGCTTGGCCTCATCGGTACGGTGCAGGGCATGATCTTCGCCTTCTTCAATCTGGGAACTGCCGCGGCCGGGCAAGCGCAGACGAACATGCTGGCCGTCAACATTTCGCATGGCTTGTGGGCCACCGCGGTCGGACTGGGCACGGCTGTGCCGGCGGGCATCTACTACTTCTTCTTCAAGATGCGCTGCACGCGCATCATCCTTCACCAGGAGGCGCTGACGCTGGATTTGATCAAGACGCTTCGCAATGTCGAAGTGGTGCATGATTGATGAGTCGCAGATCCTGCTCCGGCATGCCGGGGCGGGTGGAGCCTGAACCATGCGCAAGCAGGAAGAGCCATACCTGACCGGCAACCTTACGGCGATGATCGACGTCGTGTTTCAGTTGATCATTTTCTTTGTGTGTGCCATTTCGATGCAGAATAACACCAACGATGAGTCCATCACGCTGGTGCTGGCGCCCAACGGCATCGCCGCCGAGAAAAATCCGCGCGAGGTTCAGGTGGACATCCACAAGGATGGCAGCCTGTCCATTGCGCACACGCCGATCTCGTCGCACCTGCTCGGGGCCATTCTGTCAAAAACCGTGTCTGACTATGGCGGCAACCCCGACATGGTGCCGGTCATCCTGCGCGGCGATGCTTCTGTTCTGCACGAGAAGATACAGGGCGCGCTGGACGCCTGTTCCGAGGCCGGAATCGTCAAGATCAGATTTGCCGCATTGAAGGAGAAGGGGCAGTAGATCATGGCACGC
>JBAXVM010000162.1:0-6761 GCA_037129105.1 bacterium
GCGGCAACGTTTAAACGAAGCAGTCAAAAATCCCCCCACAAACCCAGTAGCGCCACAAATTTGATGTTTTCGCCTGCGGAGAGACAACGTCTTGGAAACGTAGCGTACGTCTTGGAAACGTAGCGTACTTGGCGGTTAAAACGCGGCTTATGTGGTGCTTCAGGAAAAGACCATGGGGCAGTCATGGAATGGCGGCGGGAAAACGCATGGCGCTGGTATGGCGCGCGGCGCGTCCCATTACAACTCCGGCACGGCGATCACGTAATCCAGCATGTGCCTGGAATTCTCAGTCTCGGCATTCGTACGCGAATCTCTCTTCGACCCGCCATCGTCGCGCAGATTCTCGCCCACGGCCCAAATAATCCGCCGTTCGCTTGAATAGCGCAGCGGCTGACCGTCGAACGGATCCGCGGGCACAGCCTCGATAAATCCCGGAACCAGGTCGTCCAGCCTGTCTGGCAACGAACCGTTTGCGCGTTCGTAGCGCCGCAGCGCAATCAGCAGGCGAACCCCGGCCAGGTCGCACTTGCCACGACAGAGCTGCTTGTTCACAGATTCCATGGACGGCAGCAGAGTCGCAACCAGGATCGCGCCCACCGCGTTCCCGCGCCATAAAAGACGCCGTCTCGCAGCACGAGCCAGTTCGCCGTCAGAATCGCGGAAGCGCATGTCTCGGTAGAGATGCCGGAAATTGCGAATCGTTTCCCGGCACCCACTGGCAAACAGGAGACGCGTCTCGTTCGGCTTGATCAGAAAATGCGGCATGCCAAACTTTCGCAGATAGTACATAGTGGTCGAATCATCAATCATTCGGTCATAAGGTATACGCCCCGCATGCAAATCACGCAAAATGCCGGAGCAGAACTGAAACTCGCCGCGGATTGCCATAGGCAGTCCATTTGTGCCGGCATCCACATGGCGCAAGGCGGTATCCAGAAGCAGTAGCGAACTTTCGTTCAGGCGGTTTGATGCAACGAGTTCCCTGCTGGCCGCAAGGCCCATTGCCAGCGTGAACCGCGAAGCAAGATACTGAATCAGGGTCGGCGCATGGCGCGTCTGGAGATCGCCGAAACGGAGCAGTTCAAGACAGTCAGCCAGAGCCCCGTCGAGGTCGCTGAAATCCGGCGCCGGGATGTCACGCGACGCCATCGCGAGCCAGATCGCAATCGCCACAACTGGCACCAACAGTACACCCAGACAGATCAGCAGCGCCTTCTGCCAGCGTCGTAGTTTCATCATGTGTCCCTTCCATCGTCCTCTCGTTCATTGCCGTACATGCTGTACCAGCCGCTGAGAAGCGCCTGACGGCGCCACTACAAACGGCGCTTCGTTCGCAAGTCGCCTCCAGGGAAGCGCCGCACGGCGCCACTACAAACGGCGCTGCGTGCGCAAGTCGCGGGCGCCAGCAGTTATAGATTTCGCGGCACGCGAAATCTAGCACATGGTCAGGTCCATGTTCAGTCGGCGGCGGCGGATATGGAATCCCGTGGCAGGTGCATCCTTCATCTCCGTCCGCCGGCCTTCGAGCGTTTCCCCGCTCCAGACCGCCCACCCGCGCGGCGCAGCACGGGCGTAGACCGTGTGCATGGCATCGAGAAAACGTTCTTCACCGCGCCAGAACGGCAGGGGCCCGAGGCGGCGCACCAGCGGCGCCGTATCGGCGCAGGTTGACGCCGTGCCAAAATCCGGATCGGCGTGCTTCGTATCCGCCGCTCCGGCACCCCAAAAAGTGGCCGGATCAATCGCCAGGGCTTCCGGCAGCTCCGGCACCTCCTCTTCCTTGGCCGCATGGGCAACGGGCAGGCTCAACCGGCCGCCCAGCAGCTCTTCGCGGCCCATGCCACGCAGCGCCAGCAAAAGCATCGGGTCGCGATCCATCACCTCTGCCAGCAGAATATTCACGGCCGCCGTATGTTTGCAAAGGCTGGTCCAGTCCGGGCAACTGCACGCCATCTCCAATTCCCCGCGCCCCTCCGGAAATAAAGGACATCCTGCCTCGCGGAAGATCGTCTCCACCTCCGGCGGCAGCTGACGCACCAGCAGACGCGCCGCCAGCATGGGCCGATTGTGTAACGCAGCCAGCACAAGATGGCGCCCGGCCGCGTCAAGCGTGCGGAACCGGAGTTCCACGCGGTAGGGCTCCGGATTCGCACCCTGTACGCTCGCGCGGACCACGCCGGCGCCAAGCTGCAGCTCCGCCACCTGCCCGGAAGCCGCGTAGCTGCGTCCACGCCCGAGGCGCGGCCCGGGCATGAGGGTTTCGAGCATCGCCATCCAGCGCTGCCCCCACCAGTGATGCGCATGCCGTCCTCGCCCCGCCTGCGAACGAATCCCGCCGGTCACGGTGACCGGTACGCGAAGGGGGTGTTGTTTGGTTTTTTTGCTCATGAGTTGGGAGTTGGAGACTGGAAATTGGGGCGCCTTAGATCGTTCCGCCAAGATATGCAACGCATAAGCATCGCATCTTCATGCCCTGAGCATGCCGAAGGGGGCGCGGCCGCCGGACGAGCCGCGATCCATCCCAAGGTCTTGCGTTTTCTTGCTGCCGCTTTATACCTTTCGCCTTTCCGGCCATTTCAAGTTTCAAGTTTCAAGTCTCAAGTTTCCAGTTTCCAATTTCTAGTCTCATCTTCATCCTCATCCACGGCTGTGCCGGGCGACAGCGCGAGCGTCGCCTTCAGCTCCTCGTCCGACAGCTCGGTCAGCCAGGACTCGCCGGTGCCAACCACCTCCTCGGCCATGGCGCTCTTGGCTGTGATCATGGCGTCAATCCGATCCTCGAGCGTACCGGCGCAGATGAATTTGTGCACCATGACATTGCGCGTCTGCCCGATCCGGAAGGCGCGGTCGGTGGCCTGATTTTCCACGGCCGGATTCCACCAGCGGTCGTAATGAAAAACGTGGTTGGCGCGGGCGAGGTTGAGCCCGGTCCCGCCGGCCCGCAGGGAAAGTACGAACACCTGCGGTCCGGTCCCGGATTGAAACGCTTCCACCATGCGATCGCGCTCCTGCAGCGGCACGCCGCCATGCAGAAACAGCGGCTCGAAGCCGAAGAGCTGCCCGAGGTGCTGCTGCAGCAACGTGCCCATGCGCGCAAACTGCGTAAACACCAAGGCCCGTTCATTGCTGGCGACCACCTCCTCGAGCATTTCGCCGAGGCGGTCGAGCTTGCCCGAGCGGCCGCCAAACGTTTTTCCTGCAACTTGCCGGCGGGCGCCGTTTCACCCATGTAATTAACCGGATGGTTGCAGATCTGCTTGAGGCGCGTGAGCGTGGCCAGCACCAGGCCGCGGCGCGCGATCCCCGTCGCGTGGGTCAGCGCGGTCTCCAGTTCGTGCAGCACGGCGGCATAGAGCGTCGCCTGCTCGCGCGTCAGCGGACAGTAAACCCGCCCCTCGATCTTCTCCGGCAGGTCCGCAATGATCGTGCGATCGGTCTTCAGTCGACGCAGGACAAACGGCTTGGTGGCGCGCCGCAGTCGCTCGCGTCCGGTCGGATCGGCGCCCGACTGGATCGGGCGCAGAAACCGCTCGCGAAAGGCGGCGCGCGTGCCCAGCAGCCCGGGGTTCAAAAAGTCCATGATGGACCACAAGTCGCCCACGTGGTTCTCAACCGGCGTGCCGGTCAGCGCCAGGCGATAGTCGGCGGACAGCGCACGTGCCGCCTGCGACTGTCGCGTGTCCGGGTTCTTGATGTTCTGCGCCTCGTCCAGCACCACGCCCGCCCAGGCGACGCGCCGCAGCGTCGCATAGTCGCGCGGCAGCAGCGCGTAGTTGGTAACCACCAGCGTATGCCGGTTGGCTTCTGCCACAAAATCTTCGCCCAGCGAACGCTCCGGCCCATGGTGACGCAGGACCCGGATACCCGGTGTGAAGCGCGCGGTTTCGCGCTGCCAGTTTCCGATCACCGAGCTGGGACAGACCAGCAGCACAGGGCGCTTCTCCCCGCGCTCCTGTTCGCGCGCCAGCAGCGCCAGGGTCTGGATGGTCTTGCCAAGGCCCATGTCATCCGCCAGACAGGCCCCCAATTTCCAGCCGCGCAAAAACGCCAGCCAGGCATATCCGCTCCGCTGATACGGGCGCAGTTCGCCGTGAAACCCCTGTGGCGTCTCGAGTTCTGCGATGGCGGTTTCGCCGCGCAGCCGATCCGCCAGCTCCTGAATCCAGCCGTGCGCCTGCACGCCGCCGACGCGCAGGCCGTGCGCTTCCTGATCCATGCCGATCATCATGCGGACGATGTCGCCGGCTGAACGTGCCTCAGCTTTCCGCCGCCGCCACAACCGCAGGGCTTCATCCACCTGCCGGGTGTCGAACTCGATCCAGCGGTCGCGAAACTGCACCAGTTTCTCGCCGCTCTGCGCAAGCTTCTCGATTTCTTCGATGGTGGCGGCCTCGCCGCCCAGCGCCATCTGCCAGTCCACGGAGACCAGCGAAGCCAGCGAGCACGGCCGGGCGTCGCTCGCTTCCCCGCTGACCGCCCGCGCAATCAGCTCCATGCGCGGCCGGTTGTTGGCGCCCTGCCACCAGGTCGGCGTGTCCACGCCAAAACCCGCCGCTGTCAGCAACGGCGCATAGACCGTCAGAAATTCATGGGCTTCGCCGGTGGTTAACAAACAGCCCGTGGTGGCCTGCGCGCCTTCGCCGCGCGTCAGCAGCGGGCAGAGCGTGGAGGCCTGGCCCAGCGATGTCAGCGCCAGTTCGCCGCGTTCCGCAGCGACCGCACCGCTGCCGTGCCAGACGGCGGTCAGCGGCTGGACCGCATCCGGGTGTGACAGCGGTTGCATGAGGTAGCGCAGAAACCAGTGAGAGGGGGCCGCATCCTTGGCAGGCTCCTCCAACCGCAACAACAGCCGCCAGTCGGCGCGCGAGGCCAGGTCCACGGGCCGGCGCCACCCTTCGATCTCGCTGGCGAGCGCAACAAGTTCGCTGTCATTGTCCCAGCGCACTTCCCGTCCATCGCCGCGCAGCGCAGCCAGCCAGGCGTCATGTGCACTAAAGTAACGCCCCTTGCTGGCATGCGCGCGGGAGAGCGTGGTAACTGCGGAAAACCGCACCAGCTGGTCCACTGCCTCGTCCACAAAGGCCGCCGCCGTCTCCGTTGCAGGTGCCGCCCGGAACGGCACCCCTTCCCCCGCCAGGCAGCTGGCTGCCGGGGGCAGTTGTGCCGCGAGATGGAAGAGCCGGCGCCGATCCCCGCCGTCGAACGCCGGCAGCCAGCGCGATTCGTAGCGCAGGCCGCATCTCACCAGCGCCGGGAGAAACGCCGCGCGCGCGACCAGCGCGCCGGCATAGCGGAAGAGCTCGGCCCAGATCAGCAGGTCCGGTCCTGCCATGACGCCGGCAGCCAGCCGCCGGTCATCCCGGCAGGCGCCCAGCAGCGAGAACAACGCACGCCCGGCGAGCGGCAGCACGGATACCTGCCACGGCGCGAGTTCCAAACCAGCCAGCGCCGCAACCCGTGCCCGGGGAAGAGGTGCCGGGGCGGCGGCTCTCGTTTGGGCATGCGCGTCTCGCGTGGTCGCGCGCCCTCTTTGGGCAGTCGCACCATTCGCAAACCGCCATACTTCTCGCGAATGCACCGGCCGGTTGTTATGTGTGGGGAGCCAGGCAATCCGCACCGCGACGTCGCCATCGCAACTTGTGCCCGGAACAGCTGCCAACGCAGCCTCGAGGGCCTGAGCCCCGGGGTCGTACGGGGAGAACAGCGGATGCGTATCCCCCGCGGCTGACGCCGCCCGGGCATGCATCGAGGCCAGCTCTGCGGACCAGCGTTCGGCCCACAAATGCAGCGCGCCATCCACCCATGATCCATGCAGCACAACCACGGTGGCCATCTCCAGCGTTCGCCAGCCATGCCGGGACGGCATGCGGCCAACAGGTCATGATACGCCACCCGGGCGCGTTGGGCAACTAGGACCTGATACTAGGACCTGAAACGGCACAGCAGTTCTCATGATGGGCGCAAAAAACGCCTTACGGCGTCACTACAAACGGCCTAGAACCGGCAAAAAACCGTTTGTAGTGTGCCCGTAAGGGCATTCTCGTTGCCATACTGAGAACTGCTCGGGTGGCACGGGTCGGTGGACGACTACGTTTGGACGAATTCGGAATACCCTCGTTATCCGTAGTCGTCGCCGTAGTCGTCCACCGGGGTATCTGCCATCATCCGGGTCTTTCGACCAATCGGCCGTTGATGTATTTGTGCAGAATGCTCGAAAGAAGTGTTTGGTAGGGAAGACCTTCGTGAACCGCAGTCTTTTGGAACCGAACCAGGTCGCGTTCGGCCATGCGGATATTCACGCGTTTGTCTTTGCGAAAGGTTGCGCGTGCAGCCTCGCGATAGCGTGCAGATGCCTGTGCAAAATCTGGGATGCGCTTCCATTCCCCCCGCTCGACAGACTCGAGTAGGCTTTTCTCTTCATTTGTAAGCTTCATGGCCGATCGTCTCCTAGATAAAGTTTGGTCATCTTGCGACTGGGAATGATGGTCTTGAGAAAGATTGCCGCGTCACGATCCACGAACGGCACGAGACAGGCATAACCTTCAACGTTAACGATAAAAATCCGCTGACCGGGGTACTGCTTCTGGCTAGGATGCTCGATCGTATCAAGTAATCCTCCGTGAGCCAGATGGAAAACGATGTCCTCAAACGTGATGCCGCGTTCCTGCCTCAGCCATTCGTTCTTCTCGTCGTTCCAGTCGTACGGCTTCATGCGGCAAACATATCACGATGTGTGCACTTTGGCAACAGTCTTACATTCT
>JBAXVM010000163.1:0-6723 GCA_037129105.1 bacterium
CCCCATCGGCCGCATTCCCGTTTCGTTGACCTCCACAGTTTGCGGATCGTGAGCATTGTCCGTATTACGACCGTAGGGACGGCTTTACGCCGTCCATTATCAGACCCTTTGCGAGTAGACGGCACAAAGCCGTTTGTAGTGTGCCCGTAAGGGCATTCGTGTCGCCATAATGAGAACTGCTGGCTGCTAGCATGTCCCTCTATACGGTTCGCAAGTTTTCGTGTTATTGTTGGGGTTTGCGTAGAGGTGCTTTGATGAAGAAAATGGTTGGTCTTCTCTGTTTGGTCGTCCTGGTCGCAGCGTGCGTCTGGCGCATTCATGATTTGCAGAAGAAAAAGGAAGGCGCCGGGAAGAAGGGCGGGAGCAGGCCGCCGGTGCCGGTCCTGCAGATCGTGGCCGCGTGCAAGCCCATGCCGGTCGAACTGCGTGCCTTCGGCACTGTGGAAGCCTCCACGTCCGTGACCATTCGTGCGCAGGTGACCGGCATGCTGGCGGAGTCCGGCTTTGCCGAGGGCGCCGCCATCCAGGCGGGTCAGCTGCTGTATCGCTTGGATCCGCGCGCGTTCGAGACCGACCTGCGGCAGGCGGAGGCCGCGCGTGCCCGCACGCTCGCGCAGCTGACCAATGCGGTGACCGAGGCCCGGCGCATGTCCGAGCTGTTCGACAAGAAGTTGCTGCCGGAGAACGAGCGCGACGTATCGCTCATGGCCGTGGCCACGCTGCGGGCCACGCTGCTGGCGGATGACGCCAGTGTGGATCGTGCACGTATTCTGCTCGGCTACTGCGAAATCCGTTCTCCCATTGCCGGCATCGCCGGACGGCGGCAGATGGATGTCGGCAACCTTGTGACCGCGAATACCACGCCCCTGGTCACGATCAACCAGGTGCAGCCGGTGGATGTCAGCTTCTCCATTCCCCAGCAGGAGCTGGCGAGGGTCTATGGCCGTACCGAGGCGCGCGACCTGGCGGTGGAGGCGCTGCTGCCTGAAGATGCCGCGCACCCTGAGGCCGGCGTGCTGACGTTTCTCGACAACAGCGTGGACCGCACCACTGGGACCATCACGCTCAAGGCACAGTTTGCCAATGCGTCGCGCCGGCTCTGGCCGGGGCAGTTCGTGACCATGCGCATGATCGTGGCAGTCGAGACCAACGCCGTGGTGATCCCGTACCGCGCCGTGCAGAACGGCCAGAAGGGCACCTTTGTCTATCTCGTGCAACCGGACGCCACTGTAACTGACCGGCTTGTGACCATCACGCGGATGGTCGAGGAAGAGAGCGTGATCGGGAAGGGGCTGGCGCCCGGCGAGGTGGTCGTTACCGATGGCCAGCAACTGCTCAAGCCCGGTGCGGCGGTGAAGAATGCCGCTGAGCCCGGCAAGCCGGCGGCGGGAGCCGGTGCCGGCCAGCCTGAGGCCGGGGCCCGTAAGGCGGGGCGCCGCGAACCATGAACATCTCCGCCACCTGCATTCGCCGGCCGGTAATGACCACCCTGCTGATGGTCAGCATTCTGCTGTTCGGCATTCTGGCCTACCGCCAGCTGCCGGTCAGTGATCTCCCCACGGTAGATTACCCGACGATCCAGGTCTCGGCCAACGTCCCTGGCGCCAGCCCGGAGACCATGGCTTCGGCCGTGGCCACGGTACTGGAGAAGCAGTTCTCGACCATTGCCGGTGTGGATACCATGACGTCCGTGAGCATGCAGGGGCGTTCGACCATTACTCTGCAGTTTGTGCTGACACGGGACATCGACTCGGCGGCGCAGGATGTGCAGGCCGCGATTGCGCGCGCGGCGCGGCAGCTGCCATCCAACATGCCGGCGCCCCCTTCGTATCAGAAGGTCAACCCGGCGGACTCGCCATTTCTGTTCCTGGTACTCACCAGCCCCACGCTGCCGCTCTCCGCGCTCGACGAATTCGGGCAGACGCTGATCGGCCAGCGCCTGTCGATGGTGGACGGCGTGGCGCAGGTGCAGGTCTACGGCGGCCAGAAGTATGCGGTGCGCATCCAGGCGGATCCGCGGAAACTATTTGCACGCGGGATTGCGCTGGAGGAGGTGGTGCAGGCCGTGGATGACGGCAATGTCAATCTGCCGACCGGCATTCTCTACGGACCCAGCCGCGTCTTTACGGTGCAGACCGATGGCCAGCTCACCTCCGCGGCCCGCTACAACGAGCTGGTGGTTGCCTATCGCAATGGCGCGCCGGTGCGGCTGGGGGATGTGGCTCGCGCCACAGACAGCGTCGAGAACGACAAGGTTGCGGCCTGGTACATCAACTCCAACCTGACCCAGCGCGCCATCATCCTGGCGGTGCAGCGCCAGCCCGGCATGAACACAGTCAAGGTGGCGGAGGACGTCAAGGCCCTGCTCCCCAGCCTGCAGCAGCAGCTGCCGCCGTCCGTCTCGCTGCAGGTACTGTACGATCGCAGCCTGCCGATCCTGGCCTCGGCCGAAGATGCGCAGTTCACGCTGCTGCTTACGCTGGGGTTGGTGGTGCTGGTTATCTTCATCTTTCTCCGGAGTCTTTCCGCCACGATCATTCCGTCGCTGGCCCTGCCGATGTCCATTGTCGGCACCTTTGCGGTCATGTCGCTGCTGAACTACAGCCTGGACAACCTTTCGCTCATGGCGCTGACCCTGGCGATCGGCTTTGTGGTGGATGACGCCATCGTGATGCTGGAGAATATTGTGCGGCACATGGAGATGGGCAAGCCGCGCCTGCAGGCCGCGCTGGATGGCTCCCGCGAGGTCGGGTTTACGATCCTCTCGATGACGATCTCGCTGACGGCCGTATTCATCCCGGTGCTGTTCATGGGCGGCGTGGTCGGCCGCATCTTTCGCGAGTTTGCCGTCACCATCGGCGTGGCGGTGCTGATTTCCGGCGTGATCTCGCTGACGCTGACGCCTATGTTATGCGCGCGGTTTCTGCGCGGCTCCGGCGAGAGCCACCATGGGCGCATCTATGCCTTTACGGAGCGCGGATTTCAGGCCCTGCTGGGCTTTTATGATGTCACCCTGCAGTGGGCGCTGCGCCACCGGCGCGTGGTGATGATTTTCTCCGTGGCTATTCTGGCGCTGACCTACGTGCTGGCCAAGAAGGTCTCCACCGGGTTTCTGCCGTCCGACGATCAGGATCAGATCTCCCTGCAGACCGAGGCAGCCGAGGGGACCGCGCCGGCCGCCATGTTCAAGTTGCAGCAGCAGGTGGCAGACGTGATCCGCCGCGACCCGGATGTGGTGGAAGCCATGTCGCGTGCGGGCGGTGGCGGGGGCGGCGGGAGTCCGAACACCGGTGGCGGGCTGATCCACTTGAAGCCGCGCGCCCAACGGCATGTCACAGCCGATCAGATCGTGCAGCGACTGCGGCCGAAGCTGGCCGCCATACCCGGCATCAAGGCCAACCTGCGCGTGCCGGAGTCGCTGCAGATTGGCGGACGCTCCAGCAAGAGTCAGTACCAGTACACGCTGCAGGGGCCGGACATCGAGGAGCTCTATCGTGTGTCAGGTGTGATGCTGGAGCAGATGCAGGGGCTGCCCGGCTTCCAGGATGTCACCAGTGATATGCAGCTCAAGAACCCCGAGTTGGAGATTCAGGTCAATCGCGACCTGGCCTCCTCGCTGGGCATCTCTGTGGCGCAGGTTGAAAATACGCTGCTCAAGGCCTATTCCGGCTCGCAGGTTTCGACGATCTTTACGCCTAACAATCAGTACCAGGTGATCTTCGAACTGCTGCCGGAGTTTCAGCGTAATCCGGCGGCCCTGTCGCTGTTGTACGTGCATGCGTCCGACGGACGGCTGGTGCCGATCACGGCGCTGGCCACGGCCAAGGAGGGGTATGGCCCGTTGAGCGTCAACCACTCCGGTCAGCTTCCTTCGGTCACGCTGGCGTTCAACCTGAAGCCGGGTGTCTCGCTGGGCGAGGCGGTGGGGCGCATGGAGGGTGTGGCGCGGACCGTGGTCCCGCCCACGATTGTCTCCAGTTTCCAGGGGACGGCGCAGGCGTTTCAGGTGGCGATTAAGGGGATGGGGTGGCTGCTGGTGCTGGCGATTGTGGTGATCTACATCGTGCTGGGGATCCTGTACGAGAGCTTCTACCATCCGGTCACGATCCTTTCGGCGCTGCCGTTTGCGGGCATGGGGGCGCTGCTGGCGCTGCTGCTGTGCGATGCGGAGCTGTCGCTCTACGCCTTTGTGGGGATCATTATGCTCGTGGGGCTGGTCAAGAAGAACGGCATCATGATGATCGACTTTGCGCTGGAGGCACAGCGCGAGCAGAAGCTGGACGCGACAACGGCCATCCATCAGGCCTGCCTGATCCGCTTCCGTCCGATCATGATGACGACGGCCGCGGCGCTTATGGCCGGTCTGCCGATTGCGCTGGGATACGGCGCCGGCGGCGAATCGCGCCGCCCGCTCGGTCTGGCCGTGGTCGGCGGTCTGCTCGTCTCCCAGACCCTGACGCTCTATGTGACGCCGGTCTTCTTCGTGTACATGGAGAAATTACGGCGGCTGATAACGAAGGGTGAGTGAACCGCAGAATATCGAACTCGGAACTTCGAATGTTGAAGTTCGCGCACCGCACGCAGCCTGATGGAGGTCAATGCATCCGGGATGCGTCCGCCCCATCGCGCCCGCAGCAATTCGCATTATGGCGTAATCGCGGCGGGTCCGGCGGCCCCGCCCTACCAAAAACACACGGATTTGGCAGGTAGGGCGGGGCCGCCGGACCCGCCGAAAGCCATAATGCGAATTGCTGTCGCGCCCGCCTGTCGCCTTGCGACCCAACCGTTGAAGGTGTAACCTGTCCCAATTACGCACGCAACGCCATCCGTCCCGCTTCTCAGGATCCGCCTCATGCTTGAGGATCTGATTAACCAGTTTTCCGCCGAGACCTTCGGCGAATGGCGCCGGGAGAAGTTCGACCGCTTTACCGCCGCCCCGCATGAAATCCAGGATGCTGGCGACTTCTCCAAGGCCGCCATTGTCGGCTATGTCCAGTCTCTCCCGGATGCCGACACCAACCGCCCCCTGCTGGTCATGTGTGTTCATGCTGGCGAACAGATCAGCGAACGCTCCAGCCGCCGTCGCCAGTTCGATTTTGCCCGGAAGCAACTCCAGTCCGCCGTTGATAAACCGCCGGCCACGCCGAAACGACCCTCTCCGCCAAAGACCTGTGCGAATCCATCCGCACTGTTCTTGGTGTCCCCCCCCATGACATCCTGCACCATCTTCCTGCGCCAGGATCGCGACGCGTAGTAGCCATTAAACCGAGAATGACTGTTAGGAGGCGATTGCCATGAAGGCAAAGCCGGAATCGATGCGCGTGGAAGACCTGCTCAAAATGCGCAGCATGAACATGCTGAACATCAACCCAGAGTATCAAAGGGGTCCGGTGTGGGATCAGCCCAAACAGAAGCGCCTTATTGACTCGGTTCTTCGCGGCTATCCAATCCCTCTTTTCTACCTCCACCACATTAGGACCGTTGTCGGGGAGTACCACAACGACGCCTTCCAGGTAATCGACGGTCAACAGAGATTGGATGCCCTCGAACAGTTTCACAAAGGGGAGTTTAAACTGTTTGATCCGGCGGCTGATGCCACGGTCGCCCGGTTTCCTGATTTCGTTAGCCGTGCGCCCTGTGCGTGGGGCCGATGCACATTTGACACCCTAACATCCGAACTACAGAAGGCCTTTCTCGATACCCCTCTGACAGTGGTAAAGATTGAGACGCAGAACGAGAACGAGGCCCGTGATCTGTTCGTTCGCCTTCAGGCCGGTATGCCGCTCACTTCGCAGGAAAAGCGTGATGCTTGGCCCGGCCAGTTTACCGACTTCATCCTGAAGATGGCCGGCAAACCCGGTATTGCGCGATATCCCGGCCGCGAGTTCTTCACCAAACTCATACAACCCACTTCTACGGATCGGGGGAAGGTACGTCAACTTGCGGCCCAGATTGCCATGCTCTACTTCACACGCAGGGAGAGCGACGGAGAACGTTTCTGCGACATCCGGGCTGCGCAGATCGACGACTTCTATTATCAACACCTGGGATTCGACGCCTCAAGCCCTGACGCCAAACGGTTTGTCGACATCCTGACCAAGATCACGGATTTGCTGCGGGATCAGAAACGCAAGAAGATTGCCGGCCACGAGGCCATGCACCTCATTTTGCTGGTCGATTCACTCTGGGATGATTACACCAGGTCATGGGAGACAGCATTCGCAGCATCCTTTGATCAATTTCGTGCAAAACTGGCCACCGCAACCAAATCCAGACACGGAGGAAGCCCTCTCCCGTATTGGCTTCGCTACGGACTCCTCGCGCGGTCAAACAGTGATACCGCAGAATCGATCAGACTGCGGCACGGTTTCTTTGCAAAGGAGATGTTCGCCAACATGAACCCGACAATGAAGGATGCCCAAAGGGCGTTTGGACCACTCGAGCGCGAGATCCTCTATTACGCCAAAGAGAAGAAATGCGCTGTGTGCGGCGCTGAGGTGAAGTGGAGCGAAGCAGAGGTCCATCACGTGGAAGGACATGCATTGGGCGGTCGTACAATCATGGAGAACGGCGCGCTCGTGCACAAGCATTGTCACCCGAAAGGCGACGCGGCCATAACCTTCGCCGCGAAGGAGAAGCAATGACAAATGTCGAAGGCGGACTGGTAAGGCGAGTGCGCTGCAGGCCGTCTACTGCCTCTCTTGCTCACAGTACACAACAACA
>JBAXVM010000164.1:0-6713 GCA_037129105.1 bacterium
GCAGCGTGTGCGCGTTGACCCGGGTGACGTTCGTCGCCGCGTCCACCCAGGCCGGGGTAAAGAGGTCATCCATGCGCTGCCAACCGACATTGATCGGGCGGTCGGTGTCCAGGTAGAGCGTGCGTTCAACGCGCGACTGCGGCCAGGTCTTGCGCATGTACTGCAAGCCGGATGTCTTGGGTGCCGGTCCGGTGAAATCCACTTCGACGGTCTCGATGTCCCGCGATTCCTCGAACTTCAACTCCCCTGCCGGCGCGTGGGGCAGGGCAAAAGGGGCAATATCAAAGCGTGTCATTTTCATGTTCCTTTCTCTCCTTCTTCCAATCCCTTTCGGTGAACGACTACGGCGACGACTACGGTGGACGATTGTGAGGTCTCTCCCCGTAAGCCGTAGTCGTCAAACGGCTCCCATCGTTGTCATAATCGTTGTCCCAATCGTTGTCGACAAAGATCACGACAAAGATAGCGACAACGATTAAGACAACGAGCTGAATACTGACTTCTGAAAACTTCCTACTTCCTCAGTCGGCATGCTTGCGGTACCTGAATACGGTGGCCTGCTGCACATCCGCCATCGTTATTGCCAAGTCGGTTTCCAGCAACTCCTGTCCCGTCCGGACGAGTTTCCGGTGGCCCGTGCGCCACTCGGCCACGAGCTCAGGGCCGAGTGGCGCACGGGCCACCTTTCAAAAAGCTTTCGCAAGACCCAACCCCGTTGACTTGCACCCACGCCTCCTCAACTTCGTGCCTTCTCCATATACGCATCCAAGTTCGCCGCCGTTGTGCCGAGCACGAGCGGGGTGCCGTTGGCGATCACGAACGTCCCCTCGGCGGCGCCCGGCGCTGGCGGCGCACCTCGGCGCGGATGGCATCCGGTGTGCCCCTTGTAGTCGCCCCAAGTATGGAACACCGCCGGCGGGTTTGTACCCCGTTCGCCGGACAAAACTCTCAGCATTCGCTCTTTGCTCGTCATGGGTCCTAACCCTAGCTCACTTCTTCCCCATCCCCCGCGCCAGTCCGTGTTGGCTTTGCTTCTTGTTCATCCGTTGCTCTTATTCTGATCGATTGATGCCGATTGCTGTCGACGGCTGTCGATTTGGTCCTGTGCGACACTCGCCACCCGACACGCTTTACGCCCTCACCTGATCTCCACCTTCAGCGTCCCGCCCTTCTCGAGCACAACTTCCTTCGACTGCTCCTGGCCGCCGGGCAGGCGCCACTTGAGCGTTATGGGACCCGCCTCGGTGCGGCCAAAGCAGGCTTGGCTGACGCCGGGCAGGACGTTCCACGCGCCCAGGCAGCGTTTGTCGATCCAGCCGGTGACGCCAACCGGACCCTTGCACGCGCCGCTGACCGGCAGCACCGCCGCCGCCATCATCGCCGCGCGATCAGCATTGCTGTTCTCCCGGAACGCCACCCAGATCTCCCCCGTACCCGTCGCCAACGCCAGATCCTGCGCGCCGTCGCCGTCCAGATCGCCGATGCAAATCGACGTCTGCCCCTGCATCGACGCGGGTAGCAGTTCTTTCCAGCCCATGTTGATGCTGGCGGCATTGCCGAAACTGCGGAAGCCACGATTGAAGAATATTCTCGGCTCTGCGGCGCTGTACCCGATCACGATATCCTGGCGACCGTCGTTGTTGAAGTCGCCTGCCATGCAGTCAATGCCCCGGCGCGAGGCGCCATAGCTGAGTTCCCCGGTCTGTTCAAACGCCTCGATGAACGTGCCGCCCCCCGCGTTCTCCCAGAGATAGCTGCCTGACCGGTTGGCACAGAAGACGTCCAATCGGCCATCGGCATCGAAATCACCCGGGCACGCGGCGGACGGACTCTTGCCGAGTTGCACCGCACAAGCCACACCCGGCGCGAATTTGCCCGGCGCCGTGGCGCGGAACAACACGCTGCCTTTCTCCGCCGGCAGGAGCACATCGGCCAAGCCATCGCCGTCGAAATCGGCCACCAGACAAGCGCCGGGCTTGCCAAGCTTGGCCAGCGCAACGCCCGGCGCGGCCAGGGTGGTGGCGGTCGCCTTGCCGGCCTCGTCCAGCGCGACGAGCACGGGCCAGGAGTCGCCGCTTACCAGCAGGCCGGAGCGCCCTTTGGTTCCGACCTCGAGCGCCGTAAGGGCGACGCAACCCGTGGACACCGCGCTGCCGAGGTCCAACGGCTTGGCCAGAAACTTGCCGTCGGTCTGCTGAGCGTTCAGGGTGACGACCTTTCCGTCAAAGGAGATCAGGTCCAAGCGCCCCTGGCCCGCGAAGTCGCCCCAGGCGAAGGCCAGTGATTTCGACTGCAACCCGCGAGCCCCGGTGAGGTCCGCAAAGGTCCTGTCCTTGGCACCGGCAAACAAACGATCCCCCGACTCACACGCGACAAACAGCGCCAGCTTGCCATCCCCGGACAGGTCCACGGTCCGGACAGCCCGGATCGCACCGCTGAGCGCCGCCAGTTTCAGCGGCCCCTTACTGAAGGAGAAACCTTCAGCAACCGGCACTTTGGGGTCATCGTCGGTCAGAATGTAATCCACAGCCCGGCGCAGCATGTCCGTGCCGCCATGCCAGACAGTCATCAGCATGCGGTCATTGATGTTGTTCAGCTTCCAGAGGCCTTGCTCCCCTCCGCCGAACACCGACCAGACGCCGTCCAGAAGCAGGAAGGCGCGCCGGCTCGTATTGCCCCCGCCCAGCTCTTTCGTGTCTTCGAACTCGCCCACGAAGAATAGGGCCGGCTTGCCGGCGGCGAACTGCTCGCGCAGAGCGGTGGCGGCCTCATCCTCGCCCGCCTTGGATATATCCAGACGGAACGTCTTCTCGGCCGCCTTGCCCTTGAGCGTCTCGCGGATCGTGGCGGTGTACGGATCTTTCGCCTCGCCGGCCTTGATGTCCACCCACAGAATCACGCTCGCCCGCTTCACGAGGTGAACCGGCGTGAACCCGGGGTTGATCATGGCGCGTGCGCCTGACACGGCCAGCAAAACGGCCGCAGCGATGGTAACGAAGCAACGAGTTCTACGCATGACTCACACCTTTTGTTTGGTTTAAACATTCGAGGCGCTTGCAAAACCCCTGCAAGCGCCGGTTTCATGTCGCAAGCGCATTCACGGTAGCGCCTTTCGCGCCGACATCAATGAGGGTGGTACCATGCTGCCCCAGTATATGGCAGGTCATCCGGTCGTGTGGAACCACGTATGGAACATGCAAGTGTCCCGTGAAGACGTGCGAGAAGCGATGCTGAATGTGTCCCGCATAAAGTCCGGGCGCTTTGCTCTGCACATATTTGTTCATGTCGCGGTACGGTTCCCGGGTGAGAATGGCCGTCCGGTTCTCCTGTGTGTCCGGTGGCACATGCGTGAATAACAGGTTCGTCCCGTCCTGTCGCCCGGCGCCATCGAGCCACTCCCCGGTACCCGGGGGCACTTCGCTGAGCGCGCTGTCCATCAGCCAGAGCGACACCCCGCCACACGTAATGGTGCGGTTGTGAAAGGCGACGCCGTGCGCGGACCAGACGGCATGAGTTTTGGCGTAGGCATGGTCTGGCACAGAGCGCCAGTCTATGGCAGGCGGCGAGTATAGCGCCTGATAGTCGTCCACGAAGCGCCAGCCTTCATCGGCTTGTTCGATCTGGCTGAACTCGTGATTGCCCGGAACGGCGTGCCAGGGCGCCTTCAGTTCGGCCAGCATCTCCAGGGCATAGTCCACATTCTCCGGGCTGTGCCAGTCCACCATGTCGCCAAGGATCACGATCAGATCCGGAGAAGACGCATTGATCTTGTCAGCCAACTCGCGGAAGCTCTGCCGCTCCATGGCGTACATTCGTCTGGCCTGCGCCATTTCCCGGGCAGGATCCCGATCAGAAATAAAATGCAAATCCGTGACGGCGATGATTCTCACGTTTACTTCTTCCTCCCCACTTCCCGCGCCACCTCGCCGGCCAGGCTCAGCAACTTGGCGTCCTCTTCGGCACCGGGCATGTCGCGGATCGTGAACCAGTCCATGATGAAGGCCTGGCTGCGCGCTTCCAGCGCCTGCTCGGCTTTCTTCTGGAGTTCCGGGCTGAGCTTCTTCTCCTGGATGGCCTGCTCGATGAAGAGGAGCGTCTCCGCAAGCTCCACCCCCTCGCGGAACATCTCGTAACGCTCGCTCGCCACCGGTCCGGCCGGGCCGGGATAGAGCATGGCATGCTGGGTCCGCCCAGGACCGGATGGCCAAGCGGGGCCGCCAGGTTTCTGGAGGTTCCCGTTTGCATCCCGGTACATAAACAAGTCGGCGCCAAAATCGCTGACACCGTCACGACCCGACATGATGATATCTTCTCCAACCCTGCGCTGCAGTGTCAGGGGCGAGAAGTTGCGCCAGTTGCCGCGGTATTCGTTGCAGAAGAACACGGGACGGTCTCGCAACAAGGCGCGGTACCCGCGGACAGACGGGTAGCCGAAGTCATAAATCCCGCAGGCGTAGCGCAGTCTGACCCAGGGATTACTGTTATCCTTCCAAGCGGCGGTGACATCATGGCTGACCAACACCCAGACGCCTTCCGGCCAGAGTTGCTTCGTGAGCTCGGCCAGGAAATCGTCCGGTCCATCGCGGTCGGAGGTAAAACCAAAGGCCGTCGCGTCCAGCCAGCCGCGCGCCTTGATGCGCTGGAAAGCCCCGTCGAAAGCCGGTTTCCAGAAGGCCAGCGCCGCCGCTTCGTCGGTAATCGAATTCGGCGACTTGAACGGCTCGGTCTTCCCTGTGGCCGGATCGAGAACCGAAACCATAGCCATGGAATTCCCGAAAGGGCCGGCCTTTGCGCACTCTCGGTCCCCCCAAGCCTGCAAGCGCAAAGGCTGCGGCTTGCCAACGGACTTGGCGATCATGTTCAGGTACTTATCGAAGAGGGTGAAGTCGTGCTTGAAACTGCCGTCGGGTTGCTTGATCCAGCGGACGAAGTTTTCCAGCCTCACGTAGAAATGGCGCGATCCGGCTTCGCCCATTAGTGCGTGCGATTGACCTACCATCGCCAGGTGCTTGTCTGACCCGAGCGGTACTTTGTAGTGCGCCGCTACGGCCCCATCATCGTGATAGGCCATGTTGCGCATGCGGAAATCCTTCGTATCCGTCATGGCCCAGTCGCAGATGTTCACGCGCAACGGCACGTTGGTGAGCGGTAGTCCCTCGGCCTCGATGGCAATCTGCCCCTGATACACCCCGGCTTGGGCTTCCCGCGGGACCCGCACCGTAAACCACAACGGCGCCACCGCGCCTGCAACCAGAGCCTTCCGCTCCACAGGCTTTCCATCGTAACTATCTTTCGGTGCCGGCGCCTGGCTCACGGGGATCTCCGCCGGAATAACATCCAACAAGCCATCGAAGCGGTGGGGCGGAAGATGGGATTGCCCTCCCGAGAGATCGTCACCGCGCTCGTCTGGCGGCGGCAACTCGCCAGGCACGACCGCCACAGCATAGCGGACCTGAATGGCGGAGGAGGGCAGTGTCACGCCGCCCGCGGTCGTCTTAAGGTCCGACACCTTCACCTTCAACCCTTTGATTGCCTGCGCCGAACTCACCATCAGCCGTCCCGAAAACACGCTGTTGCGCGCGGCCTGGATGGTGACCGGACGCAACGGCTCGCAAGGATCGCCGAAATCGAACACGCTGAGCGTGTCGTACGCCGCGCAGTTCCAGACCCGGATGCCACGCGGACGCACCAGGTTGGCCGCGGCCACGCCGACAGGCGTTACAGACAGGCGCGCGTGCAAAAGTCCAATAGGCGCCCACGCGAGAGTCGAGTCCTCTTTCTTCGCGCACTTGACACAGGCCGCCGTAATCGGCGCGGTATGAGTCTCGATGGCCAGCACGTTCACCCCCCGTCGCAGCAACCCGGCCGGAATCTCGAAGTCCCGCAAGCGGCGCTCGCGCGCAGGCGGGCGATCCGCAAAATCGCCCTTCGGTGTCGTGAACGCGGCTTCCGGGTAATCCGCGGCCAGGGCCAGGAGATCCGGCTTTTCGCCGGGCACGTCGCGGCGGACCGCTTCCTTGCCGTTGACATAGACCACCACCCCGCCCCAGTAGTCCAGCGAGAGGCGACAGGACTTCACCTGCGCCGGATCCTTGACCTCGAATTTACCGCGCACCAGCAGGGCCGCCGTGGCGCCAAGCCGCGTTTGTGGACGTGGCATAGGCTCCCCAGCCACGATCGGCAGAGGCAGTCGGACACGCGGCCACGTCCCGTCGTCCAGGCTGACGCCGGCCCAATTGGTTGGCGGGAGAGGGGAAGATGCCGTCGAAGCCGCGGGCTTCGGTGCTGTCTTGGCCCACAATCCTCCCACCCCGGCCGCGGACGGCCTGTCCAACGGCGTGAGGTCCCACGGCTCCAGTTTGCCATCGGCCGTGCGCACCAAGGCGCAGCGCGATACCACGAAGTGCCGCCAGAGACTGTTGTCATCCAGCACCACGCTGGCGTCCGCATTCGTAACGGTCGTGGCTGCCGGTTCCGTAGCCCAAACCGCCGCGCTTCCCGTCAATCCGGCCGCCATCATGGCCACTGCGCCCAGCGTGGAACCGATCCGCGCCCGTCTGTGTGCACTTTGCTTATTGCTCATTCGTTGTTCTTTTTTTGATCGATTGCTACCGATTGCTACCGATTGCTGTCGACGGCAGTCGATCTTGGTCCTGTACGACACTCGCCACCCCACACGCTTTACGCCCTCACTTGATCTCCACCTTCAGCGT
>JBAXVM010000165.1:0-6700 GCA_037129105.1 bacterium
GGGAACTGTCAGGGGTTTGGCAGCGGGTTGCAGACGTACGGCTATGAGATCGCTTCGACCGAGTGGAACTGGAACGGGTTTGGTGTCAAGGGTAGCGTAACGAACTCATTTCCGGAGTGGCGTCACGCGGCCGCCATCGGGTGCGCCGGTTTCCTGAACGGGTTGCTGCGGCATGCGGACGCGATTTATATCGCGAATCAGTCCATGCTCGTGGGGCATCAATGGGGGATTGCCGCGATCCGCGTGGACCCGACCGGCAAGATGCCCACGCACTACAATGGGCAGGGCGCGGCCACGACCTTCTATAACCACCATCATGGCGACCGCCTGCTGGCCATTCAGGCCACCAATGTGCCCGTCGTGGCCCAGCCCTATCAGATCAGTTGGCCATCTGCCCGACCGAAGGTGGCCCTGCTGGACGTGGTGGCCACGCGTAGCGACAAGGCTGTCTTCGTTCATGTCATCAACCGCGCTTTTGATGCTGATCTGGAGGCGGAGCTGGACCTCGCTGCCTTGGCGCCGGCGGATGGCAAGGGCGTGCAGCACATGCTCGAGGGGACGCCGGCGGATCAAGTGGCCGTGCGGAAAGGCTGGATGACCGAGCGCAGCCAGCCGGTCGCGGTTGCCGGCAGCAAGGTGCGCGTCACCTTCCCGCGTCGGTCCGTGTCGGTTGTGGAAATACCGGTTGTCGGTGGTCAGTAGCCCCGGCCCGCCCCGGGCCGAGGGCGGAGTGCGGTCCCGGGTTTGTACGCGCCTTGCGTGCGCTGGGCTCGGGGCGAGCCCGCGCTACCCGGGCCTAGCAGCCTGTCGGACTTAGCGCTTGGATCGCTCTGATACCTCCTGCCGAATGCAGCGCAAGGCGATGCTGGGTATTGTGGCGGCAGGATTGGGGGTGGTGGCTGCTGGATGCCGAACGCCGATGAAAGGTGGTGCGATGCCTGTCGAACCACGACAGGAAACGGTATTTATTGACACCATAACATCAGGAGCGATGCCTGTTGAGCCAAGACCTGTTCCTGCTCGACAAGGCGTCACTTATGTTGTGCAGAAGGGTGATACGCTTTATCGTCTGGCTGCACGGTTCCTTGGCGATGCGAATCGATGGCCGGAAATCGTTAAGGCCAATCCGGGGTTTGAAATGGCCAGCAGTTCTCATTATGGCACCACAACGCCTTACGGCGTCACTACAAACGGCCTAGAAACGGCAAAAAGCCGTTCGTAGTGTGCCCGTAAGGGCATTCGTGTCGCTATAATGAAACTGCTGCGAGATGGCCGGACGTCGTTGACAACAGGAGTGCTCATGAAACTTACCGATATCCAAATGCGTGATCCGTTTGTGCTGCCTCTACCCAAGGAGGGGCGGTACCTGCTGTTCGGTACTACGGACAAGAACATCTGGTCCGGGCCGGGCACGGGCTTTGACTGCTATGAAAGCCGCGATCTCGAGAACTGGCGCGGGCCCATCCCGGCTTTCCGTCCGCCCGCCGATTTCTGGTCGAACACCCAGTTCTGGGCGCCGGAATGCCATGCCTGGCAGGGGCGCTATTACCTGTTCGCGACATTCGCCCGAGACCAGCACCAGCGCGGCACGCAGATTCTGATCGCTGACAAGCCGGAAGGGCCCTATCGGTTGCACAGCGACGGTCCGGTGACCCCGCGCGACTGGGAGTGTCTGGATGGAACGCTCTATGTTGATCCTGCCGGCAAGCCCTGGATGGTTTTCTGCCACGAATGGGTACAGGCCGTGGATGGCGAGATGTGTGCGATACCGCTGAGCGACGATCTGCGATGCGCCATCGGCCAGCCGGTGTTGCTGTTTCGTGCATCCGAAGCCGCCTGGTCGCGTCCGTTTGAGTCGCAGGGGCGTAATAATAATCAGATCACCGACGGCCCTTTCCTCCACCGGCTTCCGGGTGGTAAGTTGCTGATGCTCTGGTCCACGACCGGCACGAATGGCGCCTATGCCATGGGCTACGCGGTCAGCGACGGCAGCATCTTGGGGCCGTGGCGGCAGTCCGCGGAGGCGCTCTACGCGCAGGACGGCGGACACGGTATGCTGTTTCGTGATTTTGGCGGGAGGCTCTGGATGACCTTGCATCGCCCGAACAATAGCCCCAACGAGCGACCCATGTGGATCGAAGTGACGGAACGCGAGTGTGGGCTGGTGGTGCGCGGGAAGACGGATTTCTGACGAATTCCGCGCCGAAGATGGGCGTGACAGGAGCGGAATCGGCAGCAATTACAGAAAAGACCTTGATACGTCTTTTGAGGCCTTATGTGATGGCGGCGGGAAACCGCGTAGCGCTGGTATCACTCGCGGCGCGTCCGGCGGCCGCGCCCTACCGTGCTTTCGACGCGCCCAGGTAGGGCGGGGCCGCCGGACCCGCCGCCCGCCGCCATCATATAACTGACCCATTACAGCAACGCGAAGGCGAGTCTGGCACAAGTCGGCCCGCCTTGGTATTGTCCGCGGATGGCGCAGATGGACGCAGATGGAGAGATGGGTAGCCGGCCGACGATCACAGAGCGGTTGCTGCCGCGCGGCTAGGATTGTTTAGGGGGATCTATCCGATGAGTAATCAATATACAACCTTGAAAACGACTCTCGCGCGCGGTTGGAACACGTGGAATACACGCAGCGTGCTTTCGCACGTGTTGCTGCCGGAAGCGTTTGCCATCAATCTCGGCATCCGCCATCCGATTGACGGCTGTTATTTGAAGGAGGCGCTATTCGGGAAGGGCGGCAAGGACGAGGAGCAAGTGCGCCCGGGTCCGCATGCGACGGACGGATCGTACACGGAAGTCCACCTGGAATGGCGTGGAGTCAAGGTGCGTGTGCAAACGGCCGTTGAGGATGGCGATTGGGTGCTGCTGGTTACGCCGGAGTCCACGCACACTCCGGCACCGCTGCTGGTGCTCGAATCCGGCATGCTCTGGAACCGGCCGGGATGCTTGCGGCGCGTGGGGAACACGCTGCAGTGCGAAACCCCTTCGCGCACAATCCAGGTTGTCAGTGTCAACGATCCGGTCGAGGAGTACAACATCCAGACGCAAACTCCCTATCTGGCGATTCCGTTGGACAAACCGGTGCTGGTCTCCACGGGGCGCGCGCGGACTGGCGATGAGATCCGCGCGATCGTGGCGCGGCGTCTGGAAGCCCTGCAGCAGGGGAAGCAGCGTTTCGGCGCGCTGGGCGCGGTATTTGAGCCGCTGCAGGCTTCGCTGGCGTGGGATACGATCTATGAGCCGCAGAAGGATCGCGTCGTCTCGACCGTCAGCCGGAACTGGAATGTCCTGGGCGGCGGCTACATGCTGTTTTGCTGGGACACGTACTTTGCGGCCGCCATGGCCGGGCTCGATAGCCGCGAGCTGGCCTACTCCAATTTCATTGAGATCACCGGCGAGACCTCCCCGGCCGGCTTCGTGCCGAACGACTCGCGCGGCTGCGGCTTCAAGTCGAATGACCGCTCGCAGCCGCCGGTTGGATCGATCACGCTGAAGATGCTCTACCGGAAGTTTGGCGACCAGTGGCTGGTGGAGCAGGTCTTTCCGGCCCTGCTCCGGTGGAACCGCTGGTGGCCCGCGCATCGTGACACGGGCGGCCTGCTCTGCTGGGGTTCCACGCCGTGCGAGCCGACGATCCCGGGGCATTCGAATGCCTTTTCCAACATCCTGTTCGCTTCGGTGCTGGAGTCGGGCCTCGACAACTCGCCCATGTACGACGCGGTGCCATTCGACACTGAAAGGCATCAAATGGCCCTGGCCGATGTGGGGCTGACCTCGCTCTATGTGGCGGACTGTGACTGCCTGGCTGATTGCGCCGCGATCCTCGGCCGGACCGTGGAGGAGAATGAACTGCGGGAGCGGGCGGAGGCGTACCGGAAGAACCTGCGACAGCTGTGGGATGACGCCGCAGGGATGTTCCTGAACAAGCGCACCGATACCGGTGAACTGAGTCCGCGTGTTTCGCCGACCAACTTCTACGCCTTGCTGGCCCGGGCTGCCACGCCGGAGCAGGCGCAGCGCATGATCACGGAGCATTTCTACAATCTGAAGAAGTTCTGGGGCGACTGGATCATGCCCTCCATCAGTCGCGACGATCCGGCCTATGTTGATCAAATGTACTGGCGCGGCCGGATCTGGGCGCCCATGAACTTCCTGGTCTACCTTGGCATGCGGAACTATCCGCTGGACCAAGCCCGGCGCGACCTCGTGGAGAAGTCCAAGGCGCTCATCCTGAAGGAGTGGCAGGAGAAGGGCCACGTCCACGAGAACTACAACGCCGATACCGGCGAGGGTTGCGACAAGACCACCAGCAGTGATGCCCTCTACCATTGGGGCGGACTGCTTGGCTTTATGGCGTTGATTGAGGAAGGCTTCAGCCCGGGGGTGGAGCAGATTCATTCAGAAAAAGATGCATAACATTCCGCAACGGTTAACCACCACCCCCGAACTCCTGGCCCCGGCGGGCAGCGCCGCCGCGCTGCAAGCCGCCCTGGCTGCCGGCTGTGATGCCGTCTATTTCGGCGTGGATTGCTTCAACATGCGGGTGGCGGCCGAGAACTTCCGCCGTCCGGACATGGCCAGGGTGGTGGCCCGCTGCCATGCTCGTGGCGTTGCGGCTTACCTCACGCTCAACACCATTGTCTACGAGCCGGAACTCCCCGCGGTCGAGGAGGTCGTGCGGCAGGCTGTGGATGCCCAAGTCGACGCAGTCATCGCCTGGGACCCCGCCATTCTGCTGGCCTGTCAACGTGCCGGTCTCCCCTGCCATCTCTCCACCCAGGCCTCCATCAGCAACTCCGCCACGCTGCTCTACTACTACCGCACCTTCGGCATCCGCCGCTTTGTGCTGGCCCGCGAATGCTCCCTGGAACAGATCGCCGCCATACACCGAACGCTGCAACAGGAATTGGGCGCGGCGGCTGCAGCGCTGGAAATCGAAGTCTTTGCCCATGGCGCCATGTGTGTCTCCATCAGCGGCCGCTGCTTTCTCTCCGACTACCACTACGGGCGTTCCGGCAATCGCGGCGACTGCCTGCAGCCCTGTCGCCGCAAATACCGGATTGTGGACGTGGAGGGGGAGCTGGAATACGAGCTGGGCGAAGATTACGTCCTGAGTCCGCGCGACCTCTGCACCATCCCCTTCCTGGATCGTCTGCTGCAGACCGGTATTGCCAGTCTGAAGATTGAGGGGCGCAACCGCAGCCCGGAGTATGTCGATGTGGTGGTGCGGGCCTACCGCCGCGCGCTGGATCATTTGGCCGCGCACGGTCGCACCGACGCCTGGCCGGTGCTGCAGGCGGAGTTGCTCGAGAACCTGAAATCGGTCTACAACCGGGGCTTTTCGGCCGGTTACTTCTTCGGCCGGCCGACCGGCGATTTGTGTCAGGAGCCAGACAGCCGCGCCACGCAGCGCAAGGAGTTTGTCGGCCCGGTGGTCAACTACTACCGCCAGGTCAGCGCCGCCGAGATCAACGTCCAGGGCCAGCCGTTTGCGGTGGGCGACGAGTTGCTGATCCTGGGGCCGACCACCGGCCTTCTGCGCGTTCAGGTCAATGCGATTCAGGTTGAGCATCAGAGCGTTCCTGCGGCCCGGCAGGGCACCCATGTGGCGGTCAGCGTGGACCGCAAAGTGCGCCTGCACGACAAGGTGTACGTGGTTCGCGCCACACCGGAGCGCGACGCCGGGCCAGCAGCCTCAGTTTCTTGTGGCGAATAGCTCTCGCTTCTCCACCCCAACGGTCCCGCAGGTCCCGTTGTACTTTGTTGGCCATCCCGGCGCCGTTTGTAGTGTGGGTAAGGCTAAAGGCTAAAGGCTGAAGGCTAAAGTTGTCGCTCACTTCTGCGGAAACAGAGCGAGGCAAGTCGAAAGACAAAGTAGGGAGCGCAAGGCTCCCTGATCATGATGCGGTAAGTACAGCGGGACCTGCGGGACCGCTGTATTCGTAGGCGGGAAGTCGCAGAGGAGTACCCGCAATCCGGATCTTAATCTTCGGTCTTTGTCTTGCCGCTGGACAGATTAAGACCTGAGATTAAGACTGAAGATAAAGATGTCCCTTTGCCCTCGGCCCGGGGCGGGCCGGGGCTACGGTTGGGTCGCAGGGCACGAACGATGGCTTGCCCAGCACAATCGTCCACCGTCATCGTCGCAAGTCGAAAGACAAAGTAGAAAGGTGAAGAGTAAAGACAAAGTATGGCGCGCAAGCCTTACTTCGTCTTTCCTCTTCATCTTTCTACTTCGTCTCTTCCAAGTCCGTGGCGGCGCGCGCTTTTCGGCAGCGCGGTCATGTGCCTAGGTCTTTGTCTCCGGTCTTAATCTCGGGTCTTAATCTTCGGTCTTTGTCTTGCCGCTGGAGAGAGTAAGACCCGAGAGTAAGACCTGAGATTAAGACTGAAGATAAAGATGTCCCTTTGCCCTCGGCCCGGGGCGGGCCGGGGCTACGGTTGGGTCGCAGGGCACGAACGATGGCTTGCCCAGCACAATCGTCCACCGTCATCGTCGCCGTAGTCGTCCACCGAAACAGACAAAGTATAAAGATGAAGAGGAAAGATAAAGTACTACGGATGGTCGCGGATTGCCGGTTGACACTTGACCTGCTGGATGCAAAAGTCTTATTATCTGATTTTCATATTATGGAGGGGTTATGGCTGCAATCGCTCTGACGGTTACTGAGGCCGCACGGCACTTCTCGGACTA
>JBAXVM010000166.1:0-6663 GCA_037129105.1 bacterium
AGACGGCATTCCCTATTCTCTGCCCGGAGGTGGCGGCACCTATGTCGGCATCCTCTATAGCTACCGCGTGTTGCGCGCAGCCGGACTGGATCCTGCCAAGCCGCCGCGCAGCTATGACGAACTGGTCTATTGGGCGCGGAAGCTCTACGACCCGCAGAAGAAGACCTTTGCCTTCCAACTGACGTGTGCCAGCTGGTCCTTTGCACCCTGGATTGCCACCACCGAGTCGAGCATCGTCGTGCAGGACCGGATCAGCCCGACCACGGGCAAGGTCCATACGTTTAACGAGCAGGAAACGCGCTTCCTCGTGCCGGAGACGGGCGAGGATCTGTCCAACGTGTGCCCCGCCTGGCGTGCCAATGTGGCCAGCAAAGAGTGTACCGCGGCCATGGCGCTCTATCACCGGCTGCGCTGGCAGCCGTGGATGCGCCACCCGAGCACCGGGGAACCGGTGGAACTCGCGACCACCGACATCGCCGCGGGAAAGATCGAGGTGAACGGCGAAACGCTGCCCGTCGCCAAGGACGCAGTCATCGAAGGCTCCATTGGCGTCACCCCCTATAACGACATGCTGGAAACCATTCGGCGCATGGGGCGTGATGTGGGGATGTTCCCGCTCTGGTCCGGGGACATGACGGAATTTGAAAGCCTCGGCATCCAACCCGAAGACATGGGGATGATGCCTTTTCCTGGCATGACCGCCAAGCAGCGTCCTGTGCTGCAAGCATCGAACTATTTCTTTATGATGGGCAAGGACGTCCTCCACCGTGGCGGGAACAGCGCTGCCGCGCGTCAGGCGTACCGGGACACGGTTTGGAAAGTAATGACCCTGGTGTGCAGTCCGGAGGGGAACGACGAGAACATTCGCCGCAAGGTCGCTGCCGGCCAGGCCAAGTTCCTCAACCCGCGCGAGCTCAAGCGTCTGGGCTTTGACGACTATCTCAAAGAGGCCTCGCCGGAATACCTCGCCACCTGGGATCAGATTGACCGCGGCGAGATCCTGGAAGTAGTTGAGCCGTTCATGGGCAAATGGGTCCAGTTCCGGGATTTCTACCAACGCGAGGTCATTGATCTGGTTTTGCGCCCCGCGGGCCGTGAGTTCGATTATGCGGCCGCGCTGCGGCGGCTTGAGCGCGATGCCAACAGCGGCATCATGTTCGACCGGTCAGCCAGCGAATTGGATCAATACCGGCCACGCGCCCGCTTGATCGGGGCGCTCGTGGTTGCGGCTTTTGTGCTATTGCTGGTGATCTTCGTGCGCGGGCAGTTGCGGCGCAAGGCCAGTCTGGCGGGGGTCTACAAGGGGTTTCTCCCCTGGCTGCTGCTGGCGCCCGCGCTGGCTTCCATTCTGGTCTGGAGTTATTACCCCTTGTTGCGCGGCATGGTCATGGCGTTCCAGGATTACAAGATCGTCGGGAAGTCCACGTTCACGGGCCTCACGAACTTCATCGGCATCATGCTCGACCCGAATTTCTACCACTACATCTGGACCACGTTCCGCTTCGTGCTCTGGAACCTGGCACTGGCCTTCTTCTCGCCGATTCTGCTGGCTGTCATGCTCGCCGAGGCGCCCCGCCTGAAGGTGTTCTTCCGGACGCTCTTTTTCCTGCCGCAGATGACCAGCGCGCTGGTGGTGACGCTGCTATGGAAAGAGATGTACCTGGGGGGCTCGCAGGGGACGATCAATCGCTTCCTGGGGTGGGTCTGGAGCCTGTTCGGGCAGACATTTGTGCCGGTGGACTGGCTGGGCGACCCGCGGACCGTGATGGCGTGCGTGATCCTTCCCGGCGTCTGGGCGAGCGCGGGGATCGGCAGCCTCATCTACCTCGCGGCGCTCAAGAGTGTGCCGGAGGATCTCTACGAAGCGGCCAGTCTGGATGGCGCGGGGATGCGGCGGAAGTTCTGGCACATTACCCTGCCAACGATCATGCCGCTGATCCTGATCAACTTCGTGGGCGCCTTTATCGCCACGTTCCAGACCATGGGGAACATCTTCCTCCTCACCTTCGGCGGGCCGGGCAAGGAGACCATGGTCATGGGCATGGCCATCTGGCAGGAAGCCTACGTCAACCTGCGCTTCAGCATCGCCACGGCCTATGCCTGGATTTTGGGCGGCATCCTGATTGGCTTCATGGTCCTGCAGTTGCGCCTGCTGCGGCGGGTGGATTTCCGGCAGGCCAAGGGGGATGACTGAAGACTCGCGTATTCTGAGTGTAAATCATGCCCATTATTGACAACGTTGAACGCAAGTCCGGCAAAGGGCGGTTCGCCCTTTTCCTGATCTATATCGGCCTGATCCTGGGCGGTCTGACCATGATCGTGCCGTTCTGCATTATGCTGACCGGCTCGACTTCGAACGCATTCGATTTTGACCGGCGCAACCCCGTGCCCGGGATCCTGGTTAATCGCTCGGATCGCTTCCTGCGGGTCCTCTGCGGCTATTTTCCGCCCAGTCATCGGGGTTCCATTCGCCAGCTGCGCAGCACCTTTCCGTCGCTCCCCGCTGGATGGCAGAGCTGGACCCAGATTGGCGATACGCGTGGCGAAAGTGATGCCTGGGCGGCCGCAGAGCTCGCCACGCTGAACGACCGTCCCACCCTCCAGCACTATGAGACGCTGGCCCGCGACTACGGCGCCTACGCCAGAAGCTGCGACTTGCGCGAGACCATCCTGGCCTACGACCAGCGCTATGTGGGGTCCTTCCTGAAACGCCAGTACAGCACCCTCGATGCGCTCAATCGCGCCTGGGAGATCTCCATCGACACCTTTGCCAAGGTCGAAGCCAGTGAGTGGAGCGGCGAGCCGATTGATCAACGCACCTATGTCCCGCTGGCCGACCTGCGCTACCGTGACCTGCTCGCGTTCCGCCAGGAATATCGCGAAGGCCACCACACGCGCTTCCTGACGCATCCTGCGGCCACGGCCGGGTTCTTGCGGCCTGCCGCGCTGGCTTATATCTGGGAGGAGTTTGCCGGCAAGGAGCTGGGTGTGGCGGACTATCGGCAGCTCCACGCGCTACCCTTTCCCGTCCCGGCCTCTGCCCCGGCGAAGCTGCAGCAGGCCTGGCAGAAGTTTCTGCAGGAACGCCTGCCGCTGCGCTATGTGGCCTTCACCGTGACGCCGGCGCAGCGCAGCGCCTTTGCGCGCTTCCTCGAGGAGCGCTTCCGCCAGACCGACTACATGAACCGCCTGATGCGTGCGGACAATCCGCAATGGCGTGATGTGGCTGCGTGGTCTGAGGTCGAGCTCACCGGGGAAGTCCCGGCCATGCCTTTGGCCGGCATCTGGATGGATTTCGTCAGCGCGCAGGTTCCGGTATCCACCTGGCAACTGCGGCCGACGCTGCCGGAAATCGGTTTTCAGCAGCAGGCGCTGGCCAAGTACCAGACGCTCGCCCAGGTGAACCAGGCCTACGGACTCTCCCTGGGCTGTATCGAAGAGCTGCGCATCCCCTTTCGTGAGGCCGCGCTGGTTACTTTTCATCATCATGAATGGGCGCTGGTCTGGGATCAGGTCAGCGGCGGCTATCGCGCCGTCTTTGACTATCTGTTTCTCCGGGGACGGGCGGTGGCCAACACGATCATTCTAGTCATCCTGACGATCCTGATCAATCTGACGGTAAACCCGCTGGCGGGTTATGCGCTCAGCCGGTTTCGGCTCCGGCTGACCGAGAAGATCATCGTCTTCTGCCTGGCAACAAGCGCGTTTCCGGCCGCCGTGGCGGCGATTCCAGGGTTTCTGCTGCTGCGTGATCTGGGTCTGCTGAATACGTTTGCCGCGCTCTTGCTCCCCGGCGCGGCCAGCGGCATGTCCATCTTTATGCTCAAGGGGTTCTTTGACTCGCTGCCGCAGGAACTATTTGAGGCCGCCACGATTGATGGCGCCTCGGAGCCAAAAATCTTCTTCCATGTCGCGCTGCCGCTGGTCAAGCCCATCCTCGCGGTGGGCGTGCTGGGCTCGTTCCTTGCCGCCTATAACGGCTGGGAATGGGCCATCGTGGTCTGTCAGGATCCGGGCATCTGGACTATCGCGGTCTGGACGTATCAGTTCTCGCAAACTGCCGCCGCCCCTTATACAGTCATGGCGGCCTTTGTGATCAATTCGATCCCCGTGCTGCTGGTGTTCCTGCTCTGCCAGAAGGTGATCCTGAAGGGGATCGTGCTGCCGACGATGAAATAGAAACGAGAGTATTCTGGTGTCAGGTTTCAGGTGTCAGCAGGACCATTGAAACCAGAAGCCTGGAATCCGAAGTGTTGTGTCCGAGTCTCGCTACAGAGCGCGAAGGAGTGAATATGGCCAAGGTTGTCATTGAAAAAGTCAGCAAAATCTACCCCGGCAAGGTCACCGCCGTCCGGGAATTCAGCGCCGAGATTGCGGACGGCGAGTTTGTTGTGCTGGTCGGCCCGTCCGGCTGCGGCAAGTCCACGGTGCTGCGCATGGTGGCGGGGTTGGAGGAGATCTCCTCCGGCACGATCCGCATCGGCGAGCGCGTGGTCAATGATGTGCCGCCCAAGGACCGCGACATTGCCATGGTCTTCCAGAACTACGCGCTCTACCCGCATATGACGGTGCAGGAGAACATGGCGTTTGGTCTTAAATTGCGTGGCATGCCGCGCAAGGAGATTGCCACGCGCGTGGACGAAGCCGCCGCGATCCTCGGGCTGGAAAGCCTGCTCGAGCGCCGCCCCAAGGCGCTCTCCGGCGGACAGCGCCAGCGCGTGGCACTGGGGCGCGCCATTGTGCGCAAACCGGCGGTCTTCCTCTTTGACGAGCCGCTCTCGAACCTGGATGCCAAGATGCGCGTGCAGATGCGCATGGAGATCAGCCAGATCCATCAGCGCCTGGGCGTCACCATGATCTATGTCACGCACGACCAGGTCGAGGCCATGACCATGGGGCAGCGTATCGTCGTGATGAAGGACGGCGTCATTCAGCAGGTGGCGACGCCGTTGCGGCTCTACGATCAGCCTGTCAATCGCTTTGTGGCCGGCTTTATTGGTACGCCGCCCATGAATATCATCGAAGGGACTGTGCGCGGCGAAGGAGACTCGCTCTGCTTTGAGGGGTCTGGCGGTCTGCAGTTGCCGGTGCCGGCTGAAGCGTGCGCCGCGCTGGCGGCATTTCGCGAACGACCGGTGGCGCTGGGGCTGCGTCCGGAGGACATCGGTTCGCCTTCCGCGGAGAGTTTGGCGGGCGCCCCACGCCTGCGTGCCGGGGTGGAGGTGATCGAGCAGATGGGGTCGGAGTCCTACGTCTATCTGCGGATCGGCGACGTTCGGCTGGTCTGCCGCATGGACGCGCACCGACCGCTGAAGATCGGCGAAACCATCACGCCCGCCGTCTGCATGTCCCGGGCGCGCTTCTTCGATCCCGGGAGCGGCGAGCGCATCGGGGGCGTGTAGGAGGGCGCCATAGAGAATTGCTGCGAGTGATGTGTGCCGTGGGCCGTTGGGACAAGCTTGTTTCGTCAACGCATTGAGGGAGTAGCAGGATGAACATGATGCAGGTTGAGCGGGCGGCGCGTATGAACGCGATGTGGCGGGAGGCGGACTTTACAGCCCGTAATTTCGTCTCATCCTTATCGTGATCCTGCATAGATCGTATCAGGATCACGATAAAGATCCCGATCAAGATTGTCTTTAATTGGCATACCAAAATATAAACGTCGTCAAAGTTGAGCTGTCGCACGAAGTCCAAATCTGATTAGATATCTCTCACCGAAAACTTCTTCCGGCTGGCGGCTCGCGAGGACGCTCGCCCTCCCGAGGGGCAGTGTGTATCTTGCTCGAAAGGCATCCATGACTACGATGACATTTCACCTACTACCCAATGCCCATCTCGATCCGGTCTGGCTCTGGGACTGGCGCGAAGGACTTAACGAGGGGATCATCACCACCCGGACCGTGCTGGACCTGATGGACGAGTTCCCGGACCTGACCTTTATGCGCGGCGAGGCGGCGCTGTACCGGCATATCGAGGATCACGACCCCGTCACTTTCCGCCGCGTGCAGCGCATGATCGAAGCGGGGCGCTGGGATGTCGTGGGTGGCACGTGGGTTCAGCCGGATACGAACATGCCGGCCACGGAGACGTTTCTGCGTCATTTTGCGCTGGGGCAGGCGTACTTTGCCAGCCGGTTCGGGATTCGTCCGCGTGTGGCCTGGGCGGCGGACTCTTTCGGCCATAGCGCCGGTCTGCCGGAGATCCTGGCCGCCGCGGGCATGGAGGGGTTCTCCTTCAGCCGCCCCGCGCAGAACATTCAGCCGCTTGCCAAGACCGCCTTCTGGTGGGAGGGGCCGGGCGGATCGCGCGTCCTGACCTATCGCGTGCCGGATGGCGGCTACTGTTGCGACCGCAATTCAATCGACGGAAAGTTGAACGGCACGCTGGAGCTGGCGCGCCAGTCAGATCTGCGCAACGTGGGTGTGTACTTCGGGCTTGGCAACCATGGCGGTGGCCCGACGCGGCGGCAGATCCTCGACGTCTACGCCTGGGCCAAGGCGCATCCGGAGATCGAGGTACGCTTCTCCACGTTGCACCGGTTGCTTGATGCGGTGCGGGCCGAGGCTCGCAAGCAGGGCGAAGGGTTCCTCCCGGTGCACCGGGGCGAACTGAACTTCTGCCTGCGCGGCTGCTATGCGTCGCAACTCGGCTTCAAGACCC
>JBAXVM010000167.1:0-6658 GCA_037129105.1 bacterium
GCACCGGCCTGCTGAAGCTGATCCTGCTGCGCCTGCTCAAGCGCGTCGGGTTCGATGTCACGCCGCCGGGCAGGGCCGCGCCCGAGGCCGCGGCCGGGCAGCATCCGATCGTGCGCGCGCTGCACGCCGTGCGTTTTCCGCTGCACGATCACTGCCGTAAGAACATGCACTGGAGCAATGCGCAGGTGCTGATGAGATTTGTCCTGATCCAGGCTTTTTTGACGCCGCTGCTGTTCGTGCTGCTGATCAAGATCCGCTAGCAGCCTGTCGGGCTTAGCCTTCTGGAAGTACAAACCGTCTGCCGACCAGGCTGCTAGTTGGCAACCCGCGGATAGCGGGTTACGACACCTCTCAAAATAGGCAGAATGACTGCGCTTTCCCTGCCAGGTGGTTGTATTTTTGCTGATGTCCTGTGCTTGGAGGGGGATTCCCTTTGACTAGTAGCTGGCAATCTGGTCGTTTTTGAGTTCTCGCAACCCGCCGTAAACGGTTGGCGAATGGCACCCAAACAAGAAATTTGGCGGTTTTGCTGGGGCTTTGGCTACAACTTGCGCGTAGATTTGGCTCATGGCGGCGGGTTTTCTGGAACTAGCAGCCTGTCGGCAGAGGGTTTGTGCCTCTAAAAGGCTAAGCCCGACAGGCTGCTAGGCTTGACCCGGAGCCCCAAGACGGATATGGTAGCAAGTCTTTCAGCTACAAAAGCGGATGCCTGCCGCGTGTGGAAGCATAAAGGGAGTTAGAAAATGGATAAGAGTGGTGCTGTAAGTTCAACCGGTCATCAGCGTGGGGTTCTCATTGAGGCGGACCTTGTGGTGTTGTCGGGCATGGAGCGGTTTTTTGATGTTTGTGTGGCGCGGCTGGCGAAGGAAGGAATAAAACTCAGTCGCGACATGTTTCTTCGTTTTCTGTTCGGCAAGTCGCTGGCGCGCGGCATGGCTTCCTTGTTGGAGAAGACCGGCAAGACCGGGGATGCGCCGGCGCTGGTTGCGGATTGTTCGGTCGCCTACCTGGAGTCGCTGCAGAAAGCGGACAGCAAGGCGCGTGATGGCGTCCTGACTTTTGCTAAAGACGTGGCGGCGCGGGGCGTGAAGGTCGGACTGATCACGCAGTTGCCGGAAGAGTTGGCCAAGCAGGTCTTCGCTGATGTGCTGGATGACAACGTGGTTACCATCACCGAGACGCCGCACAATGCCTGCCTGCATGGTTGGGAGGGGTGGCGCCGTGCCGCCCGCAAGCTGCAGGTCGGGGAACGCCTGTGCGTGGCGATCTCCTCGCCCGCCTCCGCGCGTGGCGCGCTCGCAGCCTCCATGCGGCTGGCGGTCGTACTCGATCCGATGCAGGAGCATTTCGACTGCGGCGGCGCGGATCTGATTGTTGAGAGCTTCACGCCGGCCGTACGCACAGCCGCCCTGGGCCTGCTCAAGATCGAAGAATGAGCAAGGTGCGCGCCGTGGGAAACCCGGACGATAAGGCCAGCGAAGCCGCGCAACCCCGCCCGCCGGGCAGTGGCGTAGCGCGCCTGAGCACGATCATGGCGCGGCTGCGCAGTCCGGATGGCTGTCCCTGGGACCGCGAACAGGACCTGCTCTCGCTCAAACCGCACCTGCTCGAAGAAACCTACGAACTGCTCGAGACCATGGACGGCACGGATCCAGCCGCGCACGCCGAGGAACTCGGCGACGTCCTGCTGCAGGTGGTCTTTCAGGCGCGCATTCGCGAGGAGCAGGGG
Organism: bacterium; assembly: GCA_037129105.1. Taxonomy (GTDB): domain Bacteria; phylum Verrucomicrobiota; class Kiritimatiellia; order RFP12; family CAIWXQ01; genus CAIWXQ01. The sequence continues at coordinate 1,730 of JBAXVM010000167.1, forward strand.
CAGTTTTCGCTGGATGACGTGGCGCACGTCCTGTCCGACAAGCTGGTGCGCCGCCATCCGCATGTCTTTGGTGATGTTCAGGTGGATGATAGCGCCGCCGTGCTGCGGAACTGGGAGGCGATCAAGCGCACCGAGAAGAAGCCGTCCGCCGATGGTCCGCGCTCCGCGTTGGACGGTGTGCCCAAGGCGCTGCCGGCGCTGGCGCGTGCGCAGCGCATGCAGAGCAAAGCCTCGCGCTGCGGGTTCGATTGGCCGGATGTGGCAGGTGTCGAAGCTAAGCTGACCGAGGAACTGGCCGAACTCGCGGCAGCCCGCCAGACCAACGATGCAGCCGCGGTGCGGCATGAGATCGGCGACCTGCTCTTTTCGGTGGTGAACCTCTGCCGGTTTCTGAAGGTGGACGCGGAGGATGCGCTGCAGGAGGCGTCCAGCCGCTTTGCCCGTCGCTTCCGCGAGGTGGAACGGCGCGCAACCGCGGACGGCCGCGACATGCGCGACTGCACGCTGGCCGAGCTCGATGTCTACTGGGACGCGGCCAAGCAGATGGAAAAGCGCTAGGAACCTGTCGGAATTAGGCCTTGGATCGTTCCAGCGCCTTCTGCCGACAGGTTCCTAGTTGTGCAACCCGCGGATAGCGGGTTGCGAGACCTCAGAAAACGAGCAGAATACCATTCTATGTGTCAATTATTTGCGTCTTATCCTGGAATCCGATGCTTGGCGTACGCTTGCCCCATGACTAGCAGCCTGGTCGGCACAAATTCGTGCTGGTCAAGTGCTACTTCCGACCGGAGGCACCCATGGGGCCGATAATCCGAACTGTGCGCCTGGCCATCCTGTTGCCCGGCCTGCTGATGTCTCTGTGGCTGGCAATGAGCGTCCGTGCGGCCGAAGAAACGAAGGCCGCCGCGGATCCGCTGGCGACCCTGCTTGAGGCGACCCCGCCGCTCTCCCGCCCGCTGGGGAACCGCCCGCCGCTATTCACCTGGTCTCCGGAACTGCCGGCAAACGCGAGCGATGCGCAGATCGAAACGGCGCTGCGTGCCCTGCAGGCGCGCGGCCTGAGCCTTTTTTTGCGCTGGCAGCCCAATCTCTCGAATACCCTGACGCAGGTGCAGCGCGTGGCTGCGATTCAGAAGAAACTTGGCATGCCCGTGGCCGTGGACGCCACCCCCATCAGCCACGGCCTTTTCCCCAAGGGCGACCGCGGATCTCACCTGGACGCCAGCGGCAAGCCGTTTCGCGGGTCCGGGCTGGGGTGGAATCCCGGATGTCCGTTTGGCGCCCAGCCGTTGAACGAAGAGGTGCGCGCCAGGTTTGAAGGCTATGCCAAGGCCCACCAGGCGACCGGTGCGGCGCTGGACTACTGGATCTCGGACTGGGAGCTCGACGGTCCGAACGAGTGGAAGCAGAGCTGGGCCATGGCCAGGAAGTGTGTGACCTGCCGCACGCAGATCCCGGACATCGACACGAATTTCGCGGCCTATCAGGCGGCAGTACGGAGCCTGCGCTCCGGGATGCAGCGGGAAAACTTTGTCAAGCCGGTGCAAGCGCAGTTTCCGGCCGTGCGCATCGGCAACTACGCCATGAATCCACACGATGGCTTCCGGTACTACTGGGACTATTACGAGGAGGACGCCTTCGGCAAACCCAACCTGACCGAAGGCATCCCGTACCGGAGAGAGCAGGGCGCATACTACCGGCCGTGGTGGCGCGGCGAGTTCGGAGCTTCCGGCTATACATTGGCCGCGCCAGTGGTCTACGCCTGGTATCACCTTTTTCTCAACTACTCCTTCACAAACACGGACTACCGCTGGTTCTACGGCATGCTGCTCGAGGGGACTTCCGCGGGCCGCTCCACACCGGCGGACAAGCTCCTCGTTCCCTTCCTGCACGGACGGCCCATCGGGGTGCCGGACAAGGCGGCGCAACGCCCGCCCGACTTTGCCGAGTTGCGCGAGGCGACGTACAAGGAGCTGGTCTGGCATCTGCTGCTGCGCGGCGCGGACTCGTTTATACTCTGGGCCCCGGGCGATGAGGCACGGGAGATGAAGCCGCTGCACGCCGTGTACGCCGAGAGTCTGGAATATCCGGATTTCTTTGAAAGAGGAAAACCCGTGGCGTTCGATTTGCCGGAACAGCCCGGCGTGGTGGTTTCGGCGATGAAGTGGAAAGACAAGCTGCTGGTACGGCGAACAGATTTTGCTGAAACCGCCGCGCAGGTGACGATCACGGTGGAGGGGAAGCGGATCGTTGTGCCCGTGGCGGCCGGAAAATGCCAGGTGCTGGAGATGGAGTGAGCAGAGTACAGCGGGGGCTGCGCCCATAGGTGTTAAGCTACGTACACGGTTTCACAAATACAGTAACGTATTGGATGAGAAGAGAGATCCTGCGCTTCGCTCAGGATGACAATCGGCGATGTGTCATTCCGAGCGAAGCGAGAGCCTGCCCTGAGCTTGCCGAAGGGAATCTCACGCATAGCCGAATACATTGCGCCATTTTGAAAACGCCGCCTACTTGGGAACGTGCGTGAGTTCTGCCTCGATCACCGGGGCTGCTTCCGGGTCTTTGACGACCTTGCGGGCCTGCGCATAGAAGACCCGCGCCTCGGCATACGCCTTGGCGGCTTCGGTCGCGTCGGGGATGGCGGCGAGAATGTCGCCGATACGCTTGGCATTGCGCCCCAACACCATCTCCCGGGGGAAGCGTATGTTGGTGACCGGATCGGAAACCTCGTCGTCCTTGGCCGTGCAGAGCAGCTTCATGAATTCACGAAAGAACCCCACGGCGGCGCGCGGGTCGTTCTTTTGCAGCGCGCGATGGGCTTTGATCTTTGTGATGGAAGTGGCATGCCATAGGTCGTCACGGTCGGGTCCGGGAATCCGCGATTCCAGGATGGTCAGCGCGCGGTCGTAGTCCTGCATGATGAAGCAGCCGTCGAGAACCTTGACCTTGATCTCGCTGCTGTCGTTCGCGTCCGCGGTAAGCGGGATCAGGCGCTCGCCCAGTGCCATCAGTTCCTTTAGCGGCGTGGGTTGCTCCGTGAAGGAATAATAGTAGCGGTTGAACAGCCCGCTGACCTGAGCCGCAGGCACCCGGGCGCGCAGCAAGGCGGCCAGATGGCCGGGGAGGGCGTTGGTATCGGAGGCCATGGTGTTTTCGCACCAGACGCGGGACGCCGTGGCCACAGCCGACGGGGCGTTGGATGCCGCGACGGGGAAGAGGATCAATTCCGCGCACTGATCCACGACCTTCTGCTTGCCAGCCGCGTTGGCGACCGGGATGATGGTTTGGAACAGGCTGTTCAGTTCACCGTCGGTCAGCTTGCTGACCGCGGTCTGGAAGTCGTTGGTCAGGACAGCCCAATCGCCGCGCACAGAGGCGATTCGCACATGCATGGCAATGGTGAGGCGGCTGATATCGTCCCGGATAGGCTGCAGGCCCGCGGCGGCTGCCAGAAAACGATCCACGCTTTCCATGCGGCTGGCTGCAAACAGCGTCTCGACAGAGGAGCGCACCAGAGAGAGGCTCTCCGCCGGTAGCAGGACCGGAAACGCCTTGCCGAGCATGTTCAGCGCCTGATCGTCCTGCCGCAGGCCGAGCTGGTCATTGATGTGCCAGGTAAAGGCCTGCCGGCGGACTTCTGCGGGGATTCCCGGGAGCGCGGAGACCTCGGCGGACCATGCCAGTGCGCTCGGTGTATCGCCTTTTTCGCGGTAGTAACTGTAGAGCAGGCTGCAGGCGCCTGCGGACAAAGCGGGGTCGGTGCTGACCGCGCGTGCGTGCTGGCGTGCCTGGTCAATCCAGTCCACACGGATCATCAGGCGTAGCAGGCTGTCGAAGATCTGCGGCCGGTAGGCGGCAAACGCCTGATTGGTGGAAGCGGCCTCGATGCAGGCCACGGCCTCGTTGGTTCGGCCCTCGGCGAGATCAGCCTCGGCCGTGACGTACGCCTGATTGATTTCAGACTGCAGGCGTTGCGCCACAGCATCGGGCGACAGCTGGCGCAACTGGCAGCCATCGGCAAAAAACAGCACGCCAGCCAGCAGGGCGAAACCGGACAGCCAACGAAAGGACATTTTCATGTTACATTTCTCCAATAAGGCCCATCGTCTGTAAGACGCCCACATGCATTTCTGGACCGCCTGCCCAGCTTCGAGCAGAAGCCAATCCATAAAAGCATATATTCTATGGCTATTGGGGCTTGGGAGCAAGCACGCATTCGCGAATTGAGCACAGGCGCTGATTATGGCATAGTGGCCTCGACGCATCCTCGGGGGCCCATAGCTCAGTTGGTCAGAGCAGGAGACTCATAATCTCTTGGTCGCAGGTTCGACCCCTGCTGGGCCCACCATCTTTTGTGCCGCGAATTACAACCAGATTGTAACCAGCCTTTAGCCTTCAGCCTTTCCCTCATCTCCCCGGAATCGCCCGCCCATCCGCATCAAACCGCGGCTTCTCCCCAGGCTCATCCCCCAGCAGGCTCTTCCACTCCACGATCCCATCATGCCCCACATCCAGCCGCGCCTCCTTCGGCATGAGCGGCATGATGATCGTCTTGAAGAACCGCAGCGGGCTTTCCGAAAACTCCTTCTGCAACGCCCGATGCAGCGACGCCCGATTCCGGCTCTTGGCCAGCATCTTATCCAGCACCGCCAGCGCCAGCGCCCGCCCGCCAACGCTCCCCTTCCGCCGCCCGCCCGGATTCCCTGATTGTCCTGGTTGAAAACGCATCCCACCCTCCACATAAGGGCGGAAGGTAACGGTTTGCCGCCGCCCCCGCCGCCAAGGCGTTGCCGCCCGTCCCAGAAAACCACCCGCAAAGTGGCCCGGCCGCTCCGCAGCCCTGAGCTCGTGGCCGAAGGGCTCCGCGGGCGGGCGATTTTACCCGCAACAACTGGTCCACACGTCTGCCGTGAACCATCGAATGGT
>JBAXVM010000168.1:0-6632 GCA_037129105.1 bacterium
TGAAAACCCAGCAAATGGTGCCACGCCAATTTCCGGGAGGTAGAGAGGTCTGAATCTGGTCGTTTATTGAGCTCTCGCAACCCGCTATCCGCGGGTTGCCAACTAGGAACCTGTCGGCAGAAGGTGCTGGAACGATCCAAGGCCTAAGTCCGACAGGTTCCTAGGCGGATGTTCGTGGTAGCTTTTTTTGTATCACGGGCATAGACTCTTGTTGTGTTGTAACTGGGTAGCTGAAGCGAGGGCTTGATGGAACAAACAGTTCTGGCATGCGTCCTGTCGCTCTCCGTTATTCTGCAGATGGCAGCGGCGCTGGTGGCTGTGCGGCTCGTTTTCACCACCGGGAAGCCGCTGGTGTGGACACCGATTGCGGCAGCACTGGTCTGTATGACGCTGCGGCGCATGGTACTGATCTATTTTCTGTATACCGGCGCAGCGGCGCAGGTCAGCCTGGCCAGCGAAGTCCTCGGACTCGTGATTGCGATGTTGATGCTCGCCGGCATGCTGCTGGCCGGTAATCTCTATCAGCACCTGCAGCGCGAGCGGGTCACCAGCGATCTGGTCTCGCGCCGCCTGCAGGATTCGTCCGCCGCCGGGCGGGTCGCACTTTGGGACTGGAACATCGCCAGTGGTTCGCGCGAATGGACACCTTTGGTGGATGAAATGCTGGGTTTCCAGCCCAACGGATTGCCGCGCAGCTATCGTGCGTGGGAGGCGCGCATTCATCCCGAAGATCTCGCCGGCGTGCAGGAGGCAATCCGCCGCAACTTTGAAACCAATGCGCCCTATGACGTGACCTATCACATTCAGCGCGCCGATGGCACATACGCCTTGTGGCATGAAGTGGGTCACGTGCATCGCGATACCCACGGCTCACCTGTGGCGCTGGCCGGGGCAAGCGTGGATATCACGGAGCGGACACAGCGCGAGGAAGAATACGCCGCCATTGTTAAGACCGCCCTGGAGGGCATCTGCGTTGCCAGCTCCAGCACCGGGCGCCTGCTCGATGTCAACGATGCCTACTGCCGCCTCGTAGGCTACACGCGTGCGGAGTTGCTGGGCATGCGCATTACAGATTTGGAAGAAGCCGAATCGCCGGGCGAAGCACGCGCGCACGTTCAACGCCTGTTGCGCGACGGGCAAAAACGCTATGAGGCGCGCCTGCGCCATAAGAATGGTCCAGTCGTGGATGTGGGCGTCAGCGTGCATGCCTTTGCCAACAACAGCCGCTTCTGCGCGTTTGTGAGTGACATTACCGAGCGTAAGCGCAATGAGGCGGCCTTGCGGGAGCGGATGGACGAGATCGAACGCTTCAACCAGCTCACCATACAGCGTGAGCAACGGATGATGGTACTCAAGCAGCAGATCAACGAGCTCGCTCAGGACGCCGGGCGTCAGCCGCCGCATCTTGTGCATGCGTCGAATGTCGTGGATGCGCCGGAGGATCCCACCGGTAGGATGGACGCGCCGGTGTCCGTGCTGCCGGAGCCGACGCTCGAAGCGATCCTCGACCGGCGGGTGGTGCAGACGCTTCTCGAAGGGCTCAGTGCCGCTGCCGGAGTCGCCGCGACCCTGGCAGACCTGAAGGGAACCAGCCTGCTGGCTGTCAATTTACAGCCGCTTTGCACGGCATTTCACCGTATTCATGAACGCTCGTGGATGCGCTGCATGGAAAGCGATAACCTGCTCGCCGCAGGCCTGGCGGAAGGCAAGGGGTACGCGCTTTACGAATGTCGCAACGGGCTGCACATGGCGGCGGCGCCCATTATTATTGAGAATCGCACTTGGGGCCATCTCTTCCTCAGTCAGTTCTTCCTGCAGCCGCCGGATGTGGCCTTCTTCCGGCGCCAGGCGGTGGAGTTCGGCTATGCCGAGACGGCCTACCTGGCAGCGCTCGATCGCGTGCCCGTGGTGCCGCGCGATAAACTTGCGCCGTGGCTCACGCTGCTGACCGGTTGCGCCGGCCTGGTGGCGCGGTCCGGCCAGGAACGCCTCCATGATCTGCGGCACGCACATGCCGCCCGCAGCACGGCCGCGGCCTTGCGCCTGCAGCGTGAGGCTGCGCTGAATCTGGCAGAGGATTCAATCGAGGTTCGACACCTGCTGGAAGTAAGCGAAAACGCGCTGCGACAAAACCGCGACATGCTCGCGCGCATTCTGGATGCGGTACCGCAGGCCATTTTTTGGAAGGACCGGCAGAGTGTTTATCTTGGGTGCAATCAGCGTTTTGCACAGGCCATGGGGCTGTCCTCGCCCGAGGAGCTGATCGGCAAGACGGATTGCGACCTGCTGCCATCGCGCGAGGAGTCCGAGGCGTATGCCATGGACGACCGCGAGGTGATGGCGCTCAAACGAACCAAGCGCCACATCGTAGAGTCGGTGCAGCGGGCGGATGGCCAGCGAACCCTGGTAGATGCCACCAAGCTGCCGGTTTTCGATCAGCAGGGGCAGGTCTGCGGCGTGCTGGGGGTTTACGAGACGCTGTCCAAATGAAATGCCACGCCAGATGGGCTGTGATGGGCCTGCTCCTGCTCGCAGGTTTCGGCGCGCCCGCCGCGCAGCCGGAGGCAGCTAAGAAGGAAAAACCCATGGACCCCGTTGCGGCACATACATCCGACTGGCGTACGCTGACCCCAGAGGAGGCCGCGGTCATCGTGCACAAGGTCACGGAGCGACCGGGCACCGGCCGTTATGAGAAGCTTAAAGCCCCCGGCACGTATGTCTGCCGCCGCTGCCAGGCGGCGCTGTATCGTGCGGAAGACAAGCTGGACGCCGGATGCGGCTGGCCGAGTTTTGATGCGGAAGTTTCCGGCGCCGTCCGGCGGCAGATCGATGCGGATGGCGACCGCACGGAGATCTCCTGCGCTACCTGCGGCGGACACCTGGGGCATGTTTTTACCGGGGAACAGCTCTCCGCCCGCGATACGCGCCATTGCGTGAATTCCATCTCGCTTGATTTTGTGCCGCTGGCCGATAGCTCGAATCGCTTTGAGCGTGCGATTTTTGCCGGCGGGTGTTTCTGGGGGGTGCAGTCGCTGCTGCAGGAGGGCAGGGGAGTCATTCGCACCCGCGTCGGCTATAGCGGCGGCCATACCGAGCATCCCACGTACGAGAAGGTCTGCACGCATACCACCGGGCACGCGGAAGCGGTCGAAGTGATTTTCGACCCCCGGCAAACCTCGTTCGAAAATCTGGCGCGCCTGTTCTTCGAAATTCACGATCCCACGCAGGTCGACCGGCAGGGCCCCGATGTCGGCGATTCGTACCGCTCCGTCGTCTTCTATACCAGCGAAAAGCAGAAGGCGATCACCGCGCGCCTGATCGGGGAACTTCGCAAAAAAAAATTGGACGTCGCCACGCAGGTGGTTCCCGCCACGACCTTCTGGCAGGCTGAGGAGTATCACCAGGACTACTACCGCAAGACCGGCAAACACCCGTATTGCCACCGCCGCGTGGAACGCTTTGACAAGCCGTGATGACTGGTCATGCCGAACGCCCTGGGACGGGCGTTACCTCCGCAACGGGGGGAGGGGAGGGCGACGTGATTGGTTGAGGACGTCGTCCATGATGAGTCCGTCGTGCTGGCGGCGACGCCACGCAAAAAGGGCGGCCACGACCAGCGTTCCGATCACGGTTATCCCCAATACGAGCGCAATCACACCCCAGTTGGAGGTGCCCGCCTTTTCCGGCGGCGCGGGCGTATAGCTGGTGGGATCCCGTTGATCCGCCAGCGCGGACACCAGATTCGTTACCGGTGCTGCAGGCGCGGGCGGGGGTAGGGGAGGGAGCGAAGCAAAGGCACGGTTGAGAATCTCGGCAGCCGCCTTGTCGCGCATCTTGCCGAAATCAATCTCGTTGCCACTGCAGGCCACCATCACAAAGACTCGCCGGTCGTTGCGCTTGGCCGTCACCAGCGAGGAGTAGCCGGCGGCCGTAAAATAGCCGGTCTTGAGGCCGTCCATGCCGGGATAGGTGGACATCAGCCGGCGGTTGTGGTTCACCAGGTCGATCTGCTTGGGGCCGGGCCGGAACACATGTTTCATGGTGGACGTGTACTGCAGAATATTCGAATGACAATTTACCAGCGCGCGGCCGAGCGTGGCCAGATCGCGCGGTGTCGAGATGTCCACCTCCTCCGGCTTTTGCGGTGGCGAAGGCGGCAGGCCGTGGCAGGTGTAGAAGCGCGTATGAGTCATCCCCAGCGCCTGTGCCTTCTGGTTCATCAGGTCCACGAAGGCCTGTTGCGAGCCCGCCACCTGAATGGCCAGGGCCAGGGCCGCATCATTGGCCGACTTAACCATGAGCGCGTAAATCAAGTCCTCAACGCTGAACACCTCCTTCTCCTTCAGATACACCTGCGAGGCCCCGATTCTCGCCATTTCCGCCGTCACGGTTACCGGATCGGTCAACTTCAGTGACCCCTGCTGGATGCGGTCCTCCACAATAAAGAGCGTCATGAGCTTGATCACGCTGGCAGGATAGACCGTGCCATCCGCGTTATCCTCAGCCAGCACCTTGCCGGTCTCACCATCTATGGCAATCATCCCCAGGTAGGGCTCACGGTGAATCACGGGTACGCCGCGAATAGAAGTCGGTTTGGGCTTGGCGGCAGCCTCCGTCTTGGACGTTGTGGCTTTCTTTGCCTTGGGTGCTGTCTCCGCAACAGCCGGCAAACCAGCCAGCAGCAGAATCAAAACCAGAAGACCAATCACTGTTTTCATGCGTTCAGTAGTTCCCATCCGGAGTGCGCGTCGGTATGTCGTGCAATTGGACGCGTATGTTTGCGCTTCTGCGCGTCAGAGTCAAGAAAGGTGTGGAGAAAACTGGGGGCAGAAACATGGTCTTTTCCTGAAGCACCACATAAGCCGCTTTTTTAACCGCCAAGCCGTCTACCCGCAAATGCCAGACAATGGACGGCGTAAAGCCGTCGCTACCGTGAAGGGCAATGCATTGCAGATGCACCCACCGGATTTGAACACCATCATATCCATTGACGCTCACCCGAAGCCGAAGGTACTCTGATCACGGTCTGTCATCATGGCCTGCGAGGAATCAGGTTGCGATGTCCGGCGAACAGCAGCCCACACAACGGAGATAGCATGGACAACAACACGGCACCAAAGACTGATTCGGAACTGCAACTCTCGCAACAGGAGATCGACAGCGGCAAGACCATGGCCATCCTGTCCTACCTTCCCATCGCGATGATCGGCCTGATTGTGTCCATCGTGGTCCTCGTGCAGAAGAACAATGACTACGCCATCTATCATGCCAAGCAGGCGTTGACGCTGTCGATCTGCGCGCTCGTGGCCCAGGCGGTCTGCTTCCCGCTCATCTTCATCTGCATTGGCGGCCCGTTGATGGTCGTGGTTTCGATCTGCGCACTAGTGCTGTTCATCATCGGGATCATTAACGCCAGCGGCGGCGTTTGCAAGCCGCTCCCCTTGATTGGTCCCTTTGCCGCCAAGATGTTCGGCAATATCCGCAAAGCCTAAACGACCGTCTGCCGGACTTGCGCCTCCCACTGTAGGCCGGATTTCCATATCCGGCCGCACTTGCGCCGTGCCTGGCCGGAACCGGAGTTCCGGCCTACATCCGTCTGCCGGGCTTGCGCCTCCCACCGTAGGCCGGATTTCCATATCCGGCCGTTCGTGCGGCGGGTCCGTCGGCCCCGCCCAATGCGAATGCCGCGGAATCGGTAGGGACGCACCTCCGGGGCGTCCGTCAACCGGTCGCGAAAACTACACAGGTCTTGAAGGGCATGAGCGGCCGGTTCGTTTCACTGAACACTTGCCATCCGCCGCCGCTTCTGGTGTCATGTAACCCATGCGTACATTACAGATCGGCGTGCTGGGATCGGGCTCCGGCTCGAACATGCAATCCATTCTTGATGCCATCGTGGCCGGCGCCTTGAATGCAAACGTGGCGTGCGTGATCAGCGATGTGCCGGGCGCGCGCATCCTCGATCGCGCCCGCAAGCATCAGGTCCCGGGGCTCTATCTCGACCCGGCCCCGTTCAAGACCAAGTTGGATGGCGTGGCCGAGCAGCGCGTGATTGAGACGCTGCGTGCCCATGGCGTGGACACCGTGGTGCTGGCAGGCTTCATGCGCATGGTCAAGCCGGGGTTGCTGCGGGCGTTCCCGAACCGCGTCCTGAACATCCACCCCGCGCTGCTGCCGGCGTTTCCCGGCATGCACGCCTGGGCGCAGGCGTTAGATCATGGAGCCAAGGTGGCTGGCTGCACCGTGCATTTCGTGGACGAGGGGATGGATACCGGACCCATCATCGTGCAACGCGCCGTGCCGGTGCTTTTCGGCGACACACCGGCCACGCTGCACGCGCGCATTCAAGTGCAGGAACATCAGGCCTACCCCGAAGCGCTGCAGCTGCTGGCAGAAGGGCGGCTGCGCGTAGAGGGACGTCGGGTGCATGTGCTGCCGGCCTAGCAGCCTGGTCGGCAGACGGTTTGTACTTCCAGAAGGCTACGTCCGACCAGGCTGCTAGTTGGCAACCCGCAGATAGCGGGTTGCGATACCTCACAAAATAGGCAGAATGACAGCTCTTGTTCTGTAGGCGGAAAAATCGAATTTGTTGGTCTTGGCGACCTTGGCGACCTTGGCGACCTTGGCGACCT
>JBAXVM010000169.1:0-6595 GCA_037129105.1 bacterium
TTAGATGCTGCCAAGGCCTTCACTGCTAATTCAAGTTAGAGGCAAGGAACTCAGGGAGTTCATAACGTCCTCTTATTCATGAGTTCCTGAGTTCCAGATTCACAACTGCAACCAAGAAAGCTCGCGACAAAGATTGCGCTTCATCGCGTAGGCTGCGCCGGGCGCGGCAGGAAGGCGGGGGCGCAGGCCAGGCAGAGGCACCAGGTGATGACGATCGCGGGCGAACGGAAGGGGATATCTATCACGCTGTGAATCAGGGTGGCGGAACAACCCAGCAGCACGGCGTAGATCATGGCTGGCACGCGCAGCAGCGGCGGACAGTAGGGGTTGTCCCAATCCACCACCGGGCGCGTCGTCAGCAGCCGCCAGGCCCCCTGAAGAATGGGCTGAAGCAGTACCATGACCGCCGCAAGCAGCAAGCCGAACCCGATCAGTCCGTGCTCCGCCATAAACTGCAGCGTGTCGTTGTGCACGTTGGCCATCCCCTTCCCCTGCAGCATCGTGTCCAGTTCCGCGGGCGTCACATACGCGTGCACAAAATGGCGATACCCCCAGCCACCCACGCCGAACAGCGGATGGTCCTTGGTCATATCCCAGGCGCTCCGGTACAGAAAAAATCTGGCCCCGATGGTGTCTTTATAAAACGAACCGGTATGGATGGTCTCCAGTTCGCGGCGCACGCTGCCGCTCGGGAACGCAAAATAAAAACCGGCCAGCAGCACCACGAGGAGGGCAGCATAGGTGACCGATTTGACACGCGTGCCGATCTGGATCCGCTTCCAGGCCGCCAGCAGGCAGGCGGCGCCGCCGCCCAGCAGCAGGGCGGCGCTCAGCAGCATGGCCGCGCGCGACAGCGAGCCCATCACGCCAGCGGCGTTCAGCAGCAACGGTATGACGTATAGCGACGCGCGCGTCTTCTCGTCCGGGTCCATGCCCGCTTGGAACCAGAGGCCGCCGCTGATCGCGAACAGCAGCGTAAAAAATGCCCCTGCAAAGTTCTCGTACCCAAAAGAGGCAAAGAAGTGCGCCGGCAGCGGTGTCATCCAGTAGAGCTTCTGCGTGCCGCTGAACTGCTGGATCCAGCCGAAGACGGAGAGCAGGGCGCCACCCCAAACCAGATAGCGCAGCAGGCGCCGCTGCCCCGCGCGGCTCACCCCGTGGCGCACCGCCAGCATGGCGGCAAAGGCCGGAGCAAACCAGTACAGTGGCTGAAACGATTCCTGCGCGTCAACGCTGAATGGCACCCAAAGATTCGCGGGGCTGTCGCCGGCCTCTCCAGCGGCGCCGCCCGTAACCCAGTCGGTTCCGCTGTTCAGCCACTGCCACAGCAGCAGCGTGGTGATTCCCAGCCCGATATACAGCAGCGGATCATGAACCACCCCGCGCCAGACGCGCAGCCGTGCCTCGGGTAGCGTCTCGCCCTTGCGCTGCTGCGGCAGGGCCACCAGCACATTCACGAGCAGGAACACCAGCCAGGGCACGGCCTGCAGGTGGTCCCCCCGTGTGCCGCCATGCACCCAGGTGAAGAAGAACGCCAGGGCCAGGACATGGAACAGGACGAGATTGCGCAGTAGGAAGGTCATGGTTTTTTCATGCCGAATGATCGTATTCTTCCGCGGTGAAAACTGAATTGAGCTTCACCGCGGAGACGCGGAGGACGCGGAGGAATGCGTGGGGGTGATTATGGCAGCAGCGGGGATTTACAACCGCCAAGACGCCGAGAACGCCAAGAAAATGCGAGGAAAAGACGTCACGACCGCTTCTCGCGCCTGCCGCGCGTTGGTTTGCGACTTTCAGCCCAACGCCCCAATACGCTGGGATACCGCTTCGGGAAGAAGGCTTGCCAGCTCCGCGTGCGCTTCCACCAATCGCATAATATCCAGCAAGTCCTTCTGCCGTTTGCTGGGCCGTCGCGCCGGGTCGGCGTAGGCGGCCAGTTTGCCACGCAGCGTGTCTTCCAGAGAGGCCACGCGCATCAGGATGCCCCAGACATCCGCAGCCACGGCACGGGACGGAAAGTCACGGTATAACGACTCCGTGGATATCTGGATGCTCACCCTGGACCTGCCACGCAAGTTGATTGACCAGGGATGCCGCTCGGACACAAAGCCTTCCGTCTCCAACGCCGTGACCGCATCCGCTACCCGGTCCATGGCAATCGCAAGGTCCACATCCGCCGTCACGACCGGTTCGACGGCCCAGTGATTAACGGCCAGCCCACCGATTACACACCATGGCGCATCCAGACGCTCCAATACTGAGATCAGCCGCATGACGTCTCCGCCGCCGCCAACCGTCTGCCAATCGTAAAAAGCTTTTTGTGTCATCGCTGGCGCCTCCCATTAACCGCGCGTTCCGGCGTTTCCCAGCCGCGCGCCGGCATACTTCTTTGCGCGGAGCGGGCGCCACCACCAGTCGTTATCGAGATACCACTGAACGGTTTGCCGGATGCCGGTGTCGAAGGTTTCGTGCGCCTGCCACCCCAGTTCACGCTGCAGCCGGGAAGCATCGATGGCGTAACGCTGATCATGCCCCGGACGGTCCGCCACAAACGTGATCAGGCGGCGGCGCGCGCCGGCGGCGGACGGGCGCAGCTCGTCCAGCACGTCGCAAATGCGCTCCACCACCTGCAGGTTGGTGCGCTCGTTGTTGCCGCCGACGTTGTAGGTTCGGCCGGGCACACCGCGCGTGACGACCCGTTCAAGCGCGCGGGCGTGGTCTTCGACGTGGAGCCAGTCGCGGATGTTGTCGCCCTTGCCGTACACCGGCAGCGGCTTCTCCTCCAGCGCATTGAGAATCACCAGCGGGATCAGCTTCTCGGGAAAATGGTAGGGGCCGTAGTTGTTGGAGCAGTTGGTGACAAGTACCGGCAGCCCGTAGGTGTGCTGCCAGGCTCGCACCAGGTGATCGGACGACGCCTTGCTGGCCGAATAAGGCGATCGCGGATCGTAGGGTGTCGTTTCGGTAAAGAGCCCGCTTGGGCCGAGGCTGCCGTAGACTTCGTCGGTCGAGACATGCAGGAAGCGAAACGCGGCGCGACGCTCGGACGGCAGTTTATCCCAATAGGCCCGCGCGGCCTCCAGGAGCGTGCAGGTGCCGACAACATTGGTCTGAATAAAAGTGGCTGGGCCGTCGATGGAGCGGTCCACATGCGACTCGGCTGCCAGATGGATGACGGCTGCGGGCTGGAAGGAGGCGAACGCCGCGTCCAAGGCACCACGGTCGCAAATGTCGGCCTGGAGAAACTGGTAGGCCGGGCGGCCGGCCACCGCGCGCAGCGACTCCAGGTTGCCGGCGTAGGTGAGCTTGTCGATGTTGAGCACCGTCTGCCCGGATTCCAGCACCAGATGGCGCACAAGGGCCGAGCCGATGAATCCTGCGCCGCCGGTTACTAATATGCCATTCATCGTGGATGGTCTCCCGGTTCGAGTTTTCCTAATTTCGTGTTTTCTTCGCTTCCGGGATGCCGGCACCGCCAAACCCGAAAGCTGCCAACGCGCGCATCATACGTTCGGCATTTTCCGTGGAAGGAAAGACGAGAAGATCCAAATCCAGCGTTGTGCGAATGAATCCGTAGTAGCTCACAGCAAATCCACCGCAAACCGCAAACTTCACTTCATGCCGCAACAGCAACTGCAGCAGATCGCGCATATCCGGAGAAATATCCTGCATACTTACCTTTTCCGCAGGTCCGTCAACTCCCGATACCCGACCGCGCACGCGCTCCTGATCGGACACAACTCCAGTTCTGACAAGTTTGGCGATCATGGGCTTTCTCCCTTGCGCCGGTATTCCTTGAGCCAGGCGACAAACTTGGGAATGCCTACAGTGATCGGCGTGGTGGGCTCGTAGCCAACGGCGGCGTGAAGCTTCTCGACGCTGGCATAGGTGGCGAACACGTCGCCATCCTGCATGGGGCGAAATTCCATCTTCGGCTCCGCGATGCCCAGTTCGCGGGCCATGAGGTGGATCAGGTCGAGCAGCCTTTCGGAGCGGTGGTTGCCGATGTTGAAGATTTCGCAGCGGGGCAGGTTGGTCGCCCGAGCGCAGCCGATCACACCTGCCACAATATCGTCAATGTAGGTGAAATCGCGGTACATGTCGCCATGGTTGTAGACCTGGATCGGATCACCCCGCAGCAGGGTCTCGGCAAACGACCACACGGCCATGTCCGGCCGCCCCCAGGGGCCATAGACCGTGAAGAAACGCAGGCCGATCGTCTGCAAGCCGAACAGATGGCTGTAGCTGTGCGCCATCAGTTCGTTGGCTTTCTTGGTGGCTGCATAGAGCGAGAGCGGCGCATCCACCTGCTGGTCCTCGGTAAACGGCATTTTTTTGCTGCTGCCATAGACCGAAGAGCTGGAGGCGTAAATCAGGCGCGGCTGGGGCTGCGCATGCCGGCAGCACTCCAGCATGTTGAGAAAACCTTCCAGGTTGGAGCGCTGGTAGGCCTGCGGGTTGACCAGCGAATAGCGCACGCCCGGCTGTGCTGCCAGATGCAAGACGCATTCCGGCTGGAAGTCAGCAAACAGCTGCCGCAGGCGCGGCAGATCGCACAGGTCCATTTCGTGTCCGCGATAGCCGGGAAGCGCTTCCAACTGCGCCTGCCGGTCGCGCTTGAGTTGCACGCGATAGTAGTCGTTGAAATTGTCGAGTCCAACCACCTGGCAGCCTTCGCCCAGCAATCGACGGGCGAGATGAAAACCAATAAACCCGGCTGACCCTGTCACGAGAACTTTTTGTGGTGGCTGGTGCATGGATTATGTGCAGGCTCCGCCCCCGTGGATTATGCGTGTCGTAATAACAACCGCATTCCGTAACTTGTTGTTATGAGGCATGTTGGGCAATGACAAACGATCCGAAGCCTTGGTCTGGATTCAACCTTTCCGTCGGCGACCAGATGCGACTTCAAGATAGCAAAAAACGTGATTGCGCAGATAGTCTGAATTCCGACTGCTTCTTATATGTTGCGCCAGCGGAGGCTTTGCGCGTCACTCGCTCTTGGCGGCCTTTTTGGCGGCCGCGGCAAGCGAGGTATAGGTCACTTCTATTTTTCGCTCCAGCTCCTTGAGGATGGCGTAATGCGTGGGGCATCGGCAGAGCTGACGGGTCCCGAAGGTCTTTCGATAGGCGCAGTCGGCGGTCTCCTCGTCCTCCAAAAATATAACGTGTTCGCCGTCGACATATTCGAACTTGCACATCTCCTTGTCGCCGCACTTACCGGTTTCAAGGCATGAGAAGTTGTGTTGGCAGTGTGTCGTCTTCTGCAATGCTTCTGCCGATACGTCGTATTTCATATCTGCGCCCCCTGCAAGCAGTGATGATTGATCCAATAAATATTCTATTTGTCCTGGTCGGCGATGTCAACGAACTTATGTTTAGAAACCGCAGCCGCGTTTAACGTCAAATCGTTTCCGTTCCGCAAGCCGCATTCCGCAACCGGCAAATCTACATGGAACCGCGTCCACTGCCCGACTTCGCTCTCCACGGTGACTTTGCCGCTGTGCTCTTTAACCAGGCTGTAACTGATGGATAGGCCCAGCCCCGTGCCTTTGTCGCGTGGTTTAGTGGTGAAAAATGGGTCGAAGATGCGGTTGCGGACCGCCTCGGGAATGCCGTTGCCGTGGTCCTCAACCGTAATTCGGATTGCGGATTGCGAGGAGCCGCTCTCCGCCACCTGTCCAGATTCCGCAATCCGCTCTTCGACTGGTTCGACTTCGCTCACCATAGGTCCGCTCAGGGTCGTCAACCTTCCGCCATCCGCAAGCACCGTGGCGCGGATGATGACCTTCTTATTCTCATCACGTCCCGGATACTTCTCGTTCAGCGCGTCGCGGGCGTTGGTCAGCAGGTTCATCAACACCTGTTGAATCTGCTGGCTGCGGCACCGGATCTTGGGCAAATCAGGGGGCACGTCCACTTCCAGGTAAACCTGATCGTGCTGCATCACGGTGCGGATCAACGACAGCGTGTCTTTGACAATGTCGCTCACGCGCGCCGGACTGTCCGCCTGATTCTCCTTCCGGGAGAAGGCGAGCAGGTTCTTCACAATCGTTGCCACGCGTTCGGTCTCCTTGCCGATCTCGATCGCATATTCCGCGACAGAACTGTCGGGTCCGAGTATGTCGAGGATCAACTGCGCGTAGTTCATGACGCCCATGATCGGATTGTTGATTTCATGGGCCACGCCGCTGGCCAGCGTGCCGATGGCTTCGAGTTTCTGGGACTGGATCAGTTGCGCCTGCATCAGCAGGCGTTCTTCCTCCGCCTGTTTGCGTTCCGTGATGTCCTCGGATATGCCCAACAGGTACTTTGTGATTCCATCCGACCCCAGAACAGAGACTTTCCGTGTATGCAGAATCCGCTGGCCTTTTCTGGCCGTCTGGATGGTTTCTTCCGGGATGTCCACCACGCCCTGCCTGACAAGAGCCTCCCGGTCCTTGGCCATGAAATGGGCGGCCTGTTCGGGAGGGAAAAGGTCCAGGTTGTTCTTGCCCAGCAGGTCCTTGCGGTCGTAACCGAGGAGTTCCTCTCCGGCGCGATTGAACATGACAAAACGCAGGTCCGTGGCCTCTTTGAGAAAGATCATAAGCGG
>JBAXVM010000017.1:0-21407 GCA_037129105.1 bacterium
CCTTGCGGGACAAGAACCTGAATCTTGCGTGTCTGCCAATTCCACCACGGGTGCACGAAAACGTCAGAATGTTGCCAGAATGATCCGCGCGCGTCAAGGCCTGCGAAAAAATAAGTGATTAATCAGCGTTGCTTGAGTTGGCACCACGGGCGGTATATTCTAATGCGTATGCGTTTTCAACTGAAGGCTTCTGCATGTTCACCACCCCTTCCATAGCTGCCCTCGAAGCCCGTCTGGGCGCGAAAAACTTCCATCACCGCCTGCGTGCCGAGCAGGCGCTGCTGCGTCCGATGCGCCGGTTTGCCGAGAGCCCGCGCGCCAATGCCGCCAAGCAGGTGCTGAGCAGCCCGGTCATCCGGCTCTGTTTCCGCCTGCTGGGACTCCACCGCCGCGGGTATCACCAGTTTATGAACCCCCTGCTGGTTGACCACGTCGTGCGGCTGCCAAACCTGCCCCCGGCGCTGGAGGGATTGACCCTCCTTCAGCTCAGCGACCTGCACCTGGACCTGGATCCCGGCTTTGTCCCTGCCTTGGCAAAACTGCTGAACGGGCTGGCATACGATCTGGCGGTGATCACCGGCGATTTTCGCAACCTGACCGCCGGGCCCACAGAACCTACTGTCGCCGGAACCCTTGCCCTGATGCAACATCTGCGGGCGCCGGTCTTCGCTGTCACAGGCAATCACGATCCGCTGGCACTGGTGCCGCCACTGGAGGCGGCCGGGGTGCGATTTCTGCTCAACGAACATGTGGTTTGGAAACGCGGCGGCGCCGCCCTGGTCGTGGCAGGTGTGGATGACGCGGTGTATCACGAAGCCCATGACCTGAAGCGCGCGTTTGCGCATGCCCCGAAAGACGCCATCCGTGTGCTGCTTTCGCATTCGCCCGCACTCTATACCGAAGCGCCGGCATACGGCGTGCAGTTGTTCCTCGCCGGGCACACGCACGGCGGTCAGATCTGCCTGCCGGGCGGACACATGATCCTCACCGGCGTGCGCGGCCCGCGCCGTTACTTGCGCGGATCCTGGACGCACGCAGGCATGCAGGGGTACACCTCGAGCGGCACCGGCGCCTGTGGCGTACCCCTGCGCTTTAACAGCCCGGCGGAAATCACGCGGCATGTGTTCACGCGGGGACCCGCATTGCCCGCTTGATCTCTTCAGTCAGCACGACGGGTGCGCGGGGAATGGCGTCGAGGCGAAAGCGCGGCAGCAGATCAACCGGCATGAGTTCCTCTTCCGGCGCAGCCCAACCGCACCACGCGGCCAACCGGCCGATCACCTGCGATGGCCGCAGTCCTGCCTGCCGCAGCGTGGCAAGGCGTGTGTCGCCGTGGCGCTTGGCCAGGCGGCGTCCATCCGGCGCCACCACCAGTGGCACATGGATGAAGCGGGGCGGCTTCAACCCGAGCGCACGGTAAAGCAGCAGTTGCCGGTGCGTTGCCGGCAGCAGATCGTCGCCGCGCAGCACCTCGGTGACGCCCATGGCCGCATCATCCACCACCACGGCCAGCATGTACCCGGCTCCCAGTGGATGCCGCGCGATCACAAAGTCGCCCACGGTCGCGGCGACATCTTCGCGCTGCAGTCCATGAAACCCGTCCAGAAACTCCGACCAGGACGGAGAATCGCAGTCCGCGCCGTCGTGCGCAACCGTAGGGACGGCTTTACGCCGTCCACGTAGACGGCCTAAAGCCGTCTCTACCGGTGCCGCGGCAAAACGCCACGCCGGCAGGCGTCCGGCGGGCAGCGTCGCCGCGGCCTCGGCGTAGGTGGCAAATCGTCCGCGACACGCGCCGTCGTATGCCAGCCCCTCTTCGCTGGCATGCGGTGCCGACTGTCCGGCTTCCACATCCTTGCGCGAGCAGACACACGGATACACCCGCCCTGCAGCTTGTAATTGCGCCAGCGCCGCAGCATAACGCTCCGTGCGCGCGCTCTGCACATACGGTGCGCACGGTCCGCCAATGTCCGGCCCCTCGTCCCAGTCCAACCCCAGCCAGCGCAGATCGTCGAGCGCCTGCTCTGCGGCACGCGCCTTCACCTTGGGATGATCCAGATCCTCCATGCGCAGCAGAAGCGACCCCCCGCGACTGCGAATGCTGAGCCAGCCAATCAGAAAGCTGCGCGCATTGCCAAGGTGCAATGCGCCGGTCGGACTCGGCGCCAACCGACCGCGAACCACATCTGGCGATTGCTTACACATGACAGCAAGATACACGATTGCGCCCCCGGCGGGGATAGGCTCTTTTGCTGCGGACGCCCCGGAGGTGCGTCCCTACCGATTCTGCGGCATTGGCAGTGGTCTGGCCGGACCCGCCGCACGCGCGAGGCAGGGTTCTCGGCAGGGACGGCACACCCGCAGCCAGCCGCCTTGAGAAGACTCCCGCACGATCTGTCAAGAACCAACCACGCGCATCCGATTTTCAAAACCACAAAATATAGTGGACAGGACAGGCGAGAGACACTAAATGTTGGGGTGACGCCCAAAGAAGCGATCCTGCAAAGGTGCCTCCACGCGTCGCGATTTAATTATCTGTGCCAACCCGTCTTCCTTCGAGGTCACTCATGAGCATTGCCGCATTGCAGGATTACGTATTCACATCCAAATACAGCCGGTATATCCCTGAGAAAATGCGCCGGGAAACGTTTGATGAAGCCGTGGACCGCGTGATTGACATGCACCGGCGTCATTTTGCCAAGCGCGGCATCCAGATTGACGACCTGCTGGAGATCTGCCGTGCCGGGATGAAAAAGCGCATGGTCCTCGGCAGCCAGCGCGCCATGCAGTTCGGCGGGGACCCGATCCTGCGCAAGCATGCCCGCATCTACAACTGCACGACCTCCTACTGCGATCGCCCGCGCTTCTTCCAGGAAGCCTTGTGGCTGCTGCTGTGCGGCTGCGGCGTCGGCTTCTCCGTACAAACCCGCCACGTTGACCAACTGCCATCCATCTCGCGCCCCGGCACGGGCAACGCCACCTTCCATGTTCCGGACACCATCGAGGGGTGGGCCGACGCCATGGGCGCGCTGCTCTCCTCCTATTTCACCGCGCGGCAGCCGTTCCCCGAGTTTGCCGGCAAGCTGGTCGTGTTCGACTACTCCCAGGTGCGCCCCAAAGGCCGGTCGATCTCGTCGGGCATGGGCCGCGCTCCCGGACCCGAGCCGCTGCGCCGCAGCATCGAGCTGATCCGCAAGCTGGTTGACGCACGCATTGCCGCCGGCGCCACGCGCCTGCGCCCCATCGACGCCTATGACATTCTCATGCACGCCTCCGACGCCGTGCTCTCCGGCGGCGTGCGCCGCAGCGCCACGATCTGCCTCTTCTCGCCGGACGATGACCTCATGGCCACGGCCAAGACGGGCAACTGGTTCAACGAGAATCCGCAGCGCGCGCGCTCCAACAACTCCGCCATGCTGCTGCGCGACAACACCACACCCGCACAGTTCCACAAGCTGATGAAGTCCGTGCGCGAATTCGGCGAGCCCGGCTTCATCTTCACCGACGACCTGGATGCCACCTTCAACCCGTGCGGCGAGATCGGCCTCTACCCGCAGATCGACGGCCAGAGCGGCTTCGCGTTCTGCAACCTGTGCGAAATCAACATGGGGCGCGTGGATTCCGAGGAAAAGTTCCGCGAAGCCTGCGAAGCCGCGGCCATCCTCGGCACACTGCAGGCCGATTACACCGATTTCCCCTACCTGGGCGAAACCAGTACGCGTATCGCGCGGCGCGAGGCGCTGCTGGGCATCTCCATGACCGGCATGATGGAGCACCCGGCCATCGCCTTTGACCCGGAGCTGCAGCGCAAGATGGCCGTGCTCATCCTTGAGATCAACGCCCGCATCGCCCCGCGCATCGGCGTGGCCCCGTGCGCGCGCGCCACCTGCGTCAAGCCCGCCGGCACCACCAGCTGCATCCTCGGCACCAGCTCCGGCATTCACCCGCACCATTCGCGCCGCTACTTCCGCCGCGCACAGGCCAACGAGGATGAGCTGCTGGTGGACTTCTTCAAGGCGCAGAACCCGCTGGCTGTCGAAAAATCCGTCTGGAACCCCAACGGCACGGATGTGGTCCTGAACTTCTGCATCGAGGCCAAGCCGGAGGCGCTGACCAAACAGGACGTCACCGCCGTGGATCTGCTGAAGATGGTGGCGCTCACCAAGAACAACTGGATCGACGCCGGCAAGCGTTTGGATTTGTGCGCCCAGCCGTGGCTCAGCCACAACGTCTCCAACACGATCTCGGTCAAGGACAGCGAGTGGGGACTGGTCGAGCAGTTCATCTACGATAACCGCTCTGTTTTTGCCGGCATTTCGCTGCTCTCCGACGGCGGCGATCTGGACTACCCGCAGGCGCCGTTCTGCGAAGTGCTCTCCGCCGAGGAGATTGTCTCGACCTATGGCGTCGGCGCCATCATGTCGTCCGGACTGATCGTGGATGGCATGCACGCCTTTGACGACAATCTCTGGGCCGCCTGTGATTGCGCACTGGGGCGAGGCGAGGACCTCGAAACCTTCACCCCGAAAATCTACCCCAAGCGCGTCTACGAATCCATCGAGGCTGTCCGCACCGAGAAGCGGGACTGGGTGCGCCGGGCGCGAAAGTTCGCCGAGAACTATTTTGACAACGACGCCACCAAGATGACGCGCTGCCTCAAGCGCGTGCACAACTGCAAGCTCTGGGAAGACCTGACCCGCACGCATGCGCCCGTGGACTACACGCAGCTCATCGAGAAGCAGGACAATACGCTCGTCACCGCAACCATCGCGTGTGCGGGTGGCAGCTGCGAAAGAATTTAGATTTCCCGGGCGGAAAATCTAAATTCTTTTGTCGCGGCGGCCGCCGCGATGGGATGGAGTGACACAGAAACGAGCCTCCGTATTCAATTGGGAACTCAGGAAAACAGGAACCGAAAACAGCCGTGACGGAAGTTTGGAAGTGCGGCGGCCCTTCGCCAGACTCAGGGTATGCCGCGCGGAGCCCTTCGGCCACGCGCTCAGGGCCGAGTGGCTCGCGGGCCACCCAATGACCGATGACCAATGCCCGATCATTACAAACCTCTTACCGTCCTATCCATCGCCGACACGCACTTTGTCGGCGCAGCCAGTCATCCCGGCGATCACCCCGAGCGCCATGTGCGCCTGGGCCTGCTGTTGCTGCGCAAGGCGCTCTGGCGCCTGAAGCACCTGGGCGTGAAACCGGATTTAATCGTGCTGCTGGGGGACATGGTGGATGACGCCACCCGGCCCGGGGCCGTCGAGGACTGGCTGTCGCTCGCTGGCGAGGCGCGTAAAACCGGGATCCCCGTGCTGGCGGTCCCGGGGAACCATGACGTGGACACCGTACGCTATGCGCAGATCTTTGGCTGCCCCCCCGGCATGCACCGGATCGGCGACTATGTATTTCTCATCTTCCACGATGCGCGTCAGGAAGGAGAGCTGTTTCGCCGCCCGGACGACCAACTCAGCCTACCGGCACGCGCCGCCGTCGCCTACCCCGGGCTGCCAATCATCGCGCTGCAGCACCACCCGCACGATCCGTTGCTTCCGGGATCGTACCCGTACCATTTGACAAACCGGGCCGAAATCATGGCGGGCTATCGCGAGGCCGGCATCTGCCTTTCCCTTAGCGGACACTACCATGCCGGACAGGCCGCACACGTGGTGGACGGCATCACCTACGCCACCACGCCGGCCCTCAGCGAGGCCCCGTTCCGCTTTCAACTCGTGCGCCTCGAAGGCCGCCGCGTGCACGTGGAAGAACATGGGCTGCGCCCTGACGTGCCTGGACTGGCCGACAACCACTGCCATACCGAGCTCGCCTACTGCGGCACGAATGTGACCATTGCCGATGGCATCCGGCTCTCGCACGCGCTGGGCGTAGAAACGATCTGCTTCACGGAGCACTCGTTCCAGCTCTATTTTGAAAAAGACGCCGCCTGGAGCTTTCAGTGGCAGCGCGACCCCTCCCTGGCGCAAGCGGTCTGGGCCACGCCGGAACGCGGCCGCATGCTGTCGTTCCGCCGGCTGGCAGCGGGGTTCCGCTCGGAGCGTGTGCTGGCCGGCCTGGAAGTCGAGCTGTGCGCCGACGGCAGCCTACTGCTCGCCCCGCAGGACGCCGGCGGATGGGACCTGCTCGTGGGCGCGATCCACGAGATCCCCGATGTGACAAAAGGCGTCACCACATTGGCGGAGACGGAGGAGCTGTTTCTGCGCGACATCCGGCGGCTGCTCACGCACCCCATCCATGTGCTGGCGCATCCATTCCGGTATTTCGCGCGCAAGGGGTTGCCCAAACCCGTACACCTCTATCCGATCGTGGCCGACTTGCTGGCCGCCGCCCATGTGGCCGCCGAGATCAACTTCCACACGCACCAGTCTGACCCGGCGTTTATCCGCCAGTGCCTGGCGCGCGGCGTACAGATCTCGCTAGCCTCCGACTCCCACGAACTCTCGGAATTCGGCGAATTTATGCCCCACCTGCGCGTGCTGGCCGAGGCCGGCGTCTTACCCGCCGATATTCCGCGTGTGCTTCTACGCCCAAGAAGAGTATAGTGGGTGCGCACGAAGGGTTCAGGGTTCAGGATTCAGAATTCAGAATTCAGAATTCGGGAGTCAGAAATCAGGAGTCAGTCGGCAGAAAGCAGTGCGCAATACATTCTCATTCTGAATTCTGAATCCTGGATCCTGAATTCTGGATTCTATCTCTCCCAGGAGCCCACCCATGATCCTCGACCAGCTCGCCAACTCCAACACGTATGAGAAGATCCATGCCGGCTTCAGCCAGGCGTTCTACTTCCTGCGCAAGACCGACCTCGCCACGATCTCCGAAGGTCGCTATGCGATCGACGGCGAGCGCCTCTACGCCCTCGTACAGGAGTACGAAACCAAGCCGATGGCCGAAGGGGTGCTTGAAGTCCACTCGCTTTACATCGACATCCAATATCTGATCACCGGCGAAGAGGTGATGGGCTATGCACCGCTGGCCGGACAGACCATCCGTACGCCATACGACAGCGTCAAGGACATCGCCTTCCTGGAAGGCACGGCAGCTCCGATCCTCGTGCAACAGGGGCAGTTCGCGATCTTTTTCCCGCACGACGCCCACATGCCATGCCGCACCCTCGACGCCCCCACCCGCGTGCGCAAGGTCGTGATCAAAGTGGCCGTCTCCCGCAAGTAGCCCCGGCCCGCCCCGGGCCGTGGGCAGGATACGTGCCCAGCAGCCTGTCGGACTTAACTTTCTAGGGGTACTGACCATTTGCCGACAGGCTGCTGAACCGCAGAATATCGAATAAGGAATTATAAATCATGAAGTGAAGATCATTTGCTGGCCTCTTGCCTTCATGATTCATGATTCCTTATTCGATATTCGACATTTCTTCCTCCGCCTCCAGCTTCTCCAGGATCTGCTCCGCCGGCGTCAGCGCCTTTTTGGTCTTGTTGCAGGCCGGACAGGCGGGGACAATATTCCCTTTGGTGCTGCGGCCGCCGCGCGCCACAGGCACCACATGATCCATGGTGACCTGCTCCGACGGCACGGTCTTACCGCAATAGTGGCAGATGCCGCGCTGCACCTGTTGACGCCACCAGTCAGTCTGCCGCAGCTCGCGCGCCCGGCCGCGTTCCCGCGCCACATGCGCCGGGTCCTTGCGTATGTCAATCCAGTCAGACATAGGGATGGGGTCAACGATAGTGAAACGGACGGAAGAATGGAAGAGTGGAAGAGTGGAAGAATGGAAGAATGCGTGGGGACACGATTAAGGACAAATGGTTTAAAATTTGGAACTCAGGAAGGCGGGAAAATGATTGCGGCGGGTCCAGCGGCCCCGCCCTACCGGGACGCATCGCCGGCAAGGTAGGGCGCGGCCGCCGGACGCGCCGCGATCAAAGCCACCGCCCCGCGCTTTCTCACGTCCAACCCGCAACGCCCCACGCCGATCATCCTCTCTTCCATCCTTCCACGCTTCCATTCTTCCATTCTTCCGTTCTTCCGTCCTTCCGTCAACCCGGCTTGTCTGCCCGCCCGCCTTATCCCCGCGCCACCGTGGCGGCCCATACACGCCTTGCGCCGGCGCGCTTGAGTGTAGCCGCCGCCTCGCTCAGCGTGGCGCCGGTGGTCATGACGTCGTCAACCAGCAGCACCGTGCGTCCGCGCACCCACTCCGGCGCGCACACGGCAAAGGCGTTGCGCACGTTCTTGCGGCGCTGTTCGGCATGCAATTTTGTCTGCGTGGGCGTATCCCGGGTCCGCATCAGCACGTCGCCCGCCTGCGGCCGATTCAAGCGTGAGGCCAGCGCAGCCGCCAGCAAGGCCGCCTGGTTGTAGCCACGATCTCGCCGCTTCTGTCCGTGCAGCGGCACCGGCACCACCAGATCCACCTCCTCGGCACCATAATGCCCCAGCACGCAGCCGTGCAGCAGGTCGGCCAGATCCCGACAGAGCCAGGTGGCGCCTCCGTACTTGAACTGGTGCAGCATCTCGCGCACCACGCCGCTGAAGCGGCTGGCGGAGCGCGCCATTTCAAAGGCCGGCTCATGATCCCGGCAAGCGCTGCAGACAAAGTCGTGCACGGTCTGCCCCTCGATCGTCAACCCGCACTGCCGGCATAGCCCGGTTGCCCGCAGTTCGATGCTCCGAAAACATTCCCAGCAGACGTGGCCATGCGGCCGGTCCACAGCCCGTCCGCAACCCGCACAATCACGCGGAAAGACCAGGTCCAACGCCGCAACACATGCCTCTGCTGCGTCGGAGAAGAACGAGGCGAATCGGGTGGGATTGTTGGCGGAGTGGAACATGGCGTGGCGGATTTATTGTGCGAGGAATGAATCATCTCTCTTCCGGCCGAGCCAGCCAAGCACAAACAATCCGCCGTATCACAAGCGGGCGCATCCCTGATCCATCGGGGTCGGTATCGGTATCGGGATCGATTGCAAAAGGAATGGCAACGGACAATAAACGACATGACAAGTCAGCATGCCATGCGCACTCCCGATCGCTTTGCAATCCCGATACCGATTCCGACACCGAAATGCGTGCAGTTTCGGGAGGGGGGTGCATCTTCCGTCTTCCGTCTTCTGTCTTCCGTCTCCTGGCCCCTGACGCCTGGCCCCCTGCCCTACTTCTTCTCCTGAAACACCTGCGCCTCGAACACCGTGAACTCGGCGCCTTCTTTCCAGGCGTCGGCTGGCAGGCCGGCCTTGCGCGCCAGGTACGTCAGCGTCGTGGGCAGATCCCACCCCTGCTCGGGCGCGACCTGCGGCAGGAAGACCGCACTGCGGCCGTTCTTGGACAGGGTCATGCCGTCCCTGCCGATAACGATGTCGCGGTACGACGCCACCGGCTTCGGCGGCGTGAGCGCCGAGATCTCGATCCGGATCTCCTTGGTCTCGTTCGACGAGACCGGCTCAAACCGCGGGTCATGCAGCGCCGCGTTCACAGCCTGTTCCTGCACCACCTGCCAGATCTCGCGTCGTGGAAAGATTTCGCCGATGCAGCCGCGCAGCTCGTGGTGCAGGTTGAGCGTGACAAACCCGCCCATCACCTGCTGCATGCCCGGGCGGATCCTGACCCCGGTCTCCTCGATGGCCGGCGCCTTGCCGCGCCGGACCGCGGCTTCCAGCGTGACTCGCGCCAGTTTCAGGAGTTGCGCCTTGTCTTCGTCGTCCAGCGGGGCCTCGGCCGCGGCCGCTACATTGGACGCCGCCTGCGCCTGCCGCCAGTCGCCAACAAAAATCGCGCCCAGATAGCTGACCGAATTCTCCCAGTCGTTCAATTGGCGCCCCGAGGTGTCGTAGGCCACTTCCGCGACCCTGGTTTCCGGCGGGAGCAAATCCAGCAGCACGGCAATGGGGTTGTGCCCGCAAACCGTGGCCTGTGTCTGCTCCAGCACGTTCCGGAATCCATCCGCATCCACCGCCGCGATGGGCGCAAACACCTGGTGATCGAGCGCCTCGATCTGGCGGGAGACGTTGGTTGTGAACGGCACATAGTTGAAATTCGGGCCGTAGTGCGTGAAATCACTGCTCACCACCACCAGCGTGCGCGCATCCAGCAGCGGCCGCAGCACATTGGCGATGTTCCGGCTCGACGCGGGATTCATCTGCCCGACCACGATCGTCACCAACTTGAGGCGGTCGCCAAAGAACGTCTGCAGCAGCGGCACCTGGATCTGATCGCTATGCTCCTGGAGATGCGCGCGTGGCTCATACACAACCAGGGGCGACTTTCGCAGCGCCGCCACAAACGCGGTGTCCACCGCCACCTGCCCCAGCGGCGTCTCAATCGTGTCGGCATCCGGCACGCTGACGCGACCCGACAGGGCGAGCGAATGACTCAGCCCAAGCACAACCACACGGTCGTAGGCATTCGTGTCCAGGCGTGCATATACCTGACAGGCGACCTTGCCGGAGTACTGGTATCCAGCGTGCGGAACCAGGACCGCGCAAACGCCGGAGATCGGCGCGGGTCGCGGCATCGGCAGCAACCCGGCGATCATCGCCTTCAATGCCCCGGCGTCAGCAGGAAACCAACGACCTGATAACGGCGAAACGAACACCTTCGACTTCATGGATTTCTCCTGCGATGATGGCGCGCCTTCCGTGGCACTGTTTGCCGGCGCGCGGACAGCCGGCTCCGGCTGACACGCGCCCGTGCCTGTCAACAAGACGGCCAGTGTCAACGTGCCAAGCAAACGACAGGGTCGATCCACCATGAGATCCAGTATAGGCTCAGCAATCTGCGCAATCCAGCGCTTTTCTGTAATGGGTCAGTGATGGGATGGCGGCAGACGGTTGTGGCCCGTAGCGCGGGCTCGCCTCGAGCCCAGCGCACGCAAGGCGCATACAAACCCAACGCCTCACTCCGCCCTCGGCCCGGGGCGGGCCGGGGCTACTTGCCGGCGGCCGCCGCCCGCGCGCGGAACGCACGGGCCACCTTTCAAGAAGCACCCGTAAGAGACAATCCCGGCAGCGTTTGCAGCGCGTCCTGGACGGGGCGGAAACTGCGCCGGTGCTCGGGGCATGGTCCCAGGCGCAACAGGGCAAGCATATGCTCGTTCGTGCCATACCCTTTATTACGGCTGAACAGATAGCCGGGATAGAGCGCTTCCAGTTCCTGCATGCGGCGATCCCGCAACACCTTGGCGATCACGCTGGCGCCGGCAATCAGCAGGCTTTTGGCATCTCCCTTGACAATGGCGGTGGATTCGCAGGGCAGGCCCTTGACCGGCAACCCGTCGACCAAGGCATGATCCGGCAGTTTGGGCATGGCCAGCAGCGCACGGCGCATGGCCAGATGGGTGGCATTCAGGATATTGCGCTCGTCGATCTCGGCCACATGGCTCCAGCCGACGCCGATCCAGATTTCCGGCGTGGTGGTCAGCAGCTCATAGAACGCTTCGCGGCGTGCAGCGGTGAGTTGCTTGCTATCCGTAAGAAGATGCAATGGGCCTGCAAAGCCGGCTTCAGCCGCGGCAGGTGTCATGACAAGCGCAGCCGCGATCACGGGCCCTGCCAGCGGACCACGGCCCGCCTCATCCACGCCGGCAAGCGCCGCCGTCGGGTGCGCCAGCCAATGCGCGCGTTCATACCACAGCCTGTCGGCCAGATCGCCCATGAAAAGCCCCGCCGGCCATGTGTCCGCGTGGGGTGTTGGCTGGCCGCCGGGGCGGCAGTCCCCCCGTTCGGTCGCGTTGCAACACGGTAATACGCGGACGCCGGACGCGCCGCGCCAAGCACCCACGTTCCGCAATTCGCCGCCTCAACCTTCGCGCAGACGTGCCTTCTTGCCGCTCCGCGACCGAAGGTAGTAGAGCTTGGCGCGACGGACCTTGGAGACGCGTTCCACGTCCACCTTCTCCAGATACGGCGAATGAGTCGGGAAGACCTTCTCGACGCCTACGCCGAACGTGATACGCCGGACCGTAAAGGTCTCGGTGGATCCGCGTCCATCGCGGGCGATGACCGTACCGGCGAAGGCCTGTATGCGCTCCTTGTCGCCTTCCTTGATCTTCACGTGTACGCGAACCGAATCGCCCACGTTGAACTTGGGCATGTCGGCCTTTATGTTCTCGGCATTGATTTTGGCAATCGCCTTCGTCACGCTCATACTCGTCACTCCTCTTCTCACAAAACCTGTTTGCCGTCACCATCCGTCTGCTGCTGCAGCAAGTCCGGCCGCCGCTTGGCGGTGCGATCCAGCGACTGCCGCCGCCGCCATTCCGCCACTGCCGCATGATCGCCGCCGAGCAGCACCTCCGGAACACGCATCCCGCGGAATTCAGCCGGCCGCGTATACTGCGGAAACTCCAGCCGTCCATCCGTAAACGATTCGCATTCCGTGGCCTCCGGTCCGCCGCCCAGCACGCCAGGCAGCAACCGCACTACCGCATCAATCACCACCGCCGCAGGCAGCGTGCCGTTGGTCAGGACATAGTCGCCGACCGAAATCTCATCGGTCACCAGCGACTCCCGCACCCGCTCGTCCACGCCTTCGTAGTGGCCGCACACCAGCACCAAATGCCGCGCCCCCGCAAACTGCCGGGCTTCCCGCTGCACAAACTTTCGCCCTTGCGGGGTCATCAGGATCACCCGCGCCTCCGGCGTCCACACCGCTTCGACGGCCTCAAACAGCAACTCCGGCTTCATAATCATACCGGGACCGCCTCCGTAAGGCCGGTCATCTGCCGTACGCCGCGCATCGTGGGCAAAATCCCGCAGGTCTACAACCCGGAAATCCACCGCACCCATACGCGACGCACGCTTCAGCATGCTTTCCTCGAGGAAACCCCGAAGCATGCCCGGGAAAAGCGTAATCACATCGATGCGCATCGGTTCGCCCATCGTGCCACCCGCCTCACCCGCCGGTGTTTCCACCTAGGCCTTGACAACAGCACGCTGGTTCTTGCGAACCAGACTGGCCACCGTCTCGCTCATCTGGGCGCCGCGTGCCTTCCAATAGGCCACACGCTCCAGATCCAGCTTATAGTTCTCGCCCTCGCGCTTGGGATCGTACCAGCCGAGCGTCTCCAAGAACTTCCCATCGCGGGGCGAACGACTATCCGTCGCCACCACGCGATACGAAATGCAATTGTTACAACCTGTGCGTCGAAGTCTGATCTTGACTGCCATGTCTCCTCCGTGAAACAGCGGATAATAGCAGTTGATTAACCCTTCAGGCAAGCGCGCTTTTTGCAGGACTCTGAAATTATGTTTTTCACCACTCCTCCGCGCCATTCCATGGAGAGCGGGCAGCGCCTGCCGGCGCCACTACAAACGGCACCGGGATGGCCAGAAAGTACAACGGGACCTGCGGGACCGTTGGGGTGGCAAAGCGAGTACTTTGTCTTTCGCCGAACAACAACTTTAGCCTTTAGCCTTACGCTCTTGCCACGTTGTCTTTCGACTTGGAGATGAAACTCGGGCCGCGCTCCCCGCCGAAGGCTTTGCGCAACCTGAAGTCGGAAGAGCTTGCGCTCCGCCGGACGACCGGAGGACCGATCCGGGTGGCCACGGCGTGCCGTTTGGCTCGACTGGCCTGCCATTCTTCCCAGGTCCAATCAGTCTTAAGGGTTGAGGTTGAGCTCACGCGCCACCTCCTGCTTGAGTTCGTCCAACTCCTTCACCACGTTAAACGAAGGCAACCCAGCCAGTCGCCAGATTTCGTCCCAATCAACCGGCGTATCCCCGCTCAGGCACACCCCCAACATCTTCTTGGCCACATTCCGCGCTTCCGCATCGGGCTGCGGATAGAACGCCAGCAGCGTCCGCTCGACCACTGTCAGTTCCGCCGGAACCACTTGGATCGGCCCGCAAGGCGTGCCGATCGTACGGCAGGGCGTGGTCGCCTCGTTCTCCAGAAATCCCAGCAGATCCACAAAGAGCCCGGCCACCTTCCAGCTGCGCGGGCCGCCGGTTGCCCCCAGCTTACCCATCAGGTCCTGTGCGAGCCTCAGGGGAATGGGCAGCAGCGTCCGCCGACAGAGATCGATATCGCCGGACATATAGGAGCCTTCGGTGTAGAACTCAACGGCTGAGCCGCCAACCACAACCAGTTCCCACCCCGCCTCGCGGAAGATCCGCGTGACCAAGCCCGACAACCGGAGCGCGCGCTCCAGCAAGTCCGGCATCGTCTCGATATCCTGCAGCGCTTGTTTAATTCCATCCATTTGCTGATACTACCACCCCCCGTACGACGCATCAACCTGGGAAAGCGGTGGAGGGCGAGCGTCCTCACGAGCCGCTCATTCGTAGCCCCGGCCTGCTGCAGGCAGATCCCGGCTGAACGTGCAAAGGCTCCGGCAGCCACCACGGTCTCGCCATACAGAAGTTCCGCCGCAGCGGCCGTGCTCTCCTGCGCGTCGTCGCTCGCATCCTGATGGGCGCTGATTGCAAAACGCAAATGATGCACTCCCTGGTCCACTCGCTGGGGTCGGTTCTCGGAGGAATCCATCGGCGCGCGCAACAGCGACACAGCCAGAACGCCCTCCTGACAGGAGAACCCGTAGCGGGCTTCGGCCACCAGTGCCACGCCCTGACGCTGGTCATCGTCCAGCACCGCCGCCCAGCGGCGGCCGGATACACGGCCACGCTGCCGGCAGGCGGCAGCTCCAGCAGCGCCAGGGTCGTGGCCTTGCGCCCGCTGCCACAGCGCTGCGTGAGCACAGGCGCGCCGGAGGCGTCCACGAGATTCGCCGGCACAGTTGTGCCCAGGTTCACCACCTGCCGCCGCGCCAGCCGACGCTGGGGTAGTGATTGCGATATCGAACGGGCTGGTCCTTCTCATCGCCTTCGATGCCGATCATCACCGCGCCGGGAATCTGAGGTGTAGGCGGGTAGAACTCGTTGGGCACGTACCGCCAGATCTGATTGTACCCAATGCCCTCGACCGTGCTGGCCGCGAGCGGATTGCACCCCAGCGACTAACGGGGTCAGCGACTAACGGGGTCATCAGCGACTAACGGGGTCAGACTGTAAATTACAAGTTTATGACATTGCCGTCTTTGTCTGCAGCGCTCCCGCCAGCCGGATCAGACGATCCGCCAACATGGGCGCCTTGGCGCGCTTCCGCGCCAGACTTACCGCCTGCGAACTGATGCCGCCGTGCCGCCTCCCAATCTCCCTCTGCGTTAGTCCCGTCAGCCGGCACGCCAACTCCAGAGCAACGCCCTTCGCCGTGCCCGCCCCCGCCGCGCGACCATGCGCCTTCAACGCCTCGACCGTCGTCCCAAACTCCTTCGCCACCGCCTCGTCAATCCGATCCACTGAAATCCGCTCTGCCGGATACCCCACATCCCGATCCCGATCGCCTCCCGCCTTTCGCTCCCTCAACTCCTGCTCCAATTCCTCCACAAATCCCTCATCCCCTATCCCGTGCCCGCTTCGATCCAGCGCCCCTCTCAACTCGCCGTCGTCTTTCATCAGGCACCCGTGCACATACGTTCGATACCGGCGGCGCGCTGTCCCGGGATGTTCGCTCAACGTCCTCAGGACGTCATAACAGACAAAGCCCTCCTGTCGTCGCTCGTCGGCATAGCCCCGATAACTGCTCCACCCGTACGCCTCCAGATACCGCCGGCGTTCTCCCTTTCCAACATTCCCCATCCCTCTCACCTTTACCGGGTTCAGATGAAGATACCGGGTCAGCGTCAGGACATAGGCATCACCTTGCACAACCTTGGCCTTGTACCGGCCTTCCAGACGGTGTCCGGGCTTCTGGTGCTTATAGCGTGAATAGAGAGCATAACTGGTATTCAGTCGCTGCATGAATCGCGACAGATTCGGATGGGGCGTCCGCACCAGCAGGTGGTAATGGTTCGGCATCAGCACATACGCGTACAGGACCACCTGGTCGTTCTCCAGACAATCCTGCAACTGCTTCAGGAAACGCACACGGTCCGCATCCTCGAAGAAGATCCGCGCCCGTCCGTTCCCTCGGCTTGTGACGTGGTACAACGCTCCCGCAAACTGCTTTCTCGGCGGTCTTGGCATGAACTCACCATCTCATTCTCCCGCCTCGCCGTCAACCTTATAATTGTAATTTACAGTCTGACCCCGTTACCTCTTGCCAGCGACCTCGCGTCTCCGAAACCGGCGTTGCGCCTGCTGGCCATGCGCCTGGCCGCGTACATCTGCAGTGCACAGTACCCAATAAAGCCAATGCCAGGGGTTCTCCGTTCCATAGCCGCGAATTTGAAGGATGCGCAAGCCGACATCCGCGCCAGCGCTGCGGACGCCCTTGGTTGCATGCCTTCAGAGGGGGTGCTTCCGATCCTTGCGGAGGCAGTGACGAACGACCCAGCCGCCACAGTGCGCGCTGCCGCAGCTACAGCCGTCGGTTACACATGGCGTGATTCCTGGTTCACCAGAAGTTTGAGTGTGCATCCGTCCCCCACCCCGGACACACGAGGTCTCGATTCCCTGCTAACCGCGGTTGCGGACAAGGACCCGGATGTCCGTTTGGCAAGTCTGCGGACGCTTCCAGTCCGGCCGAAGTCCGGTCCGCGGCCAAGCATGCCTGGCACAAAGTAGCACCGTTTACGCCGGCGCTAGCGAACAGTCAGGGACCGACACCGTGAGCAGGAAGAGCATCCGGTACACCACCACCGCCGCGCCGGGCTTGTCCTTGATCTCAATCGTGAGGCCCTTCTCCATTAAGTCCTTTCCGGAAACGCGTGTTGGTCCGGCGACGTCGAAGTTCGCGACCTCGTACATCGCCGCCGGATCGAGGCTGCGAAGACAAAACGCCGCGCACACGAACGGCGACTCACCCCTGCGAAAGGCCTGTACCACGCCGTCGCCTTTCTCAGGCCGGTTGAACTGCCAGGCGATCCAGTCACTGCTTTCCCGGCTGTAGCGGGTCAGCGGATAGTAGTCGCCTTCCAGCACGAACGGCGCAACCTGCCGGCACTCGTCGTAGACGCGCCGAACCGCAGCCTGATTTTCCGGCGTCACCTGCAGGCCGGCGCCGAAGCTGGGCACGTAGTGACTGCGGGCAGCATACGGATCGGGCTTTGACACACAGGAACCGTGGAACGGCAACCACGCCGACAAACCGTAGGTGTGGCATTGGTTGCCTTCAATCACCCCCGCCAGTTTGTCAGCCATGTTCGAATCCAGCATGGTGTAGTCGCTGCGCAAGAGCGGCACGGCCCGGCGCATGCTCTCCAGATCGTTGCGACGCCCCCCGGAGGCACAGGAATCGATGCGCAGGCGCGGGTAACGCCGACGCAGTTCGTCCCAGAACGCGAGATGTCCCTGCACGTACAGGTTCTCGGTGATCCCTTGCCGGTCCGGCGCGTCGTTCTTCCGCCAGGCCGGGCAAGGTCCGACGCCGTTCATGTCCTCCCGGTACCAATCCAGCCCCTGGGATTCGATCAAGCCGCTAATGTGGTCGGTCAGCCACTGCCGCGCCGCCGGATGGCCTTCGTCAAGAATCGCCCCCCCCTCGTTCGGCAGGAGCCACTCCGGATGGTTCTTCCCGAGCCAGGAGTTGGGATCGCCCACCCGCTCCGGCTCGAACCAGAGCATGAACTGCAGGCCTCGGCTACGGACCCAATCGGCATACGGCTTGAACCCCTTGGGATACCTCTTCGGATCCGGCTCCCACGTGCCGGAGTTCATCCAGTACATGCCCGGCCACGGATAAGGCAGGGGATCCGGATTGAGGGTGAACCAGACGTCGTCGCGAGAGCCGCCCGCGTCGCGCCAGAAGACATCCAGGTGAATGCCGGCGTCGAGCCAGGACTGCACGATCGGCCGTTCCTGCTCCGTGCCGCAGCCGCAGAAGAAGGTGATCGCCGGCTGCGGTTTTCCTTCGATCCGCGGCAGGTTATGGGCGCGGTACCAGCGCCGCCAGAGATTCTGCGATTCGACGACATCGTCGCCCTGCCAGAAGAGCAGCGCCATCAGCGGCGTGCGAATCTCCTCGCCGGGCTTGAGATACAGTCGCGTGATTTCCTGACCGGCGCGGACCGTCAGCCCCGTGCCTGCGTCGCGCGTGAAGGAAGCGGCCCACTGCCCCGGCCAGCCGACCGCAATGATCGTGCCCCCGCAGGGCGTCTGCAGGTTGAAGTAGGGCCAACCATCCGGACCGTCACAGGACTTGCCGGTTCCCGGCATGCCGAGCGAACTCCCAAGGGGATAGAGCGGACCGCTTGCGGCCCAGATAGGCCCGTGCGGGCCGAAATTGGTGGAGGATCCGGAGGAAAGCACGAGCCGGTACGGCTCGTAGCTCTCGGCGCTCATGAAATCGCCCTTGATGCCGTGCAACACAAAGTCGCCTTTGGCGCCGGCGTCAAACTGCGCGTCCAGCCCCTGGATGTTCTCCAGGATCGGTGTGTTGGTCGTGCCGGTGTTCTTGAAGTAGACCGTCCACTCAATGGCCGGATAATCGGCATATTCCACCGCCTCGCAACGGACCTCCAGGCCGGTCTTCGGATCAGTCCGGATGAGCGCGCGCCAAGTACGGTTGGCATCGATCTTCGCGGTATGAACTTTCTTCGGCCACTCGGCCAGCAGCGCTTCCGAGTCCTTCCCTGCATACACGAACGAGAACGGCAGCGTGGCCTTGGCATCTGTCAGATGTGCTTGCACCCATTGATTCTTCATCTTCATCTCCTCTTTCTTTGGCGACTCCGCCGCCGAGACGGATAACGCCAGACTCAGCCTAGTCTTGATCCGCAACTCCAACCCGCATCGGGCCGAGGGCAGTCGTCTTAATCTCAGGTCATAATCTCCGGTCTTAATCTATTCCGCTTTCGAAACAGACAAAGACCTGAGATTAAGACCCGAGATAAAGACTTTATTCACTTCCCAGCCGGATCTGGAACGGGAATTGCCGCCTTCCGCAGTAGAGGAAGAACGGCGGCAAATGTCAAGACGCCCGTGACCAGGATGGCCAGTCCGGGGCGGTGGGCATAAAGGGTCCCTGCTACATAGCCGGCAGGAATGGAAAACAGAGCCGACAGCAATTGCACCGCCGATTGCGCGTCGGCCATGTGCGCTGCCCCCATCCGGTTATTCAGCGCGGCGCTGATCGCAACCGAGAACAGATAGCCCCCTGCCGCCCCCACACCCGAGACCACCAACAGCCACCATACGCTGCCTGCGGGTATCACCAGCAACAGGACCTTGCCGGCTGCCATGGCTGCCAGCGAGAAGCAGAGAATGCTGCGCTCGTTCGCCGCATGCACATGCTTCAACGTGGCGCGGTACAGCAGAATGCTGATCATGGCCGTCAACGGTGGAAGCAGGGAAAGCTGCGTCACCGAAAAATGCAGCTCTTTGTTCATGAACAGAATGGTGACGAAGTCCATGCCGCTGGCAAAGGCGAACAGCACGTACACCGCCGTCAGAACTCGAAACTCCCGATTCGCCAGATTCTGCCGGACGGTCTCGATATGATGCCACACGCTGGCGACCAGGGAGAGACTGCCGTGGCGACGCTGCTGTTCGATCCCCGCCTCGCTCTCGGTCAGCCGCCCATGCCGGAAGATGAACATCCCCGTCATCATAACAAAGGCGAGCCCATACAGCACCCGCATGGCTGGAACCAGGCCGAACCGGTCAATCACCGGGCCGGCCAGCAGCGTGGCCAAACCGCCGACCGAGCCGAAGATGCACATGATGCCAAAAACCTTCGCCTTCTGACGCTCGGGTACCCCTTCCGTGACGACACAGTACCAGGCGATGGCGGTGATCCGCGAAATCGAGAAGAACAAGGCCGCCAGCAGAAACAGCGTGAACCCGTTGGCCAACATCCAGAGCAGTAACGGAACCGACCAGCAGAGGAAAGAGAACAGCAGCAGACTGCGCTTGCGCCCCATCCGGTTGACGACCGGCGCCGCCATGGCCTGGGTCAGGAAGCCCGTCACGGACGCCAGGCTCGCGATCAATCCGATCTGCGTGGCTGTCAGCCCAACCCCCTGCATGTAGAGCGCAGCATAAAAGAACAGGATGGACGCCAGCGTGGAGCTGAACAAGTTCAGCAACAGCGTGACCCGTGTGTTTTGTGGCAGATCTTTCAGCATGGTGTAAGTGTCTCTCTCTGTGGTTCCCCGGCTTGACCCCGTGACGCCGTGACTTCATGACGCCCGGC
Source organism: bacterium (assembly GCA_037129105.1). GTDB lineage: Bacteria > Verrucomicrobiota > Kiritimatiellia > RFP12 > CAIWXQ01 > CAIWXQ01. The sequence continues at coordinate 20,101 of JBAXVM010000017.1, forward strand.
GTCACGAAGTCAAGCGTCAGTTGCAGCTCAGCACTGACCCTTCCCGCCCGCCAGCACGATATAGGCGCCGAGGTCGACCCAGCCGGCCGCATTGACAACATTCGCCGCATCCACGACCAGCCAGACGTGGCGGGTGTCGGTCTGCTTACATTGATCGCCGAGTTTAAGGCCGGTCAGCGCAAACCGCGCCGCCTCGTTCGCCACCTCGCGCGTGGTCACGGCGGTTTCGCGCGCAGCCACCGGCGCATCGCGCACCATCGCCTCAGCCTGCGGCAGCACAGCGGCAATCGCCTCCCAGTAGGCGGGCGCATCCAGAAGATAGCACGGCATTAGCATGATGTTACGCAGGCCGTGTTCGACCTCGACCAGCAGCGTCTTCGCCATGTTCTCCGGCCGCAGGTTCGGCCACGGATGCACCGTGTTCTCGCTGTAGAGTCGGGAGATATCCTGCACAATCGCAATATGCATCTTCAGACTCGCAATGTGCAAGGCTTTGCCGATGGGCGACTCGGACCAGGCGTCATCGAACATCCCCTCGCCCACGCGCACCAGGCAGTCGGGCACCGCCTGGAGAATGGCCGGCAGGTCAATGCCGCTCTGGCGCCCCCCGTAGCACATCGCCATGATTCCGACCTGAATGCCCGGCAGGTTAACGGCCTTCATGAACCCGGTCACTTTCTGACATTGGTACGTCATCCACTGCTCGCAAACCTCGCCATGTTCGATTGGATTCTGCACGAACCGACGCATATCCTCACGCGCATACCGCGTGCCGTGCAGCCGGTTGAACTCGGCCATGCACGCCTCGCAGAAGCAGCCCGTGATGCTGGTGGCTGGCGCGTTGCCCATCCGCAGGTCGTCGTCGAAGAACACCTTCTTGAAGCCGGCATCCCGGAAGGCTGTGGTAGCGGCCACCAGATCCCGCACCAGGTTCTCCTCGATATCCGCGCACCCATAGTCCGGTGTCCCGTCGCAGTTGATGCGGTGCCGCCACCCCTTTGCCGGCAGGACCTTTTGATTCGGATCGGGATGACCGACCGGCACGCAGCAGATGTATGCTTCCTTCCCGAGCCGTTCGAGCTTTTCCTTCGCGGCCTTCAGCAGCCCGATGTCCCGCAGCGTGCCCTCCGACGACAGGAACCCATAGAGCCAGAAAGCGCTGACCCCGACCTTGTCCAGGTACTTCAGCTTCGTTTCAAACGGCGTTGCGTCATCGAGGCCATACGACCGCCGGGGACAGTCCGACTCGCTAGGCGACACGACTTGCTCCGCCAACAGCGCGAAGTTGAACTTCAATTTCGTTGTTT
>JBAXVM010000170.1:0-6575 GCA_037129105.1 bacterium
CCAACGGATGCGGCGTGAACATGAGCGCCGGCCTGGTGCGGGACTGCATCATCCGGAATAACGGCTTCTGCGACAACCATCTCGGCTCGGGCGTCTATATGAGTGGCGGCACGGTCTCGAACTGCGTCGTCAAGAACAACGGCGGCGGGTCGAACGCGAACGGCTCCGGCATCTATGCGGACGGCGGCCAGATCCTCTATTGCCAGATTCTCGACAATGCGCTCAATGGCGGCGAGGGCGCCAGCGCGGGCGGCGCGGGCATCTACGCGAACGGTCCCCTGATCCGCAACTGCTTGATCGCCCGCAACTCGGCGGGCGGTACGGCCGGCGGCGGCACCGCCGGCGGCGGCGTGTACCTGGCTGCCGGTACAATCGAGAGCTGCACGATCGTCTCGAACAGCGCCAACGGCCCGAACGGTGGCGGCGGGGTCTACCGCGGTTCCGGCACCGCGGGCACGGTGCTGAACAGCATCGTCTACAACAACACGGCGGCGAACAACGCCACTTACCAGAACTTCTACAAGACATCGGACGCGAATGTGACCTACACCTGCACGACCAATCCGGTGGTGGCGGGCACCGGCTGCATCCCGGACAATCCGCTCTTCTTCAATCCCGACGCCGGCGACTTCAGTCTGAAGACGACCTCGCCCTGCATCGACGCAGGGTCGAACCAGACCTGGATGACCGGCGCCACGGATCTGGCAGGCAATAACCGGCTGATCAAGGGCAATAAGGTGGGCGTGGTGATTGTGGACATGGGCGCCTACGAGACCTACGTGCCAGCCCGGGGAACTGCGATCATGTTTCGGTAGGTGTTCGTGGCGGGTGGAGGGTGACCCTGCGGCCATGGAACGCCCAAAAAAGGCTAAAGGCTAAAGGCTAAAGTTGTCGTTCACTTCAGTGGAAGGCAAGACGAAAGACAAAGTAGAAAGACGAAGAGGCAAGACAAAGTAGGGTGCGCAAGCCATACTTCGTCTTTCTGCTTCGTCTTTCTACTTCGTCTCTTCGAAACCGCAGAATATCGAACAAGGATTGCTGATTGTTGAAGTTTGCCTGTGGCGTTCCTTGTGGCTGTTTCCGTCTGCTCTCTTCCGTTCGACAATCGGAGATCCTTGTTCGATATTCTGCGGTTTTCTCCGCCCCCCCCAACGGTCCCGCAGGTCCCGTTGTACTTTCTGGCCACCCCGGTGCCATTTGTAGTGGTGCCGTCAGGCGCTTCCCGCTCTTAATCGTCATCCGTAATCGTCGCCCGTAATCGTAGACCGAAAGCGCAAGTCCGGGCGACGACTACGGCGACGACTACGGATGACGAGGAGATGGCGCCAATCGTCCACCGTTCTTTCCCTCAGCGCTTCCACACATGCTGAATTCTGCCTCCTTCTTTCCCAAAATCTTCTCTTGCCCTACCCCCCCCGTCTCAAGCATAATAATAGATGTCTTTCGGGAATTCATGCCCGCAGCCAGTCGTCTATCGCGTCACGGCGATGTCTGTATCGCGCTGCCCCCCACGACCGGCCGGGGTCAAGGTTCAGAGGTCAGAGGTCTGTTTCTGAGTCCATCTCTCCAACTCAGCAAGAACGTCATCATGAAAAAACAAACTGATTCCGCATGTCGCATATCGGGTGTCGCGGATAGCGTGTCGCGTGTCGGGTATCGCGTGTCGTGCACTCCACTGGCACGGCGTCCCAAATCTTCAATTTTCAATCTTCAATCTTCAATTCTCGCCCTCCTCCTGCTCGCAGGCACGGCGAAGGCGGGAGATTACTACGTCTCCACCACTGGGTTGGACAGTAACACCGGCGCGGACTGGGCCAATGCGCTCCTCACCATCAGCAACGGCGTTGCCAAGGCGACGGCCGACGGCAGCGGCACCGTCACGGTCTCCAACGGCACGTACGCAATCACGGTGCAGATCACGATCAGCGCCGCCATCACCGTATGCAGTTTCGGCAACGGCGTGACCGGCGGGCTGGCCAACGCCGCGGCAACGGTTGTGCGGTACACGCCCGCCACCCGCAGCGGCGTCTTCAGCATCACCGCCAACGCCAACCTGCAGGGGTTCACGATCCAGGAGGGCAAAGGGGTCAACGGCGTCTACATCAACGGCGGCGGCGTGTACATGAATAACGGCGTCGTGCGGGACTGCATTATCCAATCCAACGGCGGCGACAGCCTGCGCGGCGGCGGCGTGTACATGGACGGCGGGCTGGTGCGGGACTGCTTAATCCGAAGCAACGGCAACGCCGACCGCACGGAGGGCAGCGGAGTCTACATCAATAGCGGCGGCACGGTCTCGAACTGCGTCATCTCCGGCAACTATGCGGCGAATGGCGCCGTTGGCGGCGGCGGTGTCTATATGGCTGCCGGCACGGTTGTCGCCTGCCGGATCAACGACAACTTGTGTGGCGCCAATGCCGCGGGCGCCGGCGTACAGATTGCAGGAGGTACGGTCCGCAACTGCCTGATTACCCGGAACGGCACCGGCGGCACCGGCGGCGGCGTGTATGTGAGCGGCGGCACGATCGAAAGCTGCACGATCACCGCGAACAGCGCCGGGTCGAGCGGCGGCGGCGGGATCTACCGCAGCGGCAGCAACGCGGGCACCATCCGGAACTGCATCGTCGTTAACAACACTTCGACCCACGCGACCTACCAGAACACCTACAGCGGCACAACAACCTGGAACAACAACTGCACCACCAACCCCGTGGTGGCAGGCACCGGCTGCATCTCGGGCGACCCGCTGTTCCGGGACACCACCGAGGGCAACTACCAACTGAGCGTGGGTTCGCCCTGCATCGACACGGGGCAGGATCAAGGATGGATGCCCGGGGCCACGGACCTGTCCGGCAATGCGCGCAAGCAGGATATCCCGGGCGTCGGAACCGCCTCCGTGGACATGGGCGCCTATGAATACAATGCCGCACTGACCTGCGATTTTCTCGCCAGTCCGCGCGCCTTGATTGCGGCGCCCTTCACGTATCAGTCCTACGGCCCGGCGCCGTTCACCGTGCAGTTCACCGGCTGGGCCGACGGCACGAACCTGACCGGGCTGGTCTATCGCTGGGACTTCGACAACGACGGCACCTACGATGACGAGTCATCGGGTTCCAGCGTCTCCTATACCTACAACGCCGTCGGCGTGTATCATCCCAGGCTTCAGGTGATTAATGCCGCGAGTGAAGTGGCCACCAAGAGTAAGACCAACTACGTCTCGGCGGGCACCACACACTACGTGGTTACCAACAACCCGACGGCCGCGGCCCCCTACACCAGTTGGGCTACGGCCGCCAGCAACAACATCCAGGCCGCCCTGAATGCGGCCACGGTAAACGGCTCGCAGGTCCTTGTCTCCAACGGCATATACGCCATCACGAACACGCTTGCAGTCAACAAAATAGTGACCCTGCGCAGTTTCGCCGGCGGTCTGAGCGGCGCCTCGAATACGATCATCCGCCCCCTCGTGACCGGTGGGTACCGCCTGTTCAGCGTGAGCGACGCGAACGCCGTGCTGCAGGGGTTCACGATCCAGGACGCCTTAGTGTTCGGAGTCAACGTCAACGGCCAGGGCGTATACATGAGCGCCGGCCTGGTGCGGGACTGCATCATCCGGAACAACGGCTTCTGCGACAACCACTTCGGCAGCGGCGTATACATGAGCGGCGGCACGGTCTCAAACTGCGTGGTCAAGAACAACGGCGGCGGCTCAAACGTGCAGGGGGCCGGCATCTATGCGACTGGCGGTCAGATCCTCGATTGCCAGATTCTCGACAATGTGCTTAGCGGCGGTGAGGGCAGCAGCGCGGGCGGCGCTGGCATCTACGCGATCGGCGCCCTGATCCGCAACTGCCTGATCGCCCGCAACTCGGCGGGCGGTACGGCTGGCGGCGACAAAGCCGGCGGCGGCGTGTACCTGCAAAATGGCACCATCGAGAGTTGTACGATCGTCGGCAACAGTGCCATCGGCGCGGTCGGCGGCGGCGGGGTGTATCGCACGAGCGGCACCGCCGGCACGATCCTGAACTGCATCGTTTACAGTAACGCGGCTCCGAACAACGCCACGTACAAGAACTTCTTCACGTACACGGATGCGGGTATCACTTACACCTGCACCACCAACCCCGTGGTAGCGGGCACCGGCTGTATCCCGGACGATCCGCTCTTCTTCAATCCCGACGCCGGCGACTTCAGTCTGAAGAAGACATCTCTTTGCATTGACGCTGGGTTGAACCAGACCTGGATGACCGGCGCCACGGACCTGGCCGGCAACAACCGGCTGATCAAGGGCAATAAGGCGGGCGTGGTGATTGTGGACATGGGCGCCTACGAGACCTTTGTGCCAGCCCGGGGGACTGTGATCGTGATGTGGTAGGGCTAAAGGCTGAAGGCTAAAGGCTGAAGGCTGAAGTGCGCCAGGTCTTCGCTGTGGTGATTTTTTTGCCACAGAGCGCACAGAGAGATTCGTTTGATGCCTTGCCGCTGTTGCCTTAATTGCCCCCACGCATTTCTCTGCGATCTCTGCGCCTCTGCGGTGAATCTCAATTCAGTTTCCACCGCAGAGACGCGGAGAGCGCGGAGAATTTCAAGTTGCCCGAGTGTTTGTTCGCGGCGCAGCCGCAACCAAATTTGAATGTCGAAGTTCGCAATTCGAAGGCAGAACAGACCTCATGTCGTGCAAGTTTTCTCGCGCAAAGGCGCGGAGGCGCAGAGACAATCCCCAAATTCTCCTCAGCGCCCCTGCGCCTCTGCGCGAGTTAAAAGTAGCCAACTTTGGTTGCGGCTGCGCAGCGCTGTGATCTCTGTGCCATCTGTGGCAAACTTTTTCTGCTTTTCCGGCAGTATCCCCTTGGCGTTCTCGGCGTCTTGGCGGTTAAAATATCACCGCTGTTGCCGTAATTGCCCCCACGCATTCCTCCGCGTCCTCTGCGTCTCCGCGGTGAATCTCAATTCAGTTTCCACCACCGAGCCGTTCGGCTCGCGGCGGGTCCGGCCATTCGACTTCGCTCATGGGACGCCGGCCCCGCCCTACCAGAATTGACATTTTTTTGACAATTCCTTGGCTGAATAAATGCTATTGTACGGGAAACGAAGGTCTGCAGGCCTGGCACGCAAAAAAAACGGAAACGTAACTGCTCAGGTGATACGGCTCGGTGGACGACTACGGCGACGACTACGGTGGACGAATTCGGAGTTCCCCTCGTTTTCCGTAGTCGTCGCCGTAGTCGTCCACCGGTGTCTGCCGTCGCGAGACATTTCCTGTGTAGTTACTCGGAAACAAATGGGGCGTCACACGCGTCTTATAGTTAGCCAGTGTAGCGGCGGTCAGAGACCGCCGCTACAGCAGAAACCCGCCGATCCGGAACAGTTGGAAAAGAAGGAGCCTCTGATGACTCGTTTTAGATTTTACATCGCCGCAATAGTTGTCGGTCTGACTTTTGCCTCAAGGGCTGGCGAAACAAGCAACGAATCCATACGGATCTCAATGGACCTGGCCGATGGGTCGCGCCTGCGCGGCACCACCACGATTACGTCCATCCGCCTGGTCAGCGCACTTGGCAAGCTCGAGGTGCCGCTGGAACAGATCCGGAGCATCCAATTCAACCCTGACCGCGAGACCGCGGCTGTCCGGCTCGTCAATAACGACCTGCTGTCCGGCGTGCTGGATCTGCCCAGGTTTCCGCTGCAAACACTCTTCGGCAAGGCCGAGGTGCCGCTGAGCCAGTGCCGCAGCCTCGCCTTTTGGAAAGGGGGCGGGGATAACGGACTGGTTCTGCACTATACGTTTGACGAGGATACCGAGAATGTCAGCGATCAGAGCGGCCTGGCCCACAACGGCTACTGGGTGGGCACACCGGTGTACGAGGCCGGTGTCAAAGGCAAGGCCGCCCGCTTTAGCAGCAAGAACACCTATCTCGTGACCCCCTCGCCCGAACTTAACATGAAGGGGTGGAGCGCCATGACGGTCTCGCTCTGGGTCAAGGCCGCCAGCCACACCACCTACGGCCATGTGATCAACCGCGGCCCGCTAAACACGGACAAGCAGGGCGCATTTGATCTCGGCATCGGGCAAGGGTATAAAAAGGGGATTTTCGCGGTACAGAACAATTCCGACAAGCCCTGTCCCACCGTTATTGCCGGATCTGACAATCTGCCGCTGAACCGCTGGTGTCATCTGGCTGGAACGTATGACGGCGAAACGCTGCGCTACTATGTTGACGGCACACTGGAAAAAGAAACCCGGCTCGCGACCTCGCCCACGCCCGTCTGGGACAGCTCCGACACGAAGATGGTCATCGGAAACATGTCCCGCCTGCCATTCATCAACTGGAACGACATGTTCTTCAACGGCTGGGTGGATGAAGTGCTGATCTACAACCGGGCGCTCTCGGAAGACGAAATCAAACGCCTCGGCGAAGCCCGCTAGCAGCCTGTCGGACGTAGTACTTTCAACACCCAACAACCAACACCCAACACCCAATGGAAATACGCCAAAACAGTCTACACGGGCGCATCCCCGTTTCGTTGACCTCCACAGATTGCGGATCGTGAGCATTGTCCGTATTACGACCGTA
>JBAXVM010000171.1:0-6500 GCA_037129105.1 bacterium
GATGGCGCCAAAACGCCTTACGGCGTCACTACAAACGGCCTAGAAACGGCAAAAAACCGTTCGTAGTGTGCCCGTAAGGGCATTCGTGTCGCCATAATGAGAACTGCTGCAAAGACACAGAGGGCCCAGAGTTGAACAGGGCGCACGGAGCAATTCCTTATTGCTGCTAAACTTTTATTATCATGAACCCTATCCACATCGGTATTCTCGGCTTCGCCCACGGACATGTGGGGATGTACTGCGCGCGCTGGCGCGAGTATCCGGCCATGGGCGTGCGCGTGGTGGCAGGCTGGGATCATGATGCCGCACGCCTGCGCGCGGCTGTTGGCGCGAACGGCCTTGAGGCCTGTGCCAGCGCGGAGGCGCTGGTGGCGCGGCCTGATATCCAGGCTGTGCTCATCGGCGCGGAAACATCCCGTCATGCGGAACTGACCGAACTAGCCGCCGCTGCCGGCAAGAGCGTGATCCTTCAGAAACCGATCGCGCTGACGTTGGAGGATGCGGACCGGATCGTGCGCGCAGCGGTGCGCGTGCCGTTTACGCTCGCCTGGCAGATGCGCGTGGATCCGCACAACTTGCAGGCGCGCGACTTGCTGGCGTCCGGCAAGTTCGGGCGCATCTTCATGATCCGCCGGCGGCATACGCTTAATACGCAGGACTGGCCCGATTTCGAGAAGAGCTGGCATGTGCAGCCCGCGTTGAACCGCGACATTTTTGCCGACGACGCTGCGCACCCCATGGATTTTATCTACTGGCTGCGCGGTCTGCCGGAGAGCGTGACCGCTGAGATCACTACGGTCTTGAACCCGAAGATCCCCAACGACAACGGCATTGCCGTCTTCCGCTATCCGGACGGCGCGCTGGCCGAGGTCTCGTGCACTTTTGTCGCGCGGGCAGGCGAGAACACGCTGGAGATCGTGGCCGAGCATGGCTTTATAGCCGGCAATTACGGCGACGGGCCCAGTGCGGCGGAACGACCGGCAGGCATGCCGCAGCTCAAGTGGTGGCTCAAGGGAGCCGGCTGGACGAGCAGCGCACTGCCGGAGGTAATGTCGCAGGGCGAGCGCATCTGCGGTTTGGCTGCGCCGCTGGCGGATTTTCTGCATGGCCGTCGGCCGCCGATCGCGACCGCGGCGGAAGGGCGTGATGTACTGCGCATGGCGCTGGCCTGCCTGCAGTCGTCCGCCGAAGGCCAGCGCGTGAGGATTATGAAAACGTAGCTGGAAGAGGTGGCCCGGGCGCTCCGCGCACGGGCAGGGAATAAGAACAGTCATAACGGTACGGAGAACAAACCATGAAAGCACGAAAACCAAACCTGATTCTCTTTGGCATCGACAGCTTGAGGCCGGACCACATGAGTCTCTACGGCTACTCGCGGCTAACCACGCCGCACATTGACAAGTTTGTCTCGGGCGGAGCGGCCTTTTCGAACACCTTCAGTCCCAGCATTCCGACCACGCCCGGCTACTCTTCCATGTTTACCGGCATGGACGTGTTCGGCACGGACGTGGTGGCGCTGCGGCATGAAGGCGGTCTGGGCAGCCATGTCACGACACTGGCCGAGATGCTCGCGGCCGAAGGGTACACCACGGTCTGCGTCGGCTTCAGCGGCAACCCGGCCTCGCGCGGTTTCCAAAAATACCTGGATTTCACCGGCTGGGGTTCCTGGGAGGAGGGACGCAGCCACAAGGCCGAAAACCTGAACGCCATCACCATCCCTGAACTGCGCAAGTTGGCCGCCGACGGGAAACCATTCTTCCTCTTCCTGCGGCACATGGATCCGCACTCGCCCTACCTGCCGCCACGCCCCTTCGAACGGCTGTTTTACGCAGGCAACGAACTGGATCCGCAGAATCGCTCGCTCGATCCGGTCTACCAGTTCAAGCCGTTCCGCGATTACCTCGCCAGTTGGTTCCCGCCGAAGTGCACGGACAAGGACTATGTCATTGCGCAGTATGATGGCGAACTGGCCTACATGGACGCCTGCATCGGCAATCTGCTGCAGGAGATGCGAACGCTGGGGATCGAGGAGGATACGCTCACGGTGTTCGATTCCGATCACGGCGAGACGCTCTACGATCATGACTGCTACTTTGACCATCATGGTCTCTACGAGTGTACGCTGCGCATTCCGTTGGCCTTTGTGATGCCGGGCAAGGTGCCGGCCGGTTTCCGCTGCGCGGACATCTGCCAGATGAAGGACATTGCGCCCACGATTCTGAACCTGCTGGGCGTGAAGACGAAGATTGCCTTCGACGGTCGCAGCCTGACGCCGCTGCTGCGCGGCGAGCCGCGACCGGTCGAATCGGAGTTCTACATCACCGAGTGCACTTGGATGCGCAAGCACGGCTGGCGCACGCCGCAGTGGAAGATGATCCACGCGCTCGAGCCGGATTTCCACTTCAAGCCGGAGGTTGAGCTCTACAACCTGGTCGAGGATCCGGGCGAAACTCACAACGTTGCGGAGCAGGAACCGGAAGTCGTGACGCTGCTGGAGGCGCGCCTGCAGCAGCACATCGCCCGTCGCGAAAAAGCCACCGGACGCCGGAACCCGATCATGACAAACCTCAACTGGCATGGCACGGGCAAGACGTTCACGACCTCCCAGCAGGCCTACGACACGCTGTACATTGGTTCGCCCAAAGCCGCCCAGCAACTGCAGGCGCAACTGAAGGAACTCCAGACCCAGCGCGGCGCGGCGAAACTGTAGGAACGAGTAAAAACGCCTTACGGCGTCACTACAAACGGCCTTGAACCGGCAAAAAGCCGTTTGTAGTGTGCCCGTAAGGGCATTCTCGTTTGTAATTGCGGCGGGTCCGGCGGCCCCGCCCTACCAGAAACCACATGAATTGGCAGGTAGGGCGGGGCCGCCGGACCCGCCGAAAGCCATAATGCGAATTGCTGACCACCCACCACCCACCACCTGCCACCTGCCACCCGCATTTTTATGAGCACATCCACCCTCATCACCGTCATCGGACGCGGCCACTCGGGCACGCGCGCCATGTCGCACACGCTTTCGCAGAGCGGCGTTTACATGGGTGCGCCGCTCAACGTGGCTGGCGACCTGCTGCCACCGGAGGCGATGTACGAGGCCAGCCGGATCATCGCGCGCTACATCCCGTGGCTTGGCGGGCTGGCATGGGATTTCGGTCCCGTGCAAACCATGGAGATCCCCGCCGAGTTCAGGAAGCTGATCGAGTGCTATCTCAAGACCGTGCTCGACAGTCCGGCCCCGCAGCGGGGCTGGAAGATTCCCGAGACCACGCTTTGCTACCCCTGGATCAAGCGCATGTTTCCGGAAATTTACTACATCTTCTGGGTGCGCAATCCACGCGACTGTATTACCGGCGGGCATTTGACGGATGACCTGCGCGACTTCGGCGTGCAGTATCCCGTTACGGACGATATCCACCGCTGCCGCGCGATATCATGGAAGTACCAGGACGATCTGGTGCGCGCCTCCGGCCTGCCCCGTCGCTGGATCAAGGTGCGGCTGGAGGATTTTGTGCTGCAGCAGGAGCGTGAACTGACCCGGTTGGAAGAATTTCTGGGATTTCCGATGGCGCGTATACCCGTGACGCGCGACCCCATCGGACGCCACATGCGCGAGCCGGCCGGGGAGGCCTATGATTTTCTGGTTCCGGCGATGAAAGAACACGGGTATGATTACTAGGCACCTGTCGGTCTTAGCCTTTGGATCGCTCTGGAGCCTTCTGCCGACAGGTTCCTAGTTGAGCAACCCGCGGATAGCGGGTTGCGAGACCTCCAAAAACAACAAAAATAACCACTGTTTTGCCAATTGGATGTTTCTTATACTGGAATCAGGTGCTTGTCAGGTGCTTCCCTATGACTAGCAGCTTGGTCGGCACAAAATCTGTGCTGTTCAATTGCCAAGTCCGACAAGCTGCTAGGAGAAAACCATGCTGCGTGTATGCGTCATTGGAATGGGACCCATCGGTAATCGCCATGCGGACATCTACCAGGAGAGTCAGCTGGCGGAACTTGTTGGCGTGTGCGATATCCGCGCGGATCGCGCCGAGGAATCCGGCAAACGGCTCGGGGTGCCGCATTTTCCGGATGCGCCGTCCATGCTGGACAGCCTGAAGCCTGATGTGGTGAGCGTCGCCACCGGCGGGTACGAATACGGCAGTGACCACTACGAGCCGACCCTGCAGGCGCTGGAAGCTGGCGCGCACGTGTTGTGCGAAAAGCCGATCTGCAACGAGATCCCCCGGGCGGAGGAGATGGTCGCCAAGGCGCGCGCTTGCAATCGCTGCTTCGGCATAGACCTCAATCATCGTTTTACACCTGCCGCGCGGCTGGCCAGGAAATGGATGGACGAGGGGCGCCTGGGGCACCTGCTGTTCGTCAACATGGCCATGTGGATCAAGAACCCGAACGAGAGTTCGCCCTATTTTCATATCAAGGCGCTGCATCCGCATACGATGGACATCATGCGGCATTTTTGCGGCGACGTCGCTGCCGTGCAATGCTTTGCCACCAAGGCGCCGGGGCGCCAGATCTGGTCCACCGCGCATATCAGCCTGCAGTTCCGCAACGGCGTGGTCGGCTCGCTCACCGGCAGCTACGATATCGAGCGCGGTCATCCCATGGAGCGCTGCGAGGTGGCAGGTGTCAACGGACGCCTGGTGATAGACGACATGTGGCGTGAGGCCACGCTTTATGCGGCCAATGATCCGGTGAAACTCGTCTATACCAATCCGGTCTTCGGCGGCTTTCGCGATTTCACCGACACCTTCCGTGCCCGTCTGGAAACATTTCTGGCACAGGTGGCGGCCGGGTGCAACCCGGAGGAGATCGACGGTTCCGGCGCCGACGGCCTCGCTGCCCAGCGCGTGCTGGCAGCGGCTATTGTCTCGCTGGAGACCGGGACCGTGGTGAAGGTGTGACGGGAGCCGTGAGCAATAGCGATATCGAAGTTTCTCTAGCCGCTTTTTCCTGTCGTTGTGCAACAGAGTAAGCGCACGCGTGGACATCGGAAATGTGGAGTGCGGCGGCAAGCGGTATACCGCGCGCCGCCGCTTTGGATGGTGGCGTGGCAGAGCGGTGCCGCCCGTTGGTTGTCACCGCACTCCAAAGAATCATGAAGTGAATTTCGCCTTATGCAATCTTCTCGCCTTCATTATTCGGCCCTCGATATTCGTCAATCTGCGGTTCTCTCGGTGGCTTCCGGTGCTTTGCGTGGAACGAAAGAAGCACCCACCGTGCACCGCCCGTTGATTCCGGGGATGAATCTATTTACAACCCGGCGGATTTGCGCGTATAGTAATGGCATGGGAAGGGCACTTATTGCACGATGAGGGCAAGGTAAAAAGTCAAGGCTGCCGGTGGGCGTTGGGATCCTGAAAAGCGTGTTTGGATGCTCTCCATGGAGCATGTGTAATAGTACAGACGCTGGAAAGTATCGCGTATTACAGATATCTCTAATAGTACAGAGTTTCATGTATGTACTATTAGAGATGTCTGTACTATTACACAGTTTTCAACTGCGGCTGATATAATAGTTAGCGCCAGAAAACAAAAAAAGTCGCGATCCAAAGCGGCACGCCCGCTATCCAATGTGGCTGGGAGCAATGAATACCGGTATTTGCTCAAGTTCAGGAGTTATGAGAATGCTTTTGTCCACAGATTACGCAGATTGGGATGTTGTGCGTTGTGGGAGTCACACGCCAAAACTCTCAATCTGTGTTAATCTGCGAAATCTGTGGACAACAAAACCGACGAAAGTCTTTGCTGGGACTCATATTCTGTTTCCTGATTAGTTACGAACGCCGCATGCGTTGTGCTGTTGCGGCATTGAGTCCAAGTTGATCGAAAAGTGATGGCGCGAAAGGTTCGTGCTTGCCGGATCGGATAGAATTGCGCTAACAATGGCCTGGTACTGATCGCTGCCAGCGCTGGACCTTGCGACGGCGATTGACCACGAAGGCAGCGACCGCACAGGCCAAACGTACTACTCAGCCATCTTTGTCGCGAGCTTTGTCGGGAACTTTGTCGACAAAACTCCCGAAAAAGTTTCTCCTGCCTCCTAAATCACCATTTGCCATCAATCCGGTGGTGATGTACATTTGACGTGTGAAAAGGACGCAAATCCAATTATCCGACGCGCTATACTGCCAGGCCAAACTTTTGGCTGAGCTGGTGCGCCGAGGCATCGAATACATGATTTCCGTCAGCGCGCCAGCCGCCGCTCCGGATGCAACAGTCTGGCAATTGCCCGAGCCGATGCATCTGGGCAAGGCCGATTCCTTTGTCGATCCGGATTGGCGCGTTAAATTATACATGCCTGCCGGTGTGGTTGCGGAGACGCGTGCCAAATGATCAAATTTGCCACACGCAACATACGCGATTTTTCAGGACTTGGCTTTACGCGGGTCTGGAATCCACTATCTGGAAACCTGTGCACATGACTACCATCACGCTGAAGCAAGGCCGCGACCACACCGTGGGGCGGCATCATCCCTGGATCTTTTCCG
>JBAXVM010000172.1:0-6498 GCA_037129105.1 bacterium
TGAATCTTCAGGCCGATCATCTCGATCGGCATGCCAGCATGGAGGAGTATCGTGCGCTGAAGCTCCGGCTGTTTGCGCAACAGGCCGCCGGCGATGTCGCGCTGCTGCCAGAAGGACTGGATGACGGCGGCGTTGTGCCGTCGGCAGCCGCACGCCTGACGTTCGGCACGGGTGCGTCCTGTGACTGGCAATATATTGCGCATGGGTTGCGTGGTCGCATGGCGGCCATGCAACCTATGCGCAATATTTCACTGGCAGGCTCCTGGTTCGACAACCCCGTGCTGGGTCTCGCGGCCGCGGCGGGTGCGGGCGCGCTGGCTGCCTGCGGGCTGGATGACGCGGCCATCGCGCGCGGCCTGGCGAGCTTCGTGCCGCTGGCACATCGCATGCAGCTTGTGGCGGAGCGCGGCGGCGTGTGCTATATTGACGACTCGAAAGCAACCAGCTTGTCGGCGGTGGCAGCCGCGCTCACCATGGTGTCCGGGCCGGTGCGTCTGATCGCCGGCGGACGACTGAAAGAACATGATCTGGACGGCTTGAAAGAGTTGCTGACAAGCCGCGTGCGGAAGGTGTATCTTATCGGCGAATGTGCAGGGCGCATGGGCTCGGCGTGGTCCGGTGTGGTTTCGTGTGTGGATTGCGGCACGCTGGACAAGGCGGTGTCGGATGCGGCGCGCGAGGCGTGCGCCGGTGAGTCGGTGTTGCTTTCGCCTGGTTGTGCGAGTTTTGATCAGTTCAACAGTTATCGGGAGCGTGGCGAGCGTTTTACGCGTCTGGTGCGCGAGATGAACGTTTCGTGAGGCCCCCCTTAGGAGACAGAGAAATGAAGACGGGTATGGTGTTGGTTCGTTTGCTCGCGTGTGTGCCGGCTGTAGCCGGAATTTGCCTGATGCAGGGGTGCTCTACTTCCAAAGGCAGTAAGCCGGAGGTGGTGGTCGCACCGGTTCCTCTGCCCGAGCCGGTGGTGGCGCCGACCGTCATTGTCATTACCAACCGGGTGAAGGTCGAGCCGACGGCACCTGTGGTGTTGGAGAAGCCGGTGCTGAAGCCGGTTCCCGCGATGACTACGCCATACACGGTCAAGGATGGTGAAGGCATCATCGACATCGCTGTCAAGTATGAGAAGCGCTGGCAGGATGTGCTCGCGGTCAATCCGGAGCTCTCTCTGAAGAGCCACCTGCGCAAGGGGCAGACGATCCAGCTGCCCAACCCGGTTGATCTGGCCCACCCGAAGGTCGTGCATAAGAAGGTGAAGAAGCCGGCAGCGGTCGAGAAGAAGCCGGCTGCTCCGGTTGAGGCAAAGCCCGAGGCTGCCGCTGCTGCCGCGGTTCCGGCGGCAGGCGAAGCCACCTATACGGTCAAGAAGAACGACTCTGTGGCAACGATTGCAGCGGCGCACCATGTCAAGCGTGCTGACCTGATGAAGGTCAATAACCTGACGGCCAAGTCCGTATTGCAGATCGGCCAGAAGCTCGTCATGCCGGCCAAGACGGATGCAGCGGCTCCTGCTGCCGAGGCAGCCGCTCCTGCGGCCGAACCAGTTGCGGCGCCGGCGCCGGCACCGGTTGATGCAAACGCAGTTCCGCCGCCTCCGGATGCCGCGCCTGCGGCAGGAGCGTCTCCCGCTGTTGGCGCAGCGGCCGCAACCGCCGCCCCGGCTGCCACCCGGGCCGCCCCGGCACCGGAAACGAAGACCTATACGGTCAAGGAGGGCGAGGATGTGTATGCCGTCGCGATTCGCTGGGGCGTGAGCCCGGCGGAATTGAAGGCGCTGAATAATCTTTCCACGTCAGATTTGCAGGCGGGACAGGTTCTTAAGATTCCTGTCGTGGCCGCACCGGCGCCCTGATGCGACGGTTGTCCGCAGCGCCGGGCAGCGGGACGGATTCTGCCGATTCTAGGAACCTGTCGGACTTAGGCCTTGGAACGATCCGGTGCCTTCTGCCGACAGGTTCCTAGTAAAACTAGCAGCCTGTCGGCAGAAGGTTTGTACTCCCAGAAGTCTAAGTCCGACAGGCTGCTAGACGGCTCGACTAAAGATGCGACGCGGTTGCGTCGCATCTTTCTTTTGAAACAGCTGAACAACTCGTTTTCCAGAATGAAGTAGCACCCATGCGCAAGATCATCGTCGCGCTGATTACGTGCGTCGCTGCGTTGGCGGGGATCGGTCTGATCTTCGTTGCTTCGGCGAGTTCCGTGCGAGCCGCCCAGACCTATGGCGACTCACACTTTTTTTTAAAACGTCAGCTCGTCTGGATGGCGTTTGCGGTGCTGCTGGGGTTTCTGGCCACCCGCTTTGATTACCACCGCTGGGTTAAGCAGCGCTGGTTGCAGTGGGCATTGTTGCTGGTTGTGATTGTTGGCCTGCTGGCTGTCTTTGTCCCGGGGATCGGCATTCGCTCGCATGGCAGTAATCGCTGGGTCGGAGCAGGCTCGGCACGCTTTCAGCCGAGCGAATTGGCCAAGCTGGCCACGGTTATTCTGATGGCGGCGTGGATGTCTTCCATCGGCTGGCGCGTCCGCACCTTCGTCCGGGGTTTTTTTATTCCCATTGGCGTGCTCGGTGTGGTGCTGGCGCTGCTGCTGAAAGAGCCGGACTTTGGCGCCACACTGGTCACGGCGGTGGCGGGCATAGGGCTGATGTTCGTGGCAGGCGCGCGCATATTCTATGTTGTGGGCGCCGGCTTTCTGGGGTGCCTCGGCTTCCTGGTCATGATCTTGCGCGATCCGGTGCGCGGTGAACGCATGATGATCTATGTGGTCAAGGCCTTTGGGAAAACGTCGTTTGTCACGGAGCAGCTGGCTGGCTTTCTGGGCAAGAGCGTGGACCAGGTGCTGCTGGATGTCGCATCCTCGGACAAGAAGCACCAGGTGGAGCAGTCGTGCCTGGCGTTTATCAACGGCGGCGAATGGGGGGTCGGGCTTAACAACAGCATGCAGAAGCACTACTACCTGCCCGAGGCGCACACGGACTTTATCTATGCCATTGCCGGTGAGGAGTGGGGCCTGGCCGTCACGCTGGGGATCCTGCTGGCCTTTGGCGGCATCCTGGTTTGCGGCATGCTGATTGCCACGCGTGCGCCGGACCGGCTGGGGCGGCTGATCGCGTTTGGGTTGACGCTGCTGCTGGTGTTTCAGGCCTTCTTCAATATTGGCGTGGTGACCGATTGTCTGCCGACCAAAGGCCTGGCGCTGCCGTTTATCAGCTATGGCGGATCCAACCTCATTACCGCGTTTGCCGCGGTTGGCATCCTGATCAACATCGGCATGCACATCCAGGAACCGGACGAGCACGTGCGCGCCCAGCTCTACGACAGCGAGCTTGAGGAATCGTGATTTCTCCTCGCAGGATCCTGATCAAGCTCTTCCTTTGCGCCCCTATGGGCCCAGAATCGTGAGATCCCAGGTCAGGACCACGGAGTCGCCTACGGACAGGATGGTCACGGTGTCGAGTATCCTGGCATTGGGCAGGGACGTGTCCGCCGTGGCGAAGCCGTTCTGGTTGCGGATGACCAGCACCGCCGGCTCCGGCAGTTCGCGCATTTCCAGCAGTGTCGGTTCGACGGCGATGGTGGCGTCAAGGGCGTCTGGTGCGGCCATGGAACCAGGCAGCACAACCTGTGTTTCGCCGCCCTCGACCGTGATCTGGAGCAGTTCCGGAGCCTGCCAGGCCTGGATCGCAGCCGCGCCGGACCAGCGTACGGAGCCGGATGTGCGCAGCAGCACGACAGGCGCGGCAGGTGTGATGGCAGTGGACGCAACCAGCGTGGACGCCGGCACGGGCCGGGCGGCGGGTGTTGTCCACGTATAGTTCTGCAGGGTCGTGTTGAGTGTTACCCGACTGTAGGCCTTGGACACCGGCGAGAACGTTCCGCCCGTGCCGGACGAGGGCGTGACCGTCCCGGTCCAGTTGTAGGGCACGATCTTGGAGTAATTTCCGCTGCTGTCGGTGGTGGCGGTGCCGCCGCTGTTCGAGAACGTGAGGAGCACATTTGTCACGCCGGTGCTGGTGCCGGACCGCGTGATTTTTCCGGAGATAACCGGCTGCGCACCCGCAGCAAAGGTTGCCGTAATCGAACGTGCCAGCGTCATGGGCGCGGTGAGCACGTTGCCCGCGATAAGGCAGCCATTGGTTGTGCCAGACCAACGGACAAAATGCGCACTGGATCCTGCAGTGGCGGTCAGCACCACGCTGGCGCCCGACGCCATCCATCCGCCAGGTGTGACGGTGCCACTGCCGCTGACGGCTGTGGTCAGGCGGTACTGCGTCTGCCAGATCCAGGTGAGCGTGGCGCTGTTGGTTAGCGTCAGCGTAACGTTGGTCGGGTTATTTTGGGTGAAGCGGTTGCCGGCCACGGTGGCACCCGTGCAGACATACCGTGTGGTTGTTCCGCTGACGACCGGCGAATTGATGATCTTTTCGGTCACCTGGATGCCGTAGGCCACGGTGGTTGTTCCTGGAGAAGCCGTGCCGCGGGCGGAAACTACGGTCAGGGTCACAGTGGAAGGAGCGTTCGTTGTGGTGACGGGGGTGACGCTGACATCATCAAGGCCCAGATAGCTGGGGTCGTGGCGGAAGCCGAACTGCAGCGCGGTCGTGGTGGCCGTGGCGGTGGCGACAAGCTGTACATTGGTCCAGCCGGTGGCGCTCTGGTTGGACTTGCTGAAGAGCGTCACGCCGTTCCAGCTAACTTGAAATTCATTAGGTGTTTTGCCGTCGGGATTTCGCAGCCAGAAAGAGATCTGGTACTTCTGTCCCGGAATGGTTGCGAGTGACTGGGACAGATAGCCGCGTGTTGTGGATGGCCCGAGCTTGGCGCCATAGGTGCCGGAGTGGACATAGGATGTCGTAGGGCTGACCGTGGTGGCGGCTGTATTGCCGGATTGGGTCCAGCCGGAGAAGGAGCCGGCTTCAAATCCGCCATTCTCAACCAGCGGCTGGCCGATGCGCAGCTGAAATGTGCGGCTTTGCGTGATGCCGGTGCTGGTGTTCAGGAAACGGGCCGAGGCATTGTATATGCCGGCCGTGAGGTTGCTGGCCGCGGCGGTTAACGAAGCGGTTACGCTGGCTGTGCTGCCAGCCGGCAGTGTGCCGCTGCCGGTCGAAATTGTGAGCCAGGACGAGGTGGTCGAGCAGGTCCAGTTGAGCGATGAGACGCTGGAGTTGGTCAGGACAAAGGTTTGCGCGGTTAGATTAAAGGGGCCGCCGACCGGTCCACTGGCGGCAAACATGCTGGCCGGCGTGATGCCGAGCGGATCGGGCGGGGCTGTGAGCGCGTCGATCAGAGCCTGGCCGGCAGGGGTGCCCCATCCGGTACAGAGGTCGTATCCGGGCACGGCGTGGAAATTGGCGGGGCTGCTGGAGCTGGTGTTGTCGCCGGTGGTGATGTCATGAAAGGCGGCGGCATATCCGGAGCTGGCGCCCAGCGCGTAAACAGCCGGATTGAGGAAGCCGACCGTGGGCAGGCCATAGGCGGCCGCCTGCTGGTTGATCAGCGCGGTGAACCCAGCCCAGAGCGGCGCGGCTGCGCTGGTGCCGCCGAAGGCGCCGGACGCGCCGTTGTTGTAGATGACCCAGACATCATCCGCGGTCATGGCTACATCGGGAATGTTGCGCCGGGTGGTCGAGCCCTGGTTGGCGGTCATGTCAACCCCCTGCTGCCAGTCCGGGATGGCGTAGGTGGTGCTGACGCCGCCTCCCGTGCCGATGCCACCGCCCCAGTTCCATGTCGTTTCCGACGACCATGTGCCGCTCGAGCCGGTGGTCAGCGTGGTGCCGCCCACGATCGTGATGAACGGGTAGTCGGCCGGCGAGTCGATGCGGCTTGTGTAGGCGTCGCTGTCGCCGGAGGCATTGAAATAGGACTGCCCCTGCGCCGCAAACTGCTGGAAGACCTGCTCGGTGCCGGATTCAAGTGTGCCCCAGGTCCATGAGGCACTCAGCTGCTTGGCCATGTTATCCGTGGCCATGCGGCTCAGGACACTGATGGGGCTGCCGGACGGGCTGGCCTCGTAAACAAGAATGCGATCGATTCCAGGTGCCATGGAAATGACCATCTCGATATCCATCGCCACCTCGGCGTTGTTGGCGCCCGGGGTGCCGCTGAAGCCGTTGATGAGTACTGTTTGCAGGGGGACGCTCGGCAGGCCGGCCTGGCTTACATAACTGGCGATGTCGTTGGCGTAGTAGCCGTCGAACTGCACAAGTCCGACGCTTTGACCACTCCCGGTGAGTGCCACGTCCGGGGCATAGGCCTTGCGGAAATCGGCCCCCATGAGGTAGCCGCTCGGGCCGGATCCGGCCATGGGTGAAGCCTGTGCTGCGGGTGCGGGCCGGAGTCCGGCCGGGCGCGGCACGGCATAGTTATCGAGGCCGCAGACAGAAAGCACGGGGACGTTCATCGCCACGGAAGGCGTCTTGTCCGGTGCGTGGAACGTCCGGTTTTCACGGGGGTGGCGGTAGACGCGCAGGGTTGTCTGGAAGGCGTGCTCGAAGTC
>JBAXVM010000173.1:0-6492 GCA_037129105.1 bacterium
AATAGAGGCAACAGTCTATCACTTGCATGTTCCGTCAGCAACACGCCGGGCAGCAGCTCCAGCAATTCGCATTCGCATTATGGCGTCCGGCGGGTCCGGCGGGTCCGTCCTACCTGCCGTCATCCCAGTTTTCGTGGCACTTCTGGTAGGGCGGGGCCGCCGGACCCGCCGGGATTACGCCATAATGCGAATTGCGACGGAAGTTCTCATTCTGCCCCCTCCGCCAGCCAGCAGCGCGCCATGCGCCCCTCGCCACATGACAGCAACGGCGGGTGTTCTGCGCAACGTGCAAAGGCCTGCGGGCAGCGTTCGCGGAAACGGCAGCCGGCGGGCCATGCCAGGGGCGAAGGCACCTGGCCGGGAATCGCGCGCAGCGGTTGCCCGCGCGTGGCGGCCGAAGGCATGGCGGCCAGCAGGGCGCAGGCGTACGGATGCCGCGGCGCAGCGAAAAAAGCCTGTGCGGGAGCCTCCTCGACAATCTCGCCCGCATACATCACGGCGATGCGGGAGCACATCTCCCAGACAACCCCCATGTCATGCGTAATCAGCAGTACGCTGGAATCGCGGCGGTGGAGCCGGCGCAGCAATTCGAGCACCTGCGCCTGGATGGTCACGTCAAGCGCGGTGGTGGGCTCGTCGGCAATCACGAGGTCCGGCTCCAGGATCAGCGCCATGGCAATCATGACGCGCTGCTGCATGCCGCCGGAAAGCTCGTGCGGATACGCGCGGCTGCGCGCAGCCGGATCCGGTATGCCCACCTGGGCCAGCCAGGACAGGGCGCGCTCGCGTGCGACGGCGGCTGAGACCGTCTCGTGAAGTCGCACGACCTCCGCGATCTGCTCGCCCACGCGATGGAGTGGCGAGAGCGACGTCATGGGATCCTGAAAGATCATGCCGATGCGTCGACCGCGCAGCTGCCGCAGCTCCGCCACAGGCAGGCGCAGTAGATCGAGGCCCTCAAAACAGATCTCGCCCCTGATGCGCGCCGCTGGCAGCGGCAGCAGACGCGGAATACTCATCGCCGTAGCGCTTTTGCCGCAGCCGGATTCGCCGACCACCCCGAGCACTTCCCCGCGCGCCAGCCGCAACGACACACCCGTCACCGCCTGTACGACACCTTCTTCGGTGTCAAAACAGACATGCAGGTTGCGAATATCCAGCAAGGTTGACATGGTTCAACGGCTACCCTTCCAGCTTCGTCCGCCTGCGGGGATCAAACGCGTCGCGAAGTCCTTCGCCGATCAGCACCGCCAGCAGCATGACGAGAAAGAGCGCAGCCGACGGATAGAGCGCCAGCCACCAGGCGGAACGGTTCTGCTGGGCCTGTTGCAGCAGATCGCCCCAGCTCGGAGTGAGCGGCGGCAGGCCGAAGCCAAGAAAGTCCAGCGCCGTGAGCGCGCCGATGGCGCCGACCAGCTCGAAGGGAAAGAGCGTGATGATGGGCGTCAGCGCGTTGGGGAGCAGGTGGCGGAAGATGATGCGCATGTGGCCCAGCCCCTGGCAGCGCGCGGCCTCCACAAAAGGCCGGTGGCGCAGCCGCAGGAATTCGGCGCGCATGTAGTACGAGAGCGTGATCCAGTTGAAGAGCCCGTAGCAGATCAGCAGCAGCAGAAAACTGCGTCCCAGCACGGCTCCGATTAAGATCATCACATACAGAAAAGGCAGCGCGCTCCAGATCTCAATCACGCGTTGTGCCAGCAGATCGAGCCAGCCGCCGAAGTACCCCTGCACCGCGCCCATGACAAAGCCCAGCAGCATGGCCCAGGCGACCAGCAACAGGCCGAACGTCAGCGAGGTGCGCAGGCCATAGACCAGTCGCGTCCAGACGTCGTAGCCGCTGACATCCACGCCCATCCAGTGCCCCGGAACCGGGCGGTGCGGCCAGGACACGCCTGCCGGGGTGCAGCGCGCCTGCAGGCTGGCGCCTGCCACCACGAGGTTGGTGCGCGCCTCGCTGCCGGCAAAGGCGCGGGCGGCGCAGGCCGCCAGCGCCGCGCGGGCTTCCGCCGGGAGCTGCTGCCAGGCGGCGGCCGGTTCAGCGCGGGTGACCGCCGTGCCTGCGGCCGGCGCATCGATCCGG
This sequence comes from bacterium, assembly GCA_037129105.1. Taxonomy (GTDB): domain Bacteria; phylum Verrucomicrobiota; class Kiritimatiellia; order RFP12; family CAIWXQ01; genus CAIWXQ01. The sequence goes on from JBAXVM010000173.1 coordinate 2,081, forward strand.
AAAGACCACCGCGCATCCGGCGCCACGACACGCAGCGTCAGGCGCACGGAAGCCGGCGGCGTTTCGCGCGGCTCGAATGCCGCCAGCACGCAGGTGGCCTGCGGCAGCAGTTCCGTGGCAGGGCTGAGCGTGCAGGTCAAATCCGGCGCGGGCTGATTGGAATAGCGTGCGGCCAGCGCTTCCGCAAGCGCCGGTGTCAGCCGCCAATGATTGGTAAAAACCTGGCCGTTCGGGTCCGGCTGGCCGCCAAAGAAGGCGTTGCAGTTCTCGGCGCGCGTCACGCGACCGTCGGCCGTCAAATTCAAGCGGCCGGTTGCCACCTCTGGCGTGAGGCTCATGCGGGTGCGGCAATACGGCTCGAACGCCGCGGGGTTCATGACCTCACGCGGGCCATACGGACAAAGCAAAGGCGCAGCCAGCCCGAGCGCAAAAAGAGCCGCCAGCAGCAGCAGGGACCACCAGGCGCGGCGGTTGGCGCGAAATTGGCGCCAGCGCTTGCGGGTCAGCGGAGAAAGCCGGGGCAAGGGGATCATGCGTTCCTCCCCCCGAAATGCACGCGCGGGTCGATCAGCAGGTAGCAGAAGTCCGAAAGGATGTTACCCGCGAGTTGCAGTGAGGCCGTCAGCGAGAGCATGGCCATGAAAATAGCATAATCGCGGCTGGCGATGGCATCCAGGCTGAGTCGGCCAATGCCATGGATCTCGAAGATGGTCTCAATGATAAAAGAGCCCGCAAAAAACAGGGTCAGAATGCTGCCGAATCCGGTGGCGATGGGAATGAGGGCATTTCGCACGGCATGTCCCCAGACGGCCCGCCGGGCGGTGGCGCCCTTGGCCAACGCCGTACGCACATAGTCGGCCCCGACCTGTTCGAGCAGCGAGTTCTTCATCAGAAGGGTGAGTACGGCGAAGCTGCCGATGACGTAGCAAATGACAGGCAGCAGCATGTGTCGGGCGCGATCTGCGAAACGCGCCGCCCACGACCATGATCCGGCGTCCGCAGACTCGAACCCGCCAAGCGGAAAAATATCCCAGAGCCCCTCCACCGTGCCGCACAGCAGCGTCTTGAGGATCATGCCGAGCGCCAGCGCCGGGATGGCATATCCCACGAAGACAGCGACGCTGGTGCCCAGATCGAACGTTGTGCCGTGGCGCAGCGCCTTGGTGATTCCCAGCGGGATGCAAATGAGGTAGCTCAACACGAAACCGGTGATGCCAAACCAGAGCGAGACGGGCATGCGTGCGCGGATCATCTGCCAGGCAGTCTTGTTGTTGTACTCGTACGAGGGCAGGAGCAGCCCCATGCGATCGTGCACGAGCCACTTCCAGTACTGGGTAAAGAATGGCCGGTCAAACCCGAACTGGCGGTTCAGTTCGCGGCGCTGCGCCTCCGTGACGTGCGTGACGCGCGCCGCTGCCCCTCCCCCGCCTTCGCCGCCCCCTCCGCCGCCGCGCATGCGCATCAGGCGCATCTCGACCGGACCCCCGGGAAGGATGCGCGTCAGCGCAAAGCAAACCAGCGTGATCCCGATGAAGGTCGGGATTGCCAGCAACAGACGCCGAACGATGTAGTGGAGGCGGTTCATGCGCAGAAGAAATTTTGGATTGTAACAGGTTTGCGAGCTGTGAAAACCGGACAGTTTGGGCCTTCAACCGGCAGGCCAGATTTCCACACGTTTAAACGTGTGGAAATTTGATTCCGCGCGTTATTTTTGTTCGCCATCCCTCAACATGGCGGCCAACAGTGCAGCCGCCAGCGCATCGGCAGGCGGCTGCAACTGCCAATGATGATTTTCACAGCGAATCACCTTCCGGCGCTCCAGTTTCGCCAGATGCCGCGACAATGCGGGGAGGGAGATGTGGCAGGTGGCGGCCAGTTGCTCCACGGTACATGGCTGCTGCGCCAGTGCCTGTACCACCCGAATCCGACGTTCATGCGTGAAGGAAGTGACCGTCCGAACAATCTGCGGCCAGTCCGGCTGCGCCGGCGTCAGGGCTGCGCGCATGGCATCGAGAATCGCAGCGGCATGCGCAACCAACGGATCGGCGAGCGGGCGATACATCACCCAGCGGCTGACACGCTCCGCCCGGATCAACCCGCGGGCCTGCAGTTGCCGCAGTGCCATTGTAGTCGAGACGCGGTGGATCCGGCCGCGCCGGGCGCATTCGGAAACGGACTGTGGCGCCTCAAGCAAAAGCTCGCGCAGCAACTGCAACCGCCGCGGATGGGCCAGTACGCGCATCGTACGCCAGAGCGTGGGTTTCAAATCCGTCTTCATGCATCCCCCTACAATATTTCCACACGTTTGAACGTGTGGAAATAGTACACGGTTACACAAGCGCCGCCAAGACTGTAAAAAACGCGGCTTATGTGGTGTTTCAGGAAAAGACCATGGTCCGCAGGGTCTTACTACTGGACGTCCAGGCCGGCTTCGCGGGGTGGCGCGTGCCGCTAAGCTGCGCCACGGGGAAAAACGCCGTGCCAACTAAGATCACCTACGGTTTGCGCACGGTGTCGAAGTCCACCCAGTCCGGACGGGCCGGCAGGGAGGCGCCAGAAGATTGTGCGGCCTTCAGCTCGGCGGCGGAGTCAACATCGTACCACCAGTACGTAACCACCGCGCTCTCTTCCCCGTATTTGCTGAGCACCGTCGGGGGCACCCCAAATTTGTTCCAATAAAGCAGGCGCGTGTAGTCGATGTTCCACAGCAGCACGTACGGCACTTGCGCACAAACGCGGGCGTCAATTTCGCGGCAGAAACGATTCCGTTGCTGCAGATCGAACAGGGTCTTCTGCTTCTCGATGCACGCATCCACAAGAACGTCCTTAAAACCGGTGTAGTTATTGCCGGACGGACGATCAGCCTCCCGCGAAGCCCACATATCCTCGGGGTCCTTGAACAGGGAACTGCCCCACGCCGCCCAGGTCATGTCAAAATTAAAGGCATCCATGTCGCGAGACCATGCGGCGCCGTCCTTGCGCTCGATCTTCAGCTCAATGCCGGCCTTCTTCAGGTCCTCGGAATAGAGCGCCAGAAACTTATCCGAAGAGCCGTCCCGCGTGAGGAACGTGAAGCTCAAGCGCCGCCCGCCCTTCTCCAGCCAGCCGGTCTTCGGGTCCGCCCGCCAGCCGGCTTCCTGCAGCAGCGCGCGGGCCTTCTCCGGCTCAAAGGCATAATTGGTGTTGGTGCAGACGTTGACCTTGTCATACAAATCCTCGTAGTAGGAGCGGTGCAGAAAATAGGCGTTGAACATCATCGTACGGTTCATCTTGTCGCGATCCAACAACAGCGCGAGCGCTTTTCGCACCCGCAGGTCGTCGAACGGCGGCCGCCGCAGGTTCATGGCAAAACCCTGAAAGCCCACCGGTCGATGGTTGCGGATCCGCTGCTTGACAATCCAGTGACGGTCAAACTTCTCGCCCGCCGCCTCCTGATTCCACAATCGCGACATGTAAACCGGATAAATATCGAGCTCACCCTTCTTAAAAGCCTCGAACGCATTCTCCTGCTCGGCAAAGAAACGATAGGCCAGCGTCTGAAAATTCAGGGTGTGGCGCGTGGAAAGACGGCTTCGCTGCCACCAATCCGCCCGTCGCTCCAGCCGCAGCTCAATATTTTCCTGCAGGGACCCCAACCGATAGGGACCGGATACCACGGAGAAGTCGAAGTTCAGCTTGTTGAAGTCGACCTTGGCAAACACGTGGCTGGGCAGGACCTGAATGCCGCCAAGCGACAACAGGTTGCGCCAGTGTATTTCGCCAGCCGTGAACTGGATGGTGCGCTCGCTTAACACCTTCGGGGGCGTGTTGGTAAACGTCTCCAGTCCGACACGCACAGGCCCCGTCTGACTGGCTGGCTCCATGATCTTGTCGAAGGTCCACTTCACATCCGCAGCCGTGACAGGCCGTCCATCGCTCCACTTCGCCGCCGGATCGATCTCAAAAGTGAAGACCCGCTGATCATCGGAAATCGTCCACCGCTGCGCCAGTCCAGGCGTAAACGCCACGGTGAGCGGATCGGTACCCAGCAGGGAGTCGTAGAGCGCCTCGAAGATTTGCGCCGAGAAGGCGTTGTTGTCGAGATAGTAATTGAGGCTCTTGGGCGACTGCCCGGCGAACAAGATCAGGGCGCCGCCAGGCACCGCATCCGGGCTCGCCAGGGGGTTGGGCGCATCCTTCCAGTCCGGCTTCGGAAACGTCTCATCCGCCAGCAGCGGCCATGCCAGCAACAGGATCGAATAAAACCATCGGCTCATCTCGGCATCCTCCGCAGTTGCGCCTGAGAATACCAGAGATGCCCGCGTGCGTCGAGACGACGCCCGATGAACAGCTCGCACCATTGTCTTTTCCTGAAGCGGTCGGGAATTCTCACCACGAAGCCAACCGCGCGGCTGCGCCGCGAGGAAACACAG
>JBAXVM010000174.1:0-6474 GCA_037129105.1 bacterium
CAGGTGCGTGTGAACTGGACCTACCAGCGCCTGGACGACGGCGGGTATGAAGCGGTGTTGACAGCAGAACGCCCCATCCGCGTAGCCACCATGCGCGTGGGGCCCTTCCCGCTGCAGACACGCGCCGTGCGGGTCGAGGACATCGCCGCGCCGATCACCCTGCGCCGGGGCGGCTCGCGCCTGTTCGCCGATGTCGCGCTCCATGTGGAAACTGACGACGTGAAACTTCGCGTAATCCTTGCCCCAATGTGAGGTCCACACCCCATGCAGCCACAGAAAGTCCACCTCCACACGATTTGCGGGGTCGAATTCCCTCCGCCTAAGCCCTACCTGAACAAGAAGCAGCGCTATCCGGTCGGCAACGGGATCATGATGGCCGTTGGCGATGGCAGCGGCGCGTGGCTGCGGTTGGCTGGACCGGGCTATCACATTGGCACCATCCGTGACAGTCTATTCACGGCGGAGACTCTTTCCATTGAAGTCGACGGTTGCGAGCATCCGCTGACCCCGGACATGCACCGTGCGGCCAAGACGGGCGTGTTCTATGGAACCGCCACCATCGGCGATCTTTCCGTTTGCCTTGTTGACCTCGCACGATGGGGGCAGCCATGGATGGCGCGGTTGGTCCTGGTGGAAAACCGCTCGTCCACCGCCTGCCACAGCATTCGGGTCAAGGCTGCGCTGACTCCGGCGGCGGGCGCGGGTGCTCCGCCGTGGACGCTCGTGCGGGATGCGCATGGGGCGGGTTGCGCGTATGCCTGCAAAGGATATGATCCAACTCATGCGCTGATACTCTTCTCTTCCGCGTCGAAGGCTAGCGCCGGCGGTCTGGCACCATGCGACCTTATCACGGACGCCACAACCCTTGCGCCCGGCGCTTCCACTGTGGTGGCGCTGTGCCATCATGCCATACCCGCTGGGCGCGATCCGGCGGACCTGATCGAGGACGTACGGCGCATCGACTATCTAGCGGAACTCCAGGCGTGTGTCCGCGAATGGACCGCTTGGTTTGACGATGTGCCGCCTGCCTTTCGACTGGAACGGATTACCGACCCGCGGGCGCGCGACATGGTCGAGGGCGGACTTGCCATCCTGAAGACCAACCAGTCGCAGGATGGCGGCCTGATTGCGCACGCCACACACTACACTCAGGGGTATTTCCGTGACGCCGCGCTGGGCCTGCGCGGCTTTGACGCCACCGGGCACTTCGAGGAATCGAAACGCTGGCTCCAGTGGACCCAGAGCAAGTTCCTGGCATTCCGGCATATCCCGAACTGGGCGAGCTGCCTGTCCTCGCTGGCCGAGCGGGGCAGCATGCAGGATCTCGGCAATCAGGACATGGAATCCACGGCGCTGTGCGTGCTGGCCACCCGCGACTACTATCGCGGCACCGGCGACAAGGCGACCGTAACCGCCGTGCACGACGCCATTCAGTACTGCATGGATGCCCAGTTGGCGTACGCCGCCGCTCATAACGATCGCATGGAGTTCTGCGGAGACGAGACCGAGATCTGCGGCGCCGTGGATGTGTCCGCCTCCGGGTTGACGCACAAGTTCAAGCAGGCAGCGGAGAACTACTGGTCCATGACCTCCGTGGCGCTTTGCGCCGCGGCGCTCGATTTCTATATCGAATACCTGATCCGGCAAGGCCACGATCCTGTCAGGCACACGAATTCCCGAAACCAGACGGTCGTGAACCTACCCCGGGAACTGATCAGACTCCAGGAAGCAATGGGGCGCGACTACTGGCGCACCGATGTGCCCGGGCAGCCGGAAGGCTTTCATGACAGCTTCCGTGCAAAAGCCGACAACGCCTGGCCTGCGAAGCGGATCACGAACTTCACGCTCTTCCCAGTCTACTTCGGCACGCCCTATCTCTATCCCGAGCGCCGGGCGGTGGACGTCGCCGCCATGGCCCGTCATTTCAACCGCCAGACAGGGCTCCTCCAACTGGTCCCTGACGCGGACACCGGCTTCGACGGCCACACGTTGGGGTATCTGCTCTGGGGAATGGTAGCGACTGGGCATCCGGATGTGGAAGTCGTCTACCAGGCCCTGATCAACGGACCGACGGCCGACTGCTGGGGCTCCTTTGCCGAGGCCTACTCGCGCGAAGGCGCCCCGAACGACCATGACCTGCGCACTTTCGAAACCGGCTGCAACCTCAGCGCGGTAGCCAGTTATTGGAAATTGGGGACAACCAAACAGAAAGGGACAACACATGAGCAAGCAGAACTACGAGCAGAAGAACGAAACCATCCGCCAGCAATTCATCGCACTGAAAAAGCAGCAGCCGAAGCGGTTGAAGAGCCGGCTCAACCTGAGTTGGAGTAACTGGGGGTTTGGCATCGAGCCGCTGGCCGCCTCCGCCGCACGGCTGGCCAAACATGGCGTGAATTTCATCGAACTCCACGGCAATCACTACGGCCCGGACCTCGGCTACCAGCCCAAGGAGACGCTCAAGATCCTCGGCGATCATGGCGTCCAGGTCGCCGGCATCTGCGGCATGTTCTCGCCGGACAACGACCTCTCCTCCAACCGCGCCATCCAGCGCCAGGCCGCCATTGACTACATCCGCCGCGAACTCGACTTCGCCCGCGCCGTCAAAGCCGGCTACATCCTGGTGGTGCCCGGCGCCGTGGGTCGGCCGCAGGCCTATGACGCCAGCGAGTTCTTCCGCTCCACCGAGACGCTGCGCCTCGTGGCTGGCGATTTCAAGAAGGCTGGCGTCCGCGCCGCGATCGAACCGATCCGCGCGGCCGAGGTCAGCTTCTGCCACACCATCGCCGATGCCCAGGCCTACATCGCGGCCGTGAACCATCCGGGCGTGCAGCACATCAACGGCGACGTCTACCACATGCAATCCGGCGAGTCGCACATTGGCGAGGCGATCCTCGCGGCGGGCGCGCGCCTGACCAACCTGCACCTGGCGGATTCCAACCGCTGCGCGCTGGGCGACGGTGCGCTGGACGTGGACACGCTGATCATGGCCCTTTACTGCATCGGCTACAACCAGCCCGGCTGCTATGTCACGCCCGAACCGCTCGGCCCCGGCGGTGACCCCTACCCGGCCATGAACGGCCAGCCCGACCCCACTCTGCTCGATCGCCTAGTCGGACAAACGGCGCGCTATTTCCGCGAGCGCGAGGATGCCGTCCGCTGTGGATGAATGAGGAGGTAAGAAGTGGCTACCGAACCAACCCATGCTGTCACGCCCGCGCCGCTCGGTCCCGGCGGCGACCCGTACCCGGCCATGAAAGACTTCAACCCGATGCTCGACATCACCGGAAACTGGCGCGCACAGGATTCGTTTCCGGCCCGCCTGCAAACCAGCGAGCCAGATCTGCAGGACAACGACCGGCGCACCTTCCGGCAGCGCCTCCGATTACCAGCAGGACGTTATGCCTTCGAGCTCGAGTACGACAGCATCCATGACCGCCGGCCGGGCCGCGCCCTGCAGGGCAACCTGGAGTCGTTCGACGGTTTCGCCATCAACGGACGCGCCTGCCCCGTGCCGTGGGCGATCACGGGCGATGGTCCCATGCGAACCGGCACGGTGCCGCTCGTACTGACCGAGGCGGCGGAGATGGCCCTGACCCTGTCGCTCTGCGCCACCCGACCGCTGCGCACGCGTCTCCACGCAGAAACCGCCCTGCCGGTCTCGTCGCGCTACCACGCCATCCCGCCGGAGGGCGGGCAGCAACTCGCGCTCATCCGCGGCATTCCCTTCCTGACGGCCGGCATTGATCCGCAATTCATCGGCGCCTGGCTGGACCTCAGGCCGCGCACCGGCCTGCGTCCCTGGCAGGATGGCGGCTGGCGGCTCGATTGCGGCGATGTGGCGGCCAAGGCCATCCATTTCGCCGGCATGGTTTCCAGCGTCGACGTGGCCACCGGTGGATGGAATTCGAAAAAGGGCGACCACGGCTATTCGCATTTCGTTGGCGACCGGGCCGGCACCATCACGGTGCACTGGAGCGACGGGAGCGCCAGCGATGTTCCGCTGATCTACGGGCTTAATTTCTGGTACGGCCGTTCCTGGGACATCAATTGGCACTATTCCCCCTATGGCCAGGGAGGCTGGCCCTTCGGTATCAACTGCGATGCAGACCTGTTCGGGGGTAATCCCAAGCCGCGCCAGATCATTAGCGATGCCATTCAGCTGGTTGACGGGGAGCGCACGTTTGGCGGTCTTTCCAATGCGGTCCGCTATATCTTCACCCTCGCTACGGGCAACCGGAAGATCAAGAGCCTGCACATCCGGGGCACTCCCGAGCTGCATGGCTTTCCGTTGATCGGCGGCATCACCGTGGAAACCGCAGAGGCGGGAGCGCTCGTCGCCCTTCCTGAGTGCGGCTGTGAAGAACCGGTCGTCCTCCCGGTAACGCCGGAGCAGATCACTTCCCATGATAGGCAACCGGCGATCCAGGCCTTGCAGCGCGTCCTCTACGCTTCGACCGACGACCTGCCGGATTTGCAGCAACCTGTCGTGCCGGACGGCTATTTCGGCCCTGGCTATGACTTCCAGGGGGCGGCTGAGGCGATCTATGCCGCCACCTTCCTCTACCATAACGGCCCGGAATGCGGTTCGCACATTGACGATGCGGGAACAGGGTGCTGTTCCAAGACCGTGGCCAAGGCCCTCACCCATTACACCACCGGGATGGGCGTGTGGCGGCGCTTTGACACGCGCTACGACGGTCTATCGGATTATTTGCGGGCCTATCAGGCTCGCACGCCCGGCCAACCCGGCGCCACGGGATCCGCCTGGGGTCGTGGTGTGGGGGAACTGCTGCGGGAAGCGGTGGCGTTCGGCTATAACAAGTTTGCCGAGGCGTACGTCGGCTGGCTGGATCGCTGCCTGTTCGACGACGCCACGCCGCCGCACTGGATCCGTAACCCTGGCTCAGCCATGAGCAGCGAGGGCGCGAGCCGGCGCAAAGTCGGTTCCATCGAGGAGACCGGCAATCGTGAAAACGACGGCCATGGCATCTGCATGTGGGGCCGGTACATGCTGTGGCATTGGTCCGGGCGATCCCGGGAATGGAACGAAGGCCATTGGCAGGCCACCTGCGCGGCCGCCGAATGGATCGTCTGGCAGTTCGAAACGGAAGCGCTCTTCCCGGGCAAAGGGAAGGATGTCCTGTACACCGAGAGCGAATGCGCCCATGGAGGCTATGACTTCTACTCGTCGTATAACTGTCTGCACGGCCTGAAACTCTACATCCGCCTGGCCGAGCAACTGGGCAAGTCCGCCGAGGCGGAGCGCTGGCGCACGTATTACGATCGTCTGCGCCAGGGCATGCTGAACCATCTGGTTGATGAGAGTCCCTGCGGACCGATCTGGCAGACCGAAGCGCATTGCGACTGGCAGGATCACGCCCACAAGCTGGCGCATCTGCACCTGGCCACGGAGGGCGACAGCTTTACCCCGCTGGAGGACTATGCCCGTGCCGACGACGTTGAGCGGCGCTATCTGGAGATCAGCCGCAACTCGTACGCCTTCCTGATGCAGGGGAAGAACTACGACTGCCTGCGCATGTACGGCTATGGCCAGGGCATGATGACACAGGCGGCCTTGCTTCTCGATGAAATGGCGGACGCCGAACAGTTCATCAACCGGCTGGTCCGTTACTGCTACTTGCCGAATCTGGGCGGCTGGATTTGCCCCGAGGGCATCATCGTCCATCGCGACCGCAAGCTGTATGTCCCGGTCAACGGCTATATGGGGCAAGACTCGCATCTGGCGGACGCCACCAAAGCGCTGCGCGTGATGATGGGCATTGATGACAACGATCCGGGGCACCTGCGACTGGTGCCGCGCTTTCCGTCGTCATGGACGCACGGCGCCGTGGAGCGCTTCCCGATGTTGACCGGTTCACAACGGCAGTTGGGCGGCTACACATTCGAGCGCACGGCGGATGCCCTGCGGTTCCGTTTCACTTTTGCCCAACCGGTGGATTGCCTGAGCGTGCGACTGGGCCCCCTGCCCGCCGGGAAGCAGGCGGTGGCCGCCACGCTGGATGGCGTGGCCGTGCCTTTCGAGGCGCAACATTCCGGCGACAGCGACTGGGTCTGGATCCGCACCTTGGCCGGACGCCAGGGGGAGATCTCAATAAGGATTACTGGCTATGCCGTTGACTCAACCATATCTTGGAATTAATGATTGGATCACGGGTTGGGTGAAAGACAAGGTAGAAAGATGAAGAGGAAAGACAATGTAGGGTGCGACAGCCATACTTCGTCTTTCATCTTCATCTTTCTACTTTGTCTGGTCCGCCACCAGACTTCCATCGTGAGAATCGATGCAGGTTGAGTCAACGGCATAGCCAGTTAAGTATTAAGGGCAAGGGAGCGGTCGTGATTGTAAGGTTTGTGAAGACGAGGGAGTAAGAAAGGGTTCAGGGTTCACATCGTTGTGGGCGCATCCCTGTTTCGTTGACCTACAGCAGACTGCGGGTGGTGCGCGTTGTC
>JBAXVM010000175.1:0-6441 GCA_037129105.1 bacterium
ATCGTGTTAACCGCCTTCCCTCCAGCCGCTTCCACGCGAGCATAAGACGGCCATGACGTACGGGGCGCATCTGCGATTCAGATTCTGCTGCAAAATCCGATTCATTGACCTTCACGGTAGGGACGGCTTAACGCCGTCCATTGTCTGGCATTTGCGGGTAGACGGCGTAAAGCCGTCTCTACGCTTCGCCATGTACCACGGCCGGGAGAAGGCCGCCGGCCAGCAACAGGCGTTTCTGGCGCGCGGTCAAGGCAGCCACCACGGGGATATCCTGCTGCCGCGTTTCGTTGCGCAGGACAGCCCGGCCATCGCCCTGAATCACCTGTCGCAGGTTACCCAGGATCAGCCGGTCGCCGGCGGCAATGGCATCGTAATCCCGGGCGTTTACGAATGTAAACGGCACAATCCCGAAGTTGATCAGATTGGCGAGATGGATCCGCTCCAGGCTCTTGGCGAGCACCATCTTCACGCCGAGGTACATCGGGCACATGGCCGCATGCTCGCGGCTCGACCCCTGGCCGTAGCTCTCACCTGCCACAATCACGTTGTGGTGGCCGGCGTCGCGGCTGGCTGCGGCGCGTTTCGAAAACTCCTTGTCCACCGGCTCAAACACGTACTGGGAATAGGCCGGCACGTTGGAGCGGTACTTCAGCCGCGCGCCAGCCGGCATGATGTGGTCCGTCGTGATCTTGTCGCCGACCTTGATGGCGGCCACGCCGTCGAGCTGCTCCGGCAGCGGCGTGTTGGCCGGCACGGTGCCGATATTCGGGCCGCGCACAATCGCCGTTTCCGGCACCCCCTTCCCTGCCGTGTCGGCAAACAAGAACATGCTGTCGTCCAGCGTGAACTGCGCCGGCTCCGCGACCAGCAGCAGGCTGCCCAGCGTGCGCGGATCCGTAAAGACACCGGAGAGCGCGGCCGCAGCGGCGGTTTCGGGGCTGACCAGAAAGACCTGCGCCGAGGCTGTGCCGCTGCGCGCCTCGAAGTTGCGATTGCTGGTGCGCAGGCTCACGGCGTCCGTGCCCGGCGACATGTGGTTGCCGATGCAAAACCCGCAGGCGTTCTCGAGAATACGCACGCCAGCGGCCACAAGATCCGTCAGCAGCCCCTCCTGTGCCAGCATCTGCACCACCTGCCGCGACCCGGGCGCCACGCCCACCTCGACCTCCGGGTGGATCTTGCGGCCGCGCAGCAGCAGCGCCACGGTTTTGAGGTCGCGATAGGACGAGTTGGTGCAGGACCCGATCAGCACCTGGTTGACCTTGCGCCCGGCAAGCGAAGTAATTGTGGCGACGTTGCCCGGCGAATGCGGGCAGGCTGCCATGGGCTCCACCAGCCCGAGGTCCAGGTCCAGCGTCTTGTCATAGGAGGCGTCCGGGTCAGCCGTCAGCGCGCACCAGTCCTGTGCGCGCCCCTGTGCCGTCAGAAACCGCCGCGTCAGCCCATCGCTGGGAAACACCGAGGTGGTGACGCCGAGTTCCGCGCCCATGTTGGTAATGGTGGCGCGGGAGGGAACATCCAACGAGGCCAGTCCGGGGCCGCCATATTCAAGCACGCGGCCGACATTCCCCTTGGTGCCGTAAATTGAAAGCACGTGCAAAATCACGTCCTTGGCCGAGACGCCGGACGGCAGGCTGCCGGTCAGGCGCACGAGCGTAACCTTCGGGCAGGTCAGGTAGAATGGGCCGCCCCCCATGGCCACGGCTACGTCAATGCCGCCGGCGCCAATGGCCAGCATGCCCAGGCCGCCGCCGGTGGGCGTGTGCGAATCGCTGCCCAGAAGCGTCTTACCGGGCTTGCCGAAGCGCTCGAGGTGGAGCTGATGGCAGATGCCGTTGCCGGGTCGCGAATAGATCACGCCATAGCGCTGTGCCACGCTGCGCAGGTAGGCGTGGTCATCCGCGTTCTCAAACCCGACTTGAATTGTATTGTGATCCACGTAACTGACGGACACTTCGGTTTTGGCACGGTCCAGGCCCATGCTCTCGAACTGCAGGTAGGCCATGGTGCCGGTGGCGTCCTGCGTCAGGGTCTGATCCATGCGGATGGCAATTTCACGCCCCGGAATCAGATCGCCGGAAATCAGATGGGAAGCCAAAATCTTTTCAACAACATTCTTGCCCATGAAAACTCCTTTTGCCGACAGGATTGAGGATTCAAGATACCGGCACGCGGCACGAAGGGAAAGCAGGAAATACAAACCTTCAGGAGGCGCATCCCCTACTTCCCCGCCACGGGCTGAACGAGCACCCGGCCGAGTTCGGTTTCCAGCAAATGGCCTGCCGCAACCACGCTGGCATCCAGACGATGCAAGCCAAGTTCGGCAGGCGAAAGACCGTCGTCGAGAATATGCCGCGCCACATCCGCCAGGGTCAACTTGGCCGGATCGCGACAGGGGAGATAGGTACCGGGATGTCCGGCCACTTCCGCCAGCAAGCCGGCCTCTGTCAAGTCAGCCAGCAGGGCGCGCGTCAGCCGCGCCGGCAACTGGCGCGTCGTGATGAACGCCTCGGCATCAAAAGGTTCGCCGCGGTCACGCATCGCGTGCACCGTCTCGGCGCAGAGCGCCAGCGCCAGGAGCAGGCGGCTGCGCGGACTGGCCTGCCGGCCCAGGCGGGCGGTCGGACAAACCGCGCCGTTCTGCAGGGTGCAGGCGATCAGCGCGCCGAACATCACGATCTGCCAGCTCACATAGACCCAGGCCAGCAGAATCGGCAGCAGCGCAAAGCCGCCATAGATCAGGCTGTATTTCACAATCCCGACCTGCATCAGCGTACAAAGCTTAAGCCAGCCGGTGAACAGCACGGCCGTGAACACGCCTCCCGCAAGCGCCGGCACCAGGCGCACGCGGGTGTTTGGCATGAACAACAGCAGGAAGGTAAAAGCCAGCGTGGAAAAGCCGAGCACAATCACCTGCTTGGCCCAGAGCGAGCCCACCACAGTCTGAACGGCATGCGCCGACACACCTGCCACGGCGGCATGCCGCGTCACCATGTCAGCCACCGGCACGGTCGAAGCGGCCACCGCCAGCAGCGGCACAATCAGCACCACGCTCAGGTAGTCCGCGAAGCAGCGCCAGGTTGAGCGCCCCTGCGCAATCCCCCAGACCATGTTGAAGCTCTCCTCCACGCGCTTCAGCATGCCGATCACCATCCAGAGCAGCCCCACCAGCCCTGCCCCGCCCAGCGTGCCCAGGCTGATGCGGTTGATCTGCTGAAACAGTCGATCCTCCACGGCCAGGACGCGATCAGAAAACTCCCGGGTCATGCGCTGCTCATCGCTGGTCTCGACCGCCGTTTCTGGGCTGTGGGCATCCTGGCCGGTCGGGTCGGCAACTGCCGGCGCTGCGATGATCAGCCCGACAACATGATCGCGCAGTTCGGCTCGAGCGATCTGCTCGCCGCCGAAGACGCGCGCCAAGGCCAGCCCGACTGCCAGCATCGGGACAATGGCTAGAAGCGTGTAGTAGGTCAGCGCCGAGGCATGCAGTGACCCGACATGCGCCTCAAATCCCTGGTAGACCGACCAGCCGAACCGAAGCAGGCGGAGGAACGGACGCTGCCAGGGCGGCTGCGTCGCAAGATCCATCTGCCACACGCCTTGCGCCAGGAAGTGATGTGCGCGGCCGATCAGGCCCGTTTTGGTTTTGCTTTGCATGTGTATTACGCCCGACAAGCTGCGAGGTGCCAGATGGCGATGCTCTTGGCGTCCTTCAATTCGCCGGACGCGATGGCGCGGTTGATCTCATCGCGGGTCATGACCACGGCCGCCACCTGCTCGTCGAAATCCGGACGCGTGGCGCCAGGCTGCAGGCTGACGCGCGCGTGAAAACAGTGCAGCCGTTCCGCGGAGTAGCCGGGACAGGGGACGATCTCGCCCAGCGGCTGCAACGATACAGCCACGTAGCCGGTCTCCTCTTCCAGTTCACGCCGCGCCGCCGCCTCGATCGCTTCGCCGGGTTCCAGCGTGCCTGCCACCACCTCCAACAGGAGTTCGCCGATCGCCGCGCGGGGCTGCCGCACCAGCACAAACGCCCCATCCGGACGCTCCGCCAGCACCACCACGGCACCGGGATGACGAACGATCTCGCGCGTGGATTTCCGGCCGCCTGGAAGCTCGATGTCGAGCACGTCAACCCGCAGCACGCGCCCCTGGAAAACGGTTTTGCACGTCACTGTTTTTTCTGTCATGGCAGCTCCTGGGGAAAGAGGAAGAATGGAAGGGCGGAAAAACGGGGTAAGTCACATGCTGGGACATGCATCCTTCCATTCTTCCATCCTTCCATTCTTCCGCTTCTTCCGCTTCTTCGTAATCCTCGCCTTGCAATCCACGGGGTCATTCATTACGCTATGGGTTTCCGGCGCATGGCGCCGTAGGTCAGAAGTGTATACCAAACCCCCGGAGAGAGCCAAGTCATGTCAAGCATCGTCGAAGTTAAAGCTCGTGAAGTCCTCGATTCCCGTGGCAACCCCACTGTCGAAGCGGATGTCTGGCTGGATAACGGCGTGGTCGGCCGCGCCGCCGTGCCGTCCGGAGCCTCGACCGGCGAAAACGAAGCCATCGAACTGCGGGACGATGACAAGCAGCGCTATCTGGGCAAGGGCGTCCTGAACGCCGTCAAGAACGTAAACGAAATCATCGCGCCCGAACTGCTCGGCATGGATGTGACCGACCAGGTCCGCCTCGACCGCCGCATGCTGGAGCTGGACGGCACCGCCACCAAGAGCCATCTCGGCGCCAATGCCCTGCTGGCGGTCTCGCTGGCCAGCTCAAAGGCGGCAGCCCAGTACATCGGCCTGCCCCTTTACCGCTACATCGGCGGCACCAACGCCAAGGTTCTGCCGGTCCCGATGATGAACATCGTGAATGGCGGATCGCACTCCGACGCCCCCATCGCGTTCCAGGAGTTCATGATCCGTCCGGTTGGTGCCTGCTGCTTCCGCGAAGGTCTGCGCATGGGCGCGGAAGTCTTCCATAATCTCAAGAAGCTGCTGAAAGACCGCGGCTTGAGCACGGCCGTGGGCGATGAGGGCGGTTTTGCCCCGACCTTCAACGGCACAGAGGACGGCGTCGAAACAATCCTCAAGGCCATCGAGAAGGCTGGCTATAAGCCCGGGCGCAAGGCGGACGGCGGGCAGATTTCGCTGGCTTTCGACTGCGCCGCATCCGAGTTCTTCAAGGACGGCATCTACGACTACGCCAAGTTCGAGACGGAAAAGCGCGGCGCCAAGAAGCCCGGCGCCAAGCGTTCCTCCGCCGAGCAGGCCGAATACCTCGAGCAGCTCATCAACAAGTACCCGATCGACAGCATCGAAGACGGCATGAGCGAGCACGACTGGGATGGCTGGAAGCTGCTCACGAAGAAGATCGGCAACCGCTGCCAGCTCGTGGGCGACGACCTGTTCGTCACCAACGTCAAGTTCCTCAAGCGCGGCATTGTCGAGGGCGCCGGCAACTCCATCCTGATCAAGGTGAACCAGATCGGCACGCTCACCGAGACGCTCGACGCCATCGAGATGGCCCACAAGGCCAGCTACACGGCGGTCGTCAGCCACCGCTCGGGCGAGACCGAGGATGCCACCATCGCGGACATTGCCGTGGCCGTGAATGCCGGCCAGATCAAGACCGGTTCGCTCTCCCGCACAGACCGCATGGCCAAGTACAACCAGCTCCTGCGCATCGAGGAGCTGCTGGGCGACAGCGCGCAGTACGGCTGCTAAATTTTCCTGCGGAAAATTTAGTTTGGGAACAGGGCGTGGCCTCATCTACCCTGACGCATAGCAGCGTCATGATTTACGCTGCTATGCGTCAAAGAGCCGACGTAACCCGTTGTTTATCCTTCCCGCCAAAACGCCTTACGGCGTCACTACAAACGGCCCAGAATCGGCAAGAAGCCGTTTGTAGTGTGCCCGTAAGGGCATTCTCGTTCGCCCTAATGAGAAATGCTGGGCAAATATTCTCACGCGGAGACGCGGAGGAAACAGTAGCCCCGGACCGCCTCGGGCCGAGGACGGTGGAGACGGCAGGTGTGATGGTGATGGTGAGCGGCTGGTCAAAGGTTCCGCCATTTGGCGTGATGACTGGTGCGGGCGGCGTGGGGACGCTGTTGATCTGGAGAATGGCGGCGTGCGACGTATCGCACCACGCCCCACCTGCCACGAGCAGGAGGAGAAGCGTGAGGCTTTGACGGCAAATGCGCATTTGACCAGTGCCCTGATCTTGTCAAAACGTTGCGCGCATCGCAAGAGCGGCAAGACATTTTTCTCGCGCAAAGGCGCAAAGCCAGAGCACCCACGGATCGCGGTGGCGGATGGATGCTGTCTTGTCCCCGGCATCTTTCATTCTTCTTCCTTCTCAGACGGGCAACAGCCCGTAATCCAATCGCCTTTGAACAGGAGGCAACGGAGAGAACAGAGGTTGACTCCGTTTGCTCTGTTGCCT
>JBAXVM010000176.1:0-6406 GCA_037129105.1 bacterium
TTTGACTAGCAGCTGGCAATCTGGTCGTTTTTTGAGTTCTCGCAACCCGCTATCCTAGGGTTGCCAACTAGGAGACTGTCGGCAAGAGGCTTCAGAGCGATCCAAGGTCTAAGTCCGACAGTCTCCTAGCCCGGGACCGGGCAGCTGTGGAACAGAAACTGTTCGTGCATGCGGTTCAGGGCGATCCGCACTTCATGGAAGGCGCTTGCCAGGTCCTGAAACACTGCGGAAACGCCATATTTCTCGGCCATGGGTGAGCGGCTGGCCAGGTCGTAATTCCGGCACCCCATGGTTTCGTAGTAATTGAGTCCGGGTGCGCCATGGTGCTGGCGGCGCGCGGCAATTCTTTCCGGGTAGAGGCCGGTCATGAACAGCGTGTAGTTGCCGATATGGGCGCTGACGGCAAATCGTTCTTCGGCGTTACGATCCTGCATGGCCAGCAGCATGTCGACCACGCATTCGGGTGAGGCGTTGGGCAGCGAGACCGGGCAGGCCAGATGGGGGGCTTCGGAAAACTCCGCCAACAGTTCTGCCACATAGTCGGCCACGGCACGGTCATCAAGACCCAGATGCTGGAATGCATGCCGGACCAGCAGGTAAAAGTAGAGTTGTCCGGAGATGGAGAGGTGTTCGGCACGATCCTGTATGGCATCGATCAGGCGGTTGTTGTCCAGCACCCGATCCCGGCTTTCGTCGTCGGTTAGCAGTTGAGTCAGAAAGCCCGCTTCCTTGGCGCTGGCGGCCAGTACAGAAACGATGAAATCCACGTCTTTGCCGGTTAAGTGCTCCCTGCAATTCGGGCGGATGACTTTCATGGAAACCTCCATGCCTTGGACGACCTTTGTGTGATTCGGACTTCCCGCGGCGCGCGGCCATGCTTGAGTCTATTAGCAGCATAGCGTGTGCCACGAAGGTCAAAAGCCCGCAGAGTAGCGCCCTGTCGGGATTGGAGCATGTCCGAAAGACGCTTCTCGCACGGTGGACACCCGCAGAGCGGCCGCCCCACCGTCTCGTGCGGCAGGGGGCAGAGATGGGGGCGGTAAGGCGCGCCTTTCCGCCCCCATCTCCCGTTCCCGCGACCCAAGGTCGCGGGGGACGTCGCCATAATGAGAACTGCTGGACAACCCACCTGCACTGGACATCCGCAAATAAACGGCACACTTACTCCACCCGCTATCCGCGGGTTGCACAACTAGGAACCTGTCGGCAGAAGGCACCGGAACGATCCAGGGCTTAAGTCCGACAGGTTCCTAGTGCTGGTCCATGCCGCGGATCATGCGCAGCGCGTGATCGAGATTCTTGACAATTTCGGTCATGTATTCGGTGGCTGCACGGCGACTGCCGGGGATGCAGAATACCAGCATGGAGCCAATCATCCCGGCGAGCGAACGGCTGAGCAGGGCGGCCGGGTGCTGCGTGCCGCAGGTGACGCGGATCTGCTCCATAATGCCGGGGATTTCGCGGTCCAGCATCGGTCGCACCACGTCGGGTGTGATATCACGCGGCCCGATGCCGGTTCCTCCCGTAGTCACCAGAATGGCGGCACCGGACTGGGCCGCCGCGGTTACCGACGCGTGAAGCCGGGCTGGATCGTCCGGGAGCAGTTCGGTCTGGATTCCGGCACGCCAGTGGCTCGTGGCAAAATGCCGCGTGAGCGCGTCAGCCACCGCCGGTCCGCTCAGGTCCGCATAGATACCCTGACTCGCGCGGTCGCTCAGGGTCAGCACCTGGCAGCGCATTTCGCGGCAAGTCCAGACAATCGGGTCGCCGGGGCGCAGCGTTCCCGGTGTGGTGACCTTGCAGAAGATCCCTTCCGTGGGCATGAGACACTGACCCACATCACGAAAAATCGCGCACCCTTCTCCATGGCAGGCTTTGCCGATCTGGGTTACTTCCAGTTCGCAGTCGCCCACACGCAGCTGATCCGGAATCCGCACGTCCTCCAGGGGTACGCCCTGCGTCGTAATGTTTTCGGCAAAGTCGCCCGGTTGCACCGCGCGCCCGGTGCGTTCGGTGAATCGCGCGGTGCCTTCCACGGACAGGAGGCTGACCTGACGATGCCATGCCCCGGCATGCGCATCGCCCTGCACCCCTGTGGACGTGAGCACGATGCAAGGCGCCGGCGTCTTGGCAATGCCCTTGGCTTCGCTCCGGTTGACGGAGATGACATGTGCGTTCATCGATGCTCCTGCGCAGTTACGGAGGTCTTGGTTTTGCTGATCAGCTTGACGGGGCCAATGACCATCTTCTTGTCGACCGCCTTGCACATATCGTACAGCGTGAGGAGCGCCACCGAGACTGCGGTCAGCGCCTCCATCTCCACGCCGGTCTGTCCGATGCAGGTGGCGGTGCCTGTAACTTCCACGCCGGAAGGCAGCAGCTCGCAGCGGACCGTGACCTGCGAAAGCGCCACCGGGTGACACAACGGAATGAGCTCCGCGGTTCGCTTGGCAGCCTGGATGCCGGCGATCTCCGCGGTGACAATGACATTCCCCTTGCGCATGCGGCGCTGACGCAGCAGGGCGAGGGTCTTGGGTGCGAGCCGGATGCGGCCGCGTGCAATAGCCACGCGAACCGAAACCGGCTTGGCGCCAACATCCACCATGTTGACGCGGTCGTGACGATCGAGGTGTGTAAAGTCTGCCATGCTCAGCCCCCCATATGATAGAAGCGGTTTGCGCTCGCAGTTCCGGCGTGCGGCTTGTTGCGGACCGCGGCCAGCAACGCCTCGCGCGCGCCCAGTTCGCGAATCGAATATGAGCTGTCGTTGAAAAGGCACGGGAAGATCCGGCCATCGCTGGAAACCCGCAGCCGGTTGCAGGCCGAGCAAAGACCGCCTTCGCCGCCGACGACCTGCCAGAAACGCCCCTGCCGCGTGTCCATGCGGCGAATATAGCGCACGGTCAGTCCGCGTGCCTGCCCAAAGGCCGCCACAGCGAGCGCATCCGGTTCAGCCGGGGATTCGGTTACCACGCAGTTCAGCTTGATCGGATGGAAACCTGCCGCCCGCGCGGCTTCAATGCCGGCGAGAACTTCCTGCAGATTGCCGCCACGTGTATTTTGGGTAAACCGCGCGGGGTCCAGCGTGTCGAGACTGATGTTCAGCCGGGGTAATCCGGCCTTCTTGAGAGGCGTGGCCAGCTCCGCCAGCCGGCAGGCGTTGGTGGTCATGGCCAGATCCCGAAGCCCCGGGATAGCGGCCAGCGTGGCCACGAGATCGACAATGTTGCGTCGCAGCAGCGGCTCGCCGCCGGTGAGACGCACTTTGTCAATGCCGAGCTCGACGCCCTGGCGCACCAGTTCTGCGATCTCCTCGTAGGTCAGAATGCTGGCGTGTGGCACAATGGCCACGCCCTCCTCGGGCATGCAGTAGGTGCACCGGAGATTGCAGCGGTCGGTCACCGAGATGCGCAGGTAGTGAATCCGGCGGTTACGGGAGTCGTACATGAACGGCTTCTCCCTCCGCAATGTTGGAAACACCAACCGGCACAATCAGTAGCGCATCCGCCGCGCACATGGCGTGGATGTGCGCGGAGCCGTGGTAGGTGACCGGTACAACTACGTCCGGGGTCTGAAAGCGAACCGGTATGGTGTTCTGGCGATCGGTCCTCCGGCGCTCAAATCGTTCACCCATGCGTGCAGCTGCGAGGGTGGGGATGTGGACATGCCCCATTTGTTTCAGCAGAAAGGGCTTGAGAAGCAGCTCGAAGACCACGTAGGTGGAGACCGGATTTCCGGGCAGCCCGCAGCAAAAGACGCCGTTGGGGTGTCGTCCAAAGACCATGGGCTTTCCGGGTTGCATGGCGACGCTTTCAAATAACAGCTCGAAGCCGCATTGCTGCAGCGTCGCGGGCACAAAGTCGAAGGCGCCGGTTGACACGCCGCCGGAGAGGAGAATCAGATCGTGGTGCGGCATGGCGTGCTGGATGGCCGATGAGAGCGCCTCTGCGGTATCGGGGATGATGCCAAGCCGCGTAGCGATCGCTCCCACGCCCTGCACTTGGGTGTGGAGTTGCACGCTGTTGCTGTCGCGGATCATGGCGCCCGTGGGCTTTTCCTCGGCCGTGACCAGCTCACTCCCTGTCGCGGCGATTGCCACGCGCGGTTGCCGAGCGACGAGGGGGCACGGGACCCCAACCGAGGCCAGCACCGCCAACTGGGCTGGTCCTATGCGAGCACCGCGCCGCAGCACCAGGTCGCCGCAAGTCAGATCTTCGCCTGCGCGGCAGATGTTGCTTTCCGTGGTGCGTCCGTTGAATTGGATGGTGTCCGGCGTCGGGGCGTCTGTGTATTCCTGCATAATGACGCAATCGGCGCCGCGCGGAACCGGGGCGCCGGTCATGATCTTGGCGCACTGCCCGAGGCCGACCGGCAGCGTGGGCATGCGTCCGGCCGGAATCGTTTCAATAATCGTCAGCGGTCTGCCGAGGTCAACCCGGCGACAGGCATACCCATCCATGGCGGATTTGTCGAAGGGAGGCATGCTGATGTCTGCCGTCACATCCTGCGCCAGGATACGGCCAGCCGCGTCGATGAGAGGCACCTGCTCGGTCCCCAGAAGAGAGGCGGCTTGAAGCATGATGTCGTACGCTTGTGCGAAGGGGATCATGGTGTGCCTCGAAGTGCGGGTGGCGAACCGGCGACGGCGCAGGCGGCTGCGTAGTCTGCGGGTGTGTTCAGGTTTCGGAACCAGGTGTTGTCCGCGATCGGAAAATAGGCCACAGATATACGGTCGAAAATGTCATCCATCCGTCGCTTGCCCTCGGACAGTGTGGCATGAACTGTTGGCAGGATGGTGCGCCGATAAAAGGCAAACAGGGGATGCCGGCCATCGGCGGTGACAGGGATGACGGCATCGTGATCGCGCAGCGCGTCTTGCATACGGTAGAGCGTGGGAAGGTCCATGTTCGGGATGTCGCATCCGGTCAGAAACGCCACGTCGGTGGTGGTGGCTTCCAGGCACGAGGCGAGCCCCATGAGCGGGCCTTGCCCTGCGACACGGTCGGCAATGACCGGGACACCTGCCACGCCATAGCGCTGCGGGTCGTTGGCGCCGACCAGGAGAAAACGGAAATGCGGGCGCAATTGGTCGGCAATGTAAACGAGCATGGGGCGCCCCTGAAACGGCAGCAAGCTCTTGTCCTGGCCCATGCGGCGGCTTTGGCCGCCGGCGAGGATGATGGCCGTGGCATTCATCCGCCACCACCAGTGTCCCTGTCCGAAGTTCAGCTCATCAGGTTGCAGATCCCAACCAGAGCCATCAAAAGTAATCAAGCGGGTGGCCAGCGGCATCACGCGGCGGCACGATTCCTTGATGGCCGGGGTGCGGCTGTCGCGGACCACTACAAACTGCCCTGGCGCGAGAACTTCACGCAGCGAGTTGGATTCGCAGATGATCGGGGCATCAGGGGGCAGCATGGCCAGCAAGGCGCGCATGCCGGTTTCCATCTGCGCCTGCCGGACCCGCAGCCAGAGGACTTTCTTCGCGCCCGCCTGCAGCATTCGCGACGTGTCCTTGCCGGAGAGGGTGTTGTGTTCCTCGGTAATTTCAAAGTCGCCTTGCAACGAGCCGCACACGCCGCAGCCACCCCCGCCACGCGGGCACGTGCCGCCCTGCTCGCGGATGGCGGTCACCTTGGCGGCAAAGACCGCCTGCTGAGCAGCCAGCCCGCGGATCAGACCGCAGGCAAACTCCGTCTTGCCCACGTTACGGCCCGTGGCGCCAATCAAAACCATGGAGGGGCTGTGGATCATCGTGGCATCACTGCACGGCGGTTCGCACCTGCTGGATGAAGCGGGCAAAGGATACTTCCAGACCGGCGATCATTTCCTTGCGAAAGCGCGCATACGCGGCGAGGATCTGCTGCGCTTCCGCTGTCAGCGTGGTGGTACCGCCGGCGCGGCCGCCACGTTGCCGGCTCACGAGGGGGATGCCGATGCAGGCCTCTGCTTTGCGCAGATCGGCCCAGGCTTTGCGATAGCTAATGCCGGTCTCCTGCGCGGCTTTCTGCAGGGATCCGTGTGTGGCGATGCCGTGGAGCAGTCGGCACTTGCCATCCCCGAATACGCCGGCAATTCCCGGTGCATACATCCAGAGTCTGCAGTTGGGGCGCAGCGTGGGACGTAGCTTGCCGATAGGCCGGTGCGGGGCAGGGGGAGCCTTTGTTATTTTTGCCATGCCATTCCTCCGCGTGCTCTGCGCCGCCGCGCGAGAATATCATTTTCCTGCTACTCTTGTTGTCCGGCCGCAGGCAGACCCCCTGCCGCACCCGATATGTATTTCAAAACACATCGTTAAGCATAACAGGCGAGGCCGGCCAGGGCAAGAGTGGAGCGCCGACTAACACTCGCAAGGGCGCATCTGCGATTCATTGACTTGCATTTGGGTAGAGACGGCTTTACGCCG
>JBAXVM010000177.1:0-6315 GCA_037129105.1 bacterium
GCAGGTAGCTGCCCAGGACGTTCAGCAGCGAGGTCTTGCCGGAGCCGGTGCCGCCCGCCACGATAATATTTTTGCGCAGCTGCACGCAGATGCGCAAAAACTTGGTCATGTCCTCCGTCCAGGTCTGGAAGCGAACGAAGTCCTCGGCGGTGTAGGCCCGTTTGGAGAATTTGCGGATGGTAATGCAGGGACCGGAAAGCGACAGGGGCGGGATGATGGCATTCACGCGCGAGCCATCCGGCAGGCGTGCATCCACGTACGGCTGGCTTTCGTCAATGCGCCGGCCGATCGGCGCGACAATGCGCTCGATGATGGCTTGCACCGAGCTCTCGTCCATGAAGTCCTGCCCGGTTAGTTCCAGGCGGCCGTTACGCTCGACGAAAATCTGGTGCGGCCCGTTGACCATGACCTCGGTGACGCTCTCGTCGGCCAGAAATTCCTCGAGGGGGCCGAGGCGCAGGGCTTCGTTGCAGATCTCTTCCGCGAGGCGCACGGGATCAATGCCCGGCGGCAGGCGCTGGCGCGTACGCACTTCCTCGATGACGGTGTGGATGGCCTCGCGCGCCCGGCGATGGAGCTCTTCGGCGTCGACGCGCGCGGCGGTCATGCGCTTGATGTCGAGGCGCTGCACGACCTCGCGGTGGATCTGGTTCTTGATTTCGCGTCGAATGGCCAGTTGCGGATCGCGCGGCGGCGGGGGCAGCGAGCCGATGCGGCCGGTGCCGGCAAAGGAGGGTTTGCCGGTTGTTTCCTGCGGCGAGGCGGCGTCTGGTTGTTTCGCCGGTACCGGCGCTGGTGGCGGCGTGTCCGCGGCGGGTGGCGTTTCGGCTTCCGGTACGACCAGCAGTTGCAGGAGATAGGGCCCGATGCGCAGAAGCTGACCCGGCTGTACGGTGGTTTGTCCCTGGACGCGGACCTCGTCCAGGAAGGTGCCGTTGCTGGCGTTCAGGTCCTCGATCCATACGCCGGCGGGACGAACAGCCAGCAGCGCATGACGTTCGCTGATCTCCGGGTGCCGGAGGCGAATTTTGCACGCGTCGCTGCGCCCGATCGTATAGCTTCCCGTGGGAAGCTCGAAGCGGCTGGGCGGCTGTCCGGGGGTTTCGATTTCGAGGTGCAGCAAGACGTTAGCTCTTTTCTGCTGGTGTTACAATGATACGCGCAACGGCTGGTCAGTGGACCGCAACGGCGCTACCGGGACGGCTTGCCCAGCAGCTTTTCCTGCCGGAAACGGTTCAGCGTGGTGATTTCGTCCTGAATCTTGCTGAAATCGACACGCGGCAGATCCTTTTCGTACTCGACGTCGGCCGGGTTGCGCAGCGTCAGGACCAGGCGGCCGCGGGCCTGTTCCGCGAACACGAGCATTTCTGCCTCGCGCGGCGTGACTTCGACCGTGACCGTACTGTAGCCTCCCGCCGAGCGGTCTGCGGAGCTGCTCTGGGCCTTGGCCGTCTCGCGGCCGGTCGCGAGCACGAGCACATCCTGCAGGATGGTCAGCGTGACCATTTCGATTTCGCTGGCTTTGGTGGCCGAAGGAAAGGAGAACGTTCCGAGTACATCCACGTGGTCGTTGGGCTTGACCATGCCGCTTACCGCCGCCGCCCCGCCGACGCTGATGGAGATCGCCCGCTGCCGGTTTTTGATGTCATTGGCGAGGCCGCGGCTGAACGGATCGCCGCCTTCCAGGTCAGACCAGAAGATGGTGGTGCCCTTTTCCAGGGAGCGGGTCAATTTTCTCCCGGCCAGCATATCCCGGTCCTTGTATACCACGACATGCCCGCGGCCGGCATTTTCCACAACCTTGATTACCGCCATGTCATCGTAGGCCAGCGTGGTGCCTGCCGGCAGGTTCCGGTTGGCGGCCATGACATCAATCGTGCGGAAGTCCCGGGTGAGCTTCTGCAACTTTTTCTGGTAGTCACGGTCCTTGGCATTCAAATACTGGCCGGTCAGTAGCGCGGCGATCAGGCCGATGACGACGGAGACGATCAGGATGACACGTTGTTTCATGGGCGTTCGCTGCTCCTAGTGGTTGACGGCCATTCTACGGCGTGGCGCCAAGTCGCTGCAACACTGTAATCCGGGTTTTGCCATCCCGGTTTTCGGGCGGCATGGCGCTGAAGGCGCAGATCTGTTTGCCGCGTGCGTAGAGGGTCAGGGACGACGTGGCTGCCAGCGGCGGCATCCGCGACCACCCGGCGCTGGTCAGTACGGCATCCATCCGGCTCGCGGCGACAGGGGGGGCATCCAGTGTGGTGGCGATGGCCAGCGTGGTGCGGGTCTGCTCGTTTTCGGCGGAGAAGGTCAGCGTGGCATCCGGATAGGCGAGGCCGCCCGGCCATTCCGCGGGCGCGGCCTGGGATTTGCGGTGCGCGGCATCCGTTTGCTCAATCAGGATGGCCAGGCTGCTGCGCGGTCCCGCACCGGGCAGCAGCAACAGCGTGGTGGCCTGTCCGTCAGCGATATGAGTGGCCATCGTGTCCCCGGCACCGGTCAGTTCCGGCAGCGGCAGTGCTTTGCGCAGATCCGGCGCCAGCGTGGCCGGCGCGATGTCAAACCCGTAAACGGCGAGCTTGCCAGGCTGGCCATTGATCCGCACGTCCGCGCGATGCAGTGGTATTCCACCGAGCTGTTCCAGCGCCTGCGCCCCGCGACCCATGCGCATGAATACTTCTGCG
Source organism: bacterium (assembly GCA_037129105.1). Classification (GTDB taxonomy): domain Bacteria; phylum Verrucomicrobiota; class Kiritimatiellia; order RFP12; family CAIWXQ01; genus CAIWXQ01. Next base: position 2,679 of record JBAXVM010000177.1, read on the forward strand.
TGCGCGTCAACCGCCGGCCAGAACAGCGCCAGGAGCAGGCACAGGGTGGCAGCGGCCGGTCGGCCTGCAAGTCGTAGGGGCGCCTGCGCCAGCAGGTTCGAAACCGGGCTTTGTCGGGCTGGCAGGTGGCGTGAAGAACCGAGTTTCAAATTTCGAGTTTCCAGTTTCTGTTCTAATACAGCCCGTTCAGGATGGGAACCCAGACGTCTTCCTGTACGGTGACGGTGGGGTTGGGGTAGAAAAGATCCTGCGCAAACTCAGGAACCGGCAGGACGGCGCTTCGGCGGATGCCGATGAATCCCATGGAGATCAACGGCACGGGGGTTTCGTGCAGCGCGCGCAGGGAGGAGGGGCTCCGGAGATCGTCGAGCTCGCTCCACTGGGCTTCGGTTTGAACGGATTCGCGGGCGATCATCTGGACGGCATCCGGCGCGACGCAATCCGCCCGGTCGTCGGCCGTAAATCGCTGGCCATCCGAGCCCGGCGCCCAGTTGCGGATGTATCGTGGTATGTCTTCCGTGATCAGCGGCGTCATGGCGAGGAATCCGGTGCGCCCCCGTATGCCGGAGTCGATGTAGGTGTGCGCGTCGGAAACGAGCAAAAACAGCACGGACCCCACGAGCAGGATCAGCATCGTGATGACGCCGATCATCAGTTCAATCATGGCCTGCCCGGAGCGCGAGTTGTGCCTGTTGCGGGGTGCATTCATTTCAATTACCTGTCATCGTCTATTGCGCCTGCCGTCTGCCGAAAAGGCTGCTAGTGTCCTCTTCGTCGACCGCCGCCGCCACCACCACCGCCGCCGCCACCACCGCCGCCCAGAGTGCAGCGGTAGCTGTTCACGGCAAGCCAGGCAATGCCTTCCGCCCGAAAGGCGGGATTCTCCCAGACTGTGAGTTGCTGGCAGTACCAGCAACTGGAGTCCATCGTTCCGGCGGACAAGTAGGGCGGCAGATGTTCGTTGATGTGGTGCCGCCAGTTCAGGTCAAAGGTGCCGTTGTCAGCTCCGGAGCAGGCGTCCACGGGGATCAGGCGCACATCGGTGAAGGCGGGGAGCACCAGGCCATAGGAGTTTGGCACGATCCGCGCTCCGTCCGGCCCGACCGTGCCGAAGGGCTTGGCAGCTGCGGTCCAGAGAATCTGATCTGAACGCGGGCCGCTGCTGTCGAGGCCCGGGGTCATGCGGTCTACGCCGGCATAGACCCGCATCATGATGTCAGCACCGGCATAATTGTATTCCGATCGCACCGGGCCGGCGGCGGGAAACGGGTCTTCGCCGGTGGTGTCCATCAAGGACCAGGCGCCCCAGTGCGAACTGTCGTATACGTACCACGTTTCAATCCGTCTTTCCACATTGGTGGCGATGAAACCGGTCATGTCCACCCCTTCGCGCGCGGCTTCTGCGAGCAGGTTGGATGTGGAAAGGATCGTTTCGAGTGCGGTGCTGCGTGGCGCAAGCCAGAGCGGCAGGAATTCGCAGTTGTAGACGACCAGCGGCGTGGGCACCGGCAGCGGCGGCCACCAGCTGTAGTCGGTGTAATCCGCCAGCAGGGTGGGGTGGTTCAGAAAGAACCAGCACCAGGTTTTCCCGGCCACCGCATCGTAAAATGCTCGATCGAGCAGGATGTGGCCGCCGGAACTGTCCCCATAAAAAAAGGTGTTGTCAGGTCCGGCCGCAATGCCGTCTTCGGCAAGGGCCGTCAGCATGCGGGAATACTCTGCCCAAGCCCCGTCGTAGGGCGGGGCAAACATCGGCACGCCGCCGATCGGATCGTCGTAGCTGAGGACATCCCGGGCGTGTCCCAGCACAAACTCGGTGAACTCGGTTTCGGCATACATGCCGTTGTTTTTGGCGGCGATTTGTGCCGCCGCCAAGCCCATCAGCGGCGCAGTGAACAGGACGCGTGCCTGAATGTCCGTGATGGCGTCCACGGCTGCCGTATCGCGGCGGGAGAGCGCCAGGGCATGCATGAGGTTCAGCTCGCCCACGAGGTTGAGCCCGATCGCCTGCCAGCGCGCGCCTGCCAGCGCGGCGGCATCACCCGCGTTCTGGACGCGGGTCTTGGTGGTGACAATGCGGTGGAAGTCCACGTTCCAGAGCAGCACAAAAGCCAGAACCGTGAGCAGCATCAGCAGGAAGACCGCTACCTGGCCGCGGCGGCGGTTGGGTGTCAAACCGTTCTGTACGAAGTCGAACATGGTTCTGCTGAAGTCCTGTGGTTGGTGCAATCGCTACAGGCTGCCGCTGTCGGTGTCCAGGTACAGGCGATAATGGGCTTCGAGATCGTAGCGTCCGATCAGTGTGATATTGGTTCGTGAGCCGGACGGACTGACGAACAGACCGTCCATGAGCGCCTCCGTTGCCACCAACAGGTCGTGCTCCTGCTTGACCCGCACGGTGAGGGTGCCCGCGCTGGCGGGATCGAGCGTAATGCCGGAACTCATGGAGATGGGATCAAGCGTAATGGTTTCCCAGCGCTCGTAGTCAAGGATGCTCCGGGCACGCAGGGCGTTTGCGCTGGCCAGATATTCCGGAATACGTGCCAGCTCAACAGCGAGGGACGCGGACCGCGGCGTGGACAGCAGCGCAAAATCCCAAAGTTCGCCAGGCCCCATGGTGTCCAGGGCCACAGCCAGAGCAGGATCGCCGGAGTCCATGGCAGGTTCGGTCAGGCGGCCGGCATTGGGGATGGCGGCCACACGCATGGTCTTCTCGACCATCCACATGTTGAAGCCGACCGTTCTGGCGCGCGCCGCGCGCGCCGAGGCGTGATACAGGACATCACGCGCCACATAAGCATGTACCAACTGGAACAGGCCGAGGAACAGCAGGCATAGAAATACTATGACGATACAGGACTCGACCATCGCCTGTCCGCGGCAGAAACATACCCGCTGCGCCACATGGTGGTGCCTGGGTTGCATGCTGCTAACCTCCCGGTATGGCGCCGCATGCGCGACGCCCGGCCGTGATTGGTCGCCAAAACGATTACCTGAGGCTGCCAGACTCGTCCAGATTCCGCAGGCGATTCTCGTCAATGTTGTTGAGTGCGGCGCTGGCATTGCCAGCTTCCGTGGCGTCGAGCGCCGCGGTTGCGCCGGCGACCTTGCGACCGGTCGCCTTGCTCAACTTGCTGAAGAGAACAATCAGCGTGATGGCAATCAGCACCACGATGATGATGTATTCGACCATGGTCTGGCCGCGTCGGTTGCCGAAGCGCGTATGCATGTCAGGTTCCTCTCACAAGGCTTGTCCGGTGCGCGTCCGGCTAGGGATAGTCGGATGCGACCAGATCAAGCGTTCGGTTGGACTGCTGTCGCATGACGTACATAAAAACCGCCAGCGACACAACGGCAGCAAAAAGAGCAATAAACACGATGATGTATTCGACCATCGCCTGCCCCCTGCGACCGCGCCGACCGGAACGGGACGACGCTGTCGTATTTTTTTGCACCATCCTACCAACCATAAATTTACTCTAGCACGACGTGGTTGCGTCCGCAACGGTATTTTTCCCATGGTCTTTTCCCGGGCATGGCCTTTTCCTGAAGCTTCACAATTTGGCCAACCGCCAAGACGCCAAGGTCGCCAAGACCAACAAATTCGATGTTTCCGCCTGCGGAGAGACAACGTCTG
>JBAXVM010000178.1:0-6245 GCA_037129105.1 bacterium
CGGCTTGGGCATGGGTTAACCACCAAACCAGAAAGAAAGCCGCGTGTTGCATCTTTAGACTTCCTTACCTCACACCATTGGCTCACCCAGTTTGATTATTACTTAACGCATTGCGGATAAAGGCATTCGCCAAATATGGCAACCCGCAACCCAATCGAGTTTGAACAGGAGGCAACGGAGAGAATGGAGGGTTGCCTCACTCTGTTTTCTCCGTTGCCTCCTGTTCAAACAACGTGTAAGAGAAACACGGTTTTGACAAGTAGTAGTACGAAGAACACGAAGAATCCGATAATTGCGTTAGCCCTTCGTGCTCTTCGTGTCCTTCGTGGTGAGAATTCCCGGCTGCTTCAGGAAAAGACCATGGCGCGGGGTAACAGCGGAGAATTTTGGCAGGCGGCGGCATTCATGCCCGGTCGTTGCAGCCGTTGTCGTAAGCTCTTGTCGTGAACTGTTGTCGACAAAAGATTACGACAAGAGCTTGCGACAAAAGTTTTGTGTGCGGGAGGGGCGATGGCTGGATAACAAGCAAGGTTACCACGCCTACATCAAACAACTACCAACGCCGTCGGAGATTTTTTAGCTACGGATAGCGCGGATTTCGCGGATTGGGAGAGTGGGTGGCCCTTGAGCGCTCTCAACCAAACAAAATCCGCGCCATCCGCGTAATCCGTAGCTAAAAAGAATCTCCCATGCTTGCTGGTGAACCATTGCTTGTGGCTCTTGATCGCCTCGTGATCGGGCGAACGGTTTGTGCTTGGCGTGCTCTGCCGGAAGAGAGATGATTCAACGCGAACAACGGCCTGGTGCTGACCGCTGCCAGCGCTGGCCCGGTCCGTAGCTGCAGATCAAGAGGGCAGCGGCAGCACAGGCCGAACGTTGGATGTTGAACACTCTTACTTAACACCTCTGCCCCCTGACCCCTGACCCCATAGGTGTTAAGCTAAGAGAAGTCGTTGACAGCAGTTGGTGGTGTTCAAGTTTCTGCTGCCGTTGCGGTTGCAGCGAACATTTCACCTGTTTTGGAGAAACAACGATGTCGCAGGAAAAGCAGTTGTTTGGCACGGGAAAGGCCGTCAGCATCGGCGCGGTGCGTTCTGCCTCCCGCTCGTGCACCATCCAGGCGGCCCCGCGCCGAGGGCTGGGCGTCGCGGATCGGGTTGCGGCGAAGCCGCCCGATGGGAAGCGCGTCAGATTGGCCCGTATGCAAGGCTTGAACCGAAGGGGCAGGACTCTTGTCCGCCCCGAGGTGAAAACGCAGCAGACGGGCCAATATCACGCGCTTCCCAGCGGCCCGATCCGCGACGTGCGTACGCACGGCAACACCAACTTGAACGACGGCAACTGCTCTTTCCAGATCAACAGATGCATGTCCTTAGCTTAACACCTATGGGGCGAGGGGGCGAGGGGGCGAATGGCAGAATGACTTTCGATGATCGTCCTTTCCCCTGAAACCTGAACACTGAAACCTGACCACGAGCAACTAAAATTTTTCGGTTAATTCATGCCAACACAGGTCATAGTTGATATCGCCGACATGAAGGTGTCGACGGACCCCGAGTGTGCTCTCGTAACGTATTCCCTTGGCTCCTGCCTGGGGGTATCGATCTATGACCCTGTGATGCGCGTAGGCGGGCTGGCGCACTTCATGCTGCCGCTCTCAACGCTCGACAGCGAAAAGACCCGGGACCGGCCGTTCATGTACGTGGACGTGGGGATGGTCATGTTTCTGGAGGCGCTGTTCCAGCTCGGGGCACGCAAGGATCGCTGCATCGTCAAGGTAGCCGGCGGCTCCGCGATGCTGGTCACGCACGACATCTTCCGCATCGGACAGCGCAACTACACGGTGCTGCGCAAGATTCTCTGGAAAAACGGCTTGTTGCTCAAGGGGGAAGATGTGGGCGGCGCCTTGTCGCGAACCATGCGACTGGACATTGCAGACGGCCGTGTGACCATCAAATCTCAGGGCGAGACAAAGGATCTGTAAGCCATGACGAACACGCCTGCAGCCAAGATCCAGCGCATCCGGGATGAAGTGGCCGACAAGGTCCGCTCGCTGCCTGCTTTACCGGCCATGTGCCGACACATTCTGGCGGCCATCAACGATCCGAAGGTCAACTTTGACACGCTGGCCAAGCAGTGCGCGTACGACCCCGGCATGACGGCCAACGTGCTGCGCATCGCAAACTCCGCCTACTTCCGTGCGACGCAGGAGATCGGCTCGCTGCGTGACGCCTTTGTGCGCATTGGCGTGCGCCGCCTGTTCGAGCTGACGGTGGGGCAAGGCACGGGGCCCCTGCTGCGGGAGGCTTTCCCGGGGTATGAACTGCGCGTGCACGAACTGCTGCGTCATTCCGCCTGGACCGCGGCAGCGTCGGAAGGGCTGGCTGTCGAACTGAAGCTCCGCGCGCCGGACATGCTCTTTACCGCCGGGCTGCTCCACGACATCGGCAAGGTCGTCCTGGACCCGTTTGTGGAGGCGCACCGCGCGGAGCTGCATGCGGCGGCCAACCTGCCGCATGCTGATTTTGAGGCCGCGGAGCGCGAGGTGCTCGGCATGGACCATGCGCAGGTCGGCGCAGCGGTGCTGCGGCAGTGGCGCCTCCCGCCGCAGCTCGTGGCAGCTGTCGAGCACCATCACGACCCGGCCAAGGGAGACGCCAAGGACCTGCTCGCAATTAACATCGTGCACGTGGCCAATATCCTGGCCGGCGACGCCGGTGTGGGCGCAGGCATTGCCGGCCTGCGGCACACGGTTTCGGCAGATGCCCTGCAGGCGCTGCACATCAAGACCGCTGTTCTGGAACGCGTATCCGCCGCAACCTTCCACGCCATGGAAGAATTAGAAGGCCTGCTGGGATAAAGCGCCAGCCTCGGAAAGGAAGCTGTTTGTCATGGCTTACAATGTTCTGATCGTAGACGACTCCGCCATCGTGCGCGCCGTCGTGCGCAAAACGCTCGGCCTGACCGGCATTGCCCTGGGCGAAGTCCTCGATGCCTGCAACGGGCAGGAAGCGCTGGCCAAGCTGGAAAAGAACTGGATCGACATCGTCTTTGCCGACATCAACATGCCGGTCATGACCGGCATCGAGCTGGTGGACAGGATGATCGAGCGCAACATCCTGAAATCGTCGCCCGTGGTCATCATCTCCACCGAGCGCAGCGAGACCCGCATGGCCGAGCTCCGGGCCAAGGGGGTCAGCGCCTACCTGAACAAGCCCTTCACGCCGGAGTGCCTGCGCGACGTCATCATGCAAGTTCTGGAATCTGCGCCTGCAGCCTCGCCCGCCACCCCGCCAACGTGACCCGCCTTCTTCCGTCATGAACCCGTTGATCGAAAAACAGCTGCTCAACATCCGCGACCTCCCCACACTGCCCACTGTGATCGTCAAGCTCACGCAGGCCGTGGACGACCCCAACACAGACGCCCGGCGCATCGCCAACCTGCTGCAGGACGATCCGGCGCTCTCGGCCCGCGTCCTGCGCCTGGTAAACAGCGTCCTCTACGCGGGCTCCGAGCCGATCATCTCCGTGCAAATGGCGGCCTCGCGCATCGGCATGGCGGGCGTGCGCAACCTGGCCATCGCAGCTGCCGTCTTCCAAAGCTTCCGTCCCAGCCCGAAGGACGCGTTCGATCGCAATGAGTTCTGGCGGCACTGCATCCTGTGCGGCGTGGCTTCCACCGTCCTGTTTCGCAGGGTGCGCGGCAAGATCAAGCGCTTCTACCCCGACGACATCCTGCACCTGTCAGGCCTGGTGCACGACATCGGGCGCATTGTGCTCGACGTCTACTTCCATGATGCCTTCGTGGCCGCCATGACGGTCAGCCGCCAGTCCATGTTCCCTCTGGTTGACATGGAGCGCAAGCACATCGGCACGGACCACGCGGAGGTGGGCGCCTGGCTGGCCAGGCGCTGGAAGATGGCCCCGGCGATCGAGCAGACCATCCGCTGGCACCACGAGCCGGATTCCGCCACCCCGGAACACCAGGAACTGGCCGTGCTGTGCAACGTCGCCAACTACATCTGCAACTTCCAGCAACTGGGCTGGAGCGGCGACTCTTCCCCGGTGTTTCTTCCGGCGTTGTGGGAACGGATCGGCCTCACGCCGAACGATGCCCATGCCATCGGCGAAAGCATCCAGGCAGAAGGGCGGGACTCTCAACTACTGGCGGCGCTGGGATGATCCGCCGGCGCAGAACTACGGCAAGGACGGAAGAACAGCCATGAACTCAGGCAAACCATCTGAAACATTGCGGCAGGTTGTTATGGAAGTGCTGGAGCGCTTCGCCTTTTCGTTTGCGGATGATGAGGACCCGCAATACCAGGAGGTCGCCTGGCTGAGCTCCGACCTCACCTTTGCCGGACCTGTCCGGGGCAAGGTTGGCCTTGCCGTTTCCCGCGAGCTGGCCTCCGATCTGGGCCTCAACATTCTCGGCGTCGAGCCGGAGACCGCGCCGCCGGAGCTGGCGGACGATGCCATCAAGGAACTGACCAACATCATCTGTGGCGACCTGTTGTTCCGCCTGTACGGTCCGAAGGCGGTCTTCGATCTGTGCGTGCCGGCGCTTCGCAAGGCCGTATCTTTTCAGGCTGTCAAGCGCGAGCTCCCGACTGGCGCCACCGTGGTGGAGCTGACTGTGGAAGGCCACCGCCTGATCGCGTGGCTGACCTTGGAAGCCTGATTCGAGGAGACACTCGTATGGCCATTCGCGTGCTGATCGTGGACGATTCGGCCATTGTGCGGCAGGTGTTCTCCGCCGAACTGGGCCGTGAAAAGGACATTGAGGTTGTCGGCACCGCACCGGACCCCTATGTGGCGCGCGACAAGATCGTGCAGCTCAAGCCGGATGTCGTGGTGCTGGACATCGAAATGCCGCGCATGGACGGGCTCACCTTCCTGCGCAAGCTGATGGTTCACTTTCCCCTGCCCGTGATCATTGTCTCGTCGCTGACACACAAGGGCGGGCAGCTGGCGCTGGAGGCAATGGAGGCCGGCGCCGTGGATGTAATGTGCAAGCCGGGTGCCGCCTACACCGTGGCCAACATGTCCGCCGCCTTGGCGGACAAAATCCGCGCCGCGGCGCAGGTGCGCTACGTGCGCCCCTTGATCAGCCCCGCCGCCCGGCCCGCACCGCCGCGCCCCCTGTCGTTGACCCGCACCACCAACCAGGTCATCGCCATCGGGGCCTCCACCGGCGGCACGGAAGCGATCCGCGAAGTGCTCACGCGCTTCCCGCGCAATGCGCCGGGCACGGTGATCGTGCAGCACATGCCCGAGCACTTTACGGCCTCCTTTGCCGAACGGCTGAACACCCTCTGCGAAGTGGAGGTGCGTGAGGCCAAGGACGGCGACTCCGTGATCCCGGGGCTGGCCCTGCTGGCGCCGGGCAATCAGCACATGATCTTCCGGCGCAGTGGCGCGCGCTACTACGTGGAGGTTCGCACCGGCCCCCTCGTGTGCCGGCAGCGCCCAAGCGTGGAGGTGCTGTTCAAGTCCGTCGCCGAGCACGCGGGGCGCAATGCCCGCGCGGCCATCCTCACAGGCATGGGAAAAGACGGCGCCGAAGGGCTGCTCGCCCTGCGGCAGGCCGGCGCCTTCACCGTGGCTGAGGCCGAGGAAACCTGCGTCGTGTTCGGCATGCCCAAGGAAGCCATCGCATGCGGCGGCGCCTGCGAGGTGGTCCCCTTGCCGCGCGTGGCCGAGCGACTGCTGGCGGAATAAGGTCAGGCTTTCTGATCTCGCCGGAAAGGCGCTCCTTTTCAGCCAAGTCTCCGCCTCCGGCGGCCTTGCGCCGCCGGAGCGAAAGATGCGCGCGCAACACGCAACATCGGCCAGAACTAACAAGAGGAACGTGCGAGGAAAAGCCGGCACGACTACTCCTCGCGCCCGCCACGTTTAGTTTTTCGAGGCGCTGGCGCCCAGTCGGTGCTTCCGGTGGGGCAAGCCCACCGGGGAGCTTGCTGCCGCCATTCATCGTCGTTTCTGAACTTTGTGCCAAGCATGAACTGATCGCTTCGGTGCGACCCGATCAAAAAATCAACGCCTTCTTCTGTCTTCGAAATCGTAATCGTAATCGAGAATCGCAATCGCAATCGTAATCGCCGCCAACGGCCGCTTTGGATCGTGATCCGTCTCGGCGCGAACGTCCGGCCTGTGCTGCCGCTGCTTTCTTGACCTGCAGCTACGGACCGGTCCAGCGCTGGCAGCGGTCAGCACCAGGCCGTTGTTCGCGTTGAATCATCGCT
>JBAXVM010000179.1:0-6219 GCA_037129105.1 bacterium
ACCGGAATGGACATTGTCGTAATTGTCCTCGTTCTCGTTCTCGAACCGACGCGTGAGACCCGCCAATCAACGGCCACCGTACAGATTGGACCGTACAGCTTTCCGCTCGCACTAACGAAAGTAGACCGCGCTGCCGTTCGGAGGACCGACCAGGGACACCTTGAAATTGCCAAATCCGTGGTTAGGAGTTTCGGCATTTCCGTTAGCAGAATTGCCGCCGATGGAAATATAATTTTTGCTGAACCCGTTGCCCGCGCTCACGTTTAGGTTTGTGAACGGCGTGGCGCCATTATCGTAAACAGCGATGGTATTTGCATAACTACTGTTGTATCCGGGCGTGTAGATTCGAATTTGAAGGTGGTGCCACGAGCTGTTGGTGAAGACGCTGGGCGCGTTGGTCACGACTTGTATAGTTTTGTTGTAAACACTGAATAGCCCGTCCCCTCGAATCAGAACACCCATGCCGGTAGAGGTCTTTGCATACTCAGTCTGTGCATTGCATCCGAAGTTGATCGAGACCCAGGAAGACAAAACTCCACTACGGCAGGGGTTGAGATCCATGTCGATGGCCGTGTACCCTTTGGTCCCCGGGGCGTTGGTAAAGTTTAACCCCGTAGGCGACCCCGGCGAGTAGTAAAGTTCGCTCGCGCCCGTATAGTTCCCGTCGCACGCCACAAAAAAATATCCGCCACCTGCACCGCCAGGACCACCCGTGGCAACTATCTGGTCGATCCAACTGGTGGTGGTCCCGTTTTTCCAGGTCACGGGAACCGCCGCCACGGTACAACTCTGTCGTCCGGCATAGGTCAGTGCGTTGTTCATGCCGGACCACGCCTGCCCAGCTTTGAAATTGTCGCTGAAGAGGACCGTTGTCCCAGCTTGAGTGGTTGTCGCCGCCACACACAGCATTGCCAACAGACTAATTTCGTATAGTTGCATAATGCCACCTTTACATCTTGCATATACAAAAAACCATACCACGCCCTTGCGCACTGGACAAACCCGATTGCAACCTGTCTTTCATCATCCATCTCCCCGTGCTCGCAGGGTTGTTGCCCGCACGCTCGGAATCGTCCACAGAACACCATGTGTAACGCTGCGCACGTCCACCTTTTCAAAACTTATACGTAGAATCATACCACGCCCCTGCGCCTTTTGGCAACCCCAATGCATCGGCCCTAAAACCTCGCCTAAGACGGAATTTCGTCCCTTTGGCGAAACACAAATTGCACGCCCGCTTGGCGTCGCGGAGATCCGCCCTGCCCGGTTCGCTACTTCCCCTGGACGACAACCGCCTGCTTCAACCAGTCCGCCGCCTGCTCGTGCCAGGCCGGAAGCGACGTGTGGCCCGGAACCGGGACCACGTTCAGGGTGACGCGCGCTTTCAGATTCTGCTGCTCCGCCGCCTGCCTCAGCGCGTTTGCGAACGCGGCCGCGCGATCCGTGCCCACGCGACCGTCGTGATCGCCAATCGTGATCCACACGGCGCGCTCCGCCAGCTTTCCGGCCACATTCGTCAGCGCAAGCTGCCCGGCCAGCGCAGGGTCTTTCAGGCTGGAGAACTCGCTCAACGCCAGCAAATCCGTGACCGGCGCAAACCCCGCCACGGCGCGGATGAGCGGGTTGCCGGCGGCGGCCTGGAACGCCATGAACCCGCCGCGCGACGTGCCCGCCGCCGCCAGGCGCGCCGGATCGGCCATCTTCCGGGCGACGAGGTCCGCCACCACATCGTTCACGCGCTGCCGGAAGGCGGCGGCAACATCTTCGCCCGCCGCCGTGCGCGCGGCCCAGCCGGCAAGTTGCTCCGGCTCCCCGGCGCGACGGTCGTCGCCGTGGCAGGGAAGGTCGAGCGACACCACGTTCCATCCCTGCCCGTACAGCAGCCGGCCGACCCGGCAATACGGTTCGGTGGCCAGCGTGTCGGTTCCGGCCATGGCCAGCAACAGCAGCGTCGGCGCGGGTGCGCCGTCATGCGGCGGCAGCATCGCGTAAGCGGTGCCGGAGACGGTGGTCATCCGGGCCGTCTCCTGCCCCGGCCGCAGGTACACGGCGTACAGTCGCGGCGCGTTCGGCCCTGACGCTTGCAGGTGAACGCCCAGCCGCACGCGCCGCCCCCCGAGTGCGGACAGGTTCGCCCCCGGCCATTTCACAAGGCAATCGAGGCCGCCCTCGACATCGGGCTTGCCGCTGGCTGGGCCGGAGAAACCGGCGATCGGATGTAGGCGTTCGTCCGCGATCTCCACGCGCATGCCCCTGGCGCCGTCGGCGTTCAGGACAATCTCACAACCGGCCGGCGGCAGCGTGACGACGCTCGACCACACCTCGCCGGCCGTGGCATCCGGGTTGAGCCCGAGCGCACCCCAGCGGTCGCGCGGCAGCGTGGCCAGGGCAACTTCACCGGAGTAATACTTGAGCACGTCATTCAGCTGGTTTCCGCCAACGTTGCGCCATCGACCGTGGTAGATGCGTGTCTCGTCGCCGACATTGAGGATGCCGTTGGCCTGACAGAGGACGGTGTTGAAGGCATGTCCGGGCACGGGTGTGACCGGCGACTCCTCCCGCCGCAGGAACCGATGCCCCTTTACCGGCTCGCGGAAATGCACGCCGTCATTGGAGACCAGCAAGCCGAAATCGCAGGAGATGCTGTCGAAGGCCTTGGAAAAATCCGCGTTGTGCCACAGGCCGTAGAGGCCCACGCAGACGTTGCCGAAACTTGCCGCCCCGACGCCCAGATGCACCTGGTCGTATGAGCCGCTCTGGCCCCGCTTGCTCCGGTCTTCCGGCTCAGCCAGGGCAAAGGCCTCGGCCAGCACGTCCGGCCAGTGCTCAAAATCGGATGATACGCGCGCCACGCCGGTCCGGCCGCAGGGCGTGCCGCCCTCCGCCAGATAGCCCGCCCACTTATCCATGACCTGATAATGGATGACATACTGACCCTCGTGCTTGATGAACGATGACGGCTCCACGAACTGGCTGCGGAAAGGAATGCCGATCACGGTCCAGCGCAGCCCGTCGGGCGATACTGCCAGGGCCACCGAGGGCTTCGTGCCGTACTCCGCAATGGGCGGCTCGCTCTGATCGGGAAAGAACTCGTAGACCATCTTGTAACGCCGCGAGGGGTCCGGTTCGGTCTCGTCCTTGATGACGCCGGCGCTGCCGACGACCGCGTGCGGCAGGGCCAGGGCGTTGTTCGCCCGGCTGCCCTTGAAGAGCACCTGCCCCAGCGCCGGCTTGGTCCAGGCAATCCCGTCGTCGCTCTCCGCGTAGCAGATCGGCCCCTGAAACAGCGGGCATTCGCCGTGAAACCAGCCAGGGGATTTCGCCACCTGCCGCATCATCTGCGGCGGCCAGTCGGGGTTCTTGCCCCAGTGGGCGGCGTAGTACCACATGCGGAACTTGCCATTGTCGTGCAGGACCGTGCCGTAGAAATGCGCGGCGGAATTGTCCGGCGCGGCGCTGCCAAAGGGGCTGGGCGCCAGCACCGGCTCGCGGCGCACGACAGGCTTGCTGAGGTAGAGCCCCACGTTCTTGCGGAACGGCAGCGAGACATCATCAATGGCGAGAAACACGGTCAAGCTCAGGTTGGCGGTGAGCAGCGCACACATCAGGTTCTCCTCCATGCTGAAATCCTCCTGGCAAACTTTCGAATGAAGCAGATGATCACTGCTGCATCGTAACTAGACACGGCGTCATAAGTCCACTGTAGGGGCGTCGCTCGCCGACGCCCGCGGGCCCCTTACAGGTTCTCAGCATATTTAACAGTTTGGGCGCTACCGTGACATGGCCCGCAGGGCTTCCACGCAGTACGCATAGCTCTCGTAATCAACTTCCGGCGGGATCATGTCGTCGAGCATGGGGATGAAGCCGCCCTCCTCGATCAGCGGGCGGAGGCGGCGCACTTCGGCATCGATGGCGGCCCGGCCGCGCGTGAGGCAGGTGTGCCCCACCCCGCCGATCAGGCGCAGGTCCGGGCCAAACTTGCGGCGCAGGTGCAACGGATCCATGCCGGCATTCCGCTCGCAGGGCCAGGTGGCGTTGATGCCGTGCTGCATCGCAAGCGGCAGCAGGGCCTCGCAGTTGCCGGACGTGTAGAGGGAGATGACCGGTATGCCGGCGGCTTTCAGTTCAGCCGTGACCGGGTCCTGATGCGGCAGCCAGAAGTCGCGGTAGATCTCGGGCGAAATGTGCGGCGCGGTGCAGAAGGCCAAGTCCTCGGCAAAGCAGGCGCAATCAAAACGCACACGCGGCAGCAAGGGCCGGATGAGATCCCGCGTCATCCGGCTCAGATGGCCGAAGATGTCATGGATCAGCGCGGGCTGGTCATAGAAGGCGAGCAGAAAACGCTCCATGCCCATGAGGTAGAAGCCATAGCGGAAGAACCACGGGTAGAGGGTCAGGCAGGTCGGCGTCTCGGAGGCGTTGACACGCGCCACAAAGGCTTCCAACTCCGGCCAGAGGCGTCCGGGTGTCACAGCGTCCAACCGCTCCCGGTAGCGCTGCCAGTCGTCAGACGTTTTGACCGGATGGTCGACGTGACCGTAATACATACCGGGCGCCTCCTTGAGAGAACGCACGGTGCAGCCCATCTCTGTCGTCTCGATATATTCGTGCGCATTCTCCGACAAGCGCCGCCGCTCGAACACGGGGATCGGCCCGAGATTCAGCCAGACCGGCGCGAACGGATCCATGCGCAACACGTCCGACGGACTCACGCCCGCCGGCACATGGCCGGCCGCGCGCCAGAGGTCAACGGTCATCGCCTCGTAGGGATCGATGACCAGCAGCGGCATACGGGCTGCGGGCCGGCAGGCCATGATCGCTTGGAATGCCTGTCGAGAAGTCATGGAACAGCTCCTATTGGGGAAGTGTTGTAAGAGTGTGGGAGTGTGGGAGTGTGGTAAGAGTGTGGGAGTGTGGGAGTGTGGTAAGAGTGTGGGAGTGTGGGAGTACGGCAAGAGTGTGGGAGTACGGCAAGAGTGTGGGAGTACGGCAAGAGTGTGGGGGTTTGGCAAGAGTGTGGGGGTTTGGGAGTGTGGCGTGGGGGAAAAATACCTCTTTGAGACTTCAGGCGGAAACCGCAACGCCGTTTGAAATCAGATCCTCCGAAGACCGGAAAACTCCCACACTCCCGCACACCCACACTCCCACACACCCACACACCCACACACCCACACGCCCACACACCCACACTCCCACACTCCCACACCCCCACACTCCCACACTCCCCCACACGCCCCCTACGGCGCAAGCCGGTACTGTGGCGCGTAGCCAAACGTCTGCTGGGCTTTCCGGATGGACATCAGCGGCTCACGCCCCTGCAACAGCGGGTTGACCGTTGCCGCCAGATCGGGCCGGAACTTCCGCAGCAGTTCCATGGTGGGCTCGGGGCAGCGCGTGTCGGGTGCGCCCAGCACATACGCGCCGAAACCCGGCAGGGTCGGACATTCCAGCGCCTGGCGGATGCCGCGCACGACGTCGCTGCGGTGGACCCACTGGTAGAGGTCGTCGCTCCAGCCCGTGGTCGGCTCCAGCCCCTTCTTCATGGCGCTGTCATACCATTCGTCCTTCCAGACCCCGGCGAAGCGGAAGGAGGCGGTGACCATGCCGAAGGCGCGATGAAAGGCCGCGCAGGTCAGTTCGTTGACATGCTTGCTGAGGCTGTAGGCGTCTTCGGGCACGGGATCGAAATCCTCGGTCAGCGGCATCCGCGTATAGACCGAAGGCTTGCCGCTCAGGCGCCAGTAGATGGTGCCGTAGGCATTGATGCTGGAGGCGCAAAGAAAGCGCTTCACGCCGGCCTTGCGGCAGGCGTCGAGCATGATGTACGTGCCGCACGCGTTCAGGTGGAACGTCTCGACGCCGTGTTCGGGCAGACCGGTCACGCCGGCCGCAAGGTGAATGACCGCGTCCAGACCCTGAACCGCGCGGTCCATGGCGACAGGGTCGGTGATCTCCGCCACGATGAACGGCCAGCGTGTCTGAAACGGCGCGGCCATCCGGTCAGGCGAACCGGGGTTGAACATCGTGGCATTTTCCGGCAGCACGCGATCAACCAGCCGCAGTTCATGTCCAGCCTGTTCAAGTTCTTCAATCAGTTTGCGGCCAACCATGCCGCAGGCGCCGGTGATGAGGACTTTCATGGGGGGAGTTCCTTTGTTTGGGAGTGTGGGGGTGTGGGGTGTGGGAGAGTGTGGGGGTGTGGGGTGTGGGAGAGTGTGG
>JBAXVM010000018.1:0-20141 GCA_037129105.1 bacterium
TTCATTCGACGCGCCAGGTAGGGCGGGGCCGCCGGACCCGCCGCTTGCCACAGTCTTGTTACTAGCACCGCCACACCCCATGCACCCCGCCCCGCGCTGGAACAAGCCCGCCATCTCCTGATTCGACGGCGCCTCCAGCCAGACCGCAAAATCATCCCGCTGCACTTGCGTGAGCATGGGCATCACGAGATCATACGCATCCCGATGCGCGCGCTTCACCAGCCGGTCGCGCCAGAGCGCGTCAGGGTGTTGCTGGGCGGCTTTCACACTCTCCTCGCAGGCAACCAGTATACGCGCAAGTTCTGCGGCTTGCTCGGCGTTCAGCCGCAAATCATCGCGAAGCCGTTGCGCAAGTGCTAACCGTGAAACAGAATTCGTGGCCGCATTAGACGAAACGGTCGCTACCGCAGAAACAGGTGTAGCAGCATTCAAGCCCGGGTGCTCAGATGCAGACCGTACCGGCGTTGGCGAACGAATCGCGAATACGTACAACAGCGTGCCCAAGCCACACAGGAACCCAAGAATTGCAACTATTCGTTCCATGTTTTGCAAACACTAAGCGTCGCTAGCCCTATTGGTAAAATCAGGTCTGATCGAGAAAGCAACCTACCCAAACATCATAACTGGTTGTGCAGTTGAATCAACCAGCCGCAACATCGTGTGTCGTGACAATGCCAACGTTTCCTACATGTTGCGGCTGGATGGTTCAACTGCTAGCCAGTATGCCGAAGTCTACTCTTCGTGCGGCACATTCACCGGTTCGCCAGCGCTTGCTTCTTTGCTTTTGATCTTGATTTTTGTATCAGCTTTACTTGCGAGATTAGTATTTATCGTTTGCGACCTAAGATATCCATAACATCGCTGAAACAACTGATAGCGCGCCTCTTTCGCGGCTGGCCTTTGAAGAACTTCTAACGCACCAAAACTTACGGGGTTATCCGGGCCTTCCACTATCACGCGCCTGAGCCGCGCTACACTATTGTTGGATACGGCATATTTGTATTCCACAACTGATGCAGCTTCTCTGCATAAAAAATGAGCAGCCCACAAGCCATCCCTTTCAAACACTCCCCGATGAATGGTGTCTTCTTCAACTAGTCCATATGTTACCACGAATGGCAATTCGTTTGTATGTGACCTTGCAAGATGAACTATGTTTGAAAACCCGGCAAGACCAATCCTGGTATGCTCGAAATCATAGTGAAGAACATTCAGCAAACAGAGCATTTGGTCAGCGTCGCGAATCTCATGAAGGTATGCGCCAATGTTTTGCCACGATATGCGACAACGTTTGTTCTCAATCTCAACAAACAAACCATTAGGTTGGCGACGATAGAGTGTTACTCCTTCGCGTAACGGAAGTCTTCCCGTTTCAATTTTTCCTTTTCCCCCCATTACGCTCCGTAATCCATCACTATCTATTGATCTCCATCCGTTAGTTAGTGGAGCGCTTGAAAAGCACAATTCATCCTTCCCGAACTGATACTTAAGCGATTCCTCCCCCTTTGCAAAAAATATTCTTGCCGACAGAATTGCAAGAACCAGTAAATGAAACAATCGAACATTCACGGTATTCTCCCTTGACACAGATTCACCGACTGAGCGGATCTAAAGGAACTGGCACATACAAGGTCCCTGCAGTAACCCATTCATCTAGCCCTGGTTTCACGTAACGTTGCGTTTCGCCTCTTCCATAAAAATTGTCGATGTTCAAAAGCACAGCATGTTCAGCGGTTTGTCTTCTGCGACCTGAACCCGAGTCTCTATCTCGGATGTTTAGGTATGCGGCAAAGAACATAATGCCAACTCTTACGCCTCCCTGACCTTCATTTGGGCCGTCTTCATCCAAAAACAATCGATTGCCGGTGTCAGGATCAACATTGGCCTCGTGGGGTCAGCCCTGAAGTCAACAAATAACTACGATTCATCTCGTCCCGCTTATGGCCTAAAAGGCCTTTGTAATTTTCTAGACCAGTTGGCTGACTTCCGCGCGGATCTAAATCTGTCGGTGTAATTTCCGGGTCTGGTAGCTGACGCCTGAACCCGTGGTCAATCCGAGCCGGGCTGCCACTTCGCGTTGTATCAGATTCGCGCACTTCACAAGCATCCGGCAGGCCAAGCCCTTACCGCAACTCGAACGACGATGCGCTTGCAGTTCCGACCGATTCACGCCACAGACCTGCGCCAACATCGACCCCTCCTCCACCAGATGAAACTGGTTGCGCATCAGGCAGAACAAATACACCCGCGCCCCGTGCTGCACCGCACTCTCGCTCAGCAGCCTCAACAGATAAGCGCGGTCCGAATCATCCTCATACAAATCTTCCTTGCCATTACTCAGCACCGTCATGTGCCAGATCGCCCCTTGAATTCCAATTGCAATTGTCGTGCCATGCAATCCCTATATCACATTCCCGCCCACCCGCAAACGCAATTTGTTCGCTTCAGGGCTGACCCCTCGAAACGGGCTCACCCCTCGAAACGCGTGTCACCACGTTCAAAGCTTTACCCTCTTTCACTATATTTTCAGTCGCGTTATCTGGTCACTAGGACACGTTGCGCCAGCGCACGCGCACGGCGTCCACGAGCGAGGCGTCGCCTTGCAGGACAATGTCGCGTGAACTTCCGGGCAGCAGGTCGAAACAGCGGTCGCTGGTATCAAGCCCGGCCGGCAGGTCCACACGGACAAAATGCGCAAACATGTCGGTCGTGAGCCGCAGCACCGCGCGACCCGGACTGCGCTCCAGCACCGTTGTGCTCATCTTGGCCGGCGCCATCTTCACGGACTTGAAGTTCAGGAAAAAGAAGACATTTTCCGCAATCACGCCATCTGGTCCGGTCAACCGCGCGTGATAAAAGTCGCCGCTGCGCATCAGGTTCATCCGGTCCAGCACACACCGCACCGAGGCATTGCGCCGGATGTCCACGGCCTGCGTCCTGCACGAATGCACCTTCCCCTCGAACGAAACCAGTGAGCACTCCAGTGTCCCCCGGATGCGCTGGCGCGTGTCGTTGACAATCCAGGTCGAGACCCCGCATTCTTCCTCCTTGATGGAGACCAGCACGGGCGCGCAGGCCTGACGCACATAGTCGTATGCCGCCTTTTTGCGCAGGTAGTAATCCACCACGGACCAGCCGATCTCACCCCAGGAATCCGGGAACATCCAGAACATGCTACCGCCGCAATCAAACTTGCGCCGGCGCGCCTGCTCCGTGGCGGTCTTGAGCGCATCTGCCTGCAAGAGTTGGGAGGCCTCCACGAGCTGTTCCAGCGTCATGGCAGACGAGTCGCCGGCCAGGAGATCAATGGCTGCGAAGACCTTAAGCTGCCCCTTCTGCCCCTTCTCCATGAAGCCATGCCGATTGGTGTGGAAGCGGAAGCCTTCGGCGTCAATGGCCCGCTGGCTCTCCGGGAGATAGTCCTGCATGGACTCCAGCGCCGGCATGCCGAAATAGCCGAACTCCGAATTAAACGTGCAGTGCGCGCGCCGGTAATTGCGGTAGTCAATCTGGTCGTTGCCGCCCGTGGCAATGCTGATGGACCACCAGTGCTGGTCACCCTGGTCCTCGTCATTCACGTCCGTACCGCCAAAAGGACTCGTCGGCCGGTAGGGGCGGTCCGGATCCAGCTCCTTCATCAGGCCGGGGATCAGTTCGTGCTCCAGCACCAGGCTGGTATTCGCCTCGCAGCCGGGATACCAGTTGTTATCGAAAGCCCAGTCCGACTCATTGCTGCCGCACCACACGGCGATCGACGGGTGGTTGCGCAGGCGGGTTACGGCAGCCCGGGTCTCGTCGGCAATCTGCTGCCGGAATCCGGCGTCGTCGCCGGGATAGATGAAGCAGGCCATCATGAAGTCATGCCAGATCAGAATGCCATGCGCATCGCAATAGTCGTAAAAGTCATCCTCCTCAAAAATACCGCCACCCCAGACGCGCAGCATGTTGATGTTGGCATCGCGTATCAGCGTCAGCAGCTTCTCGCGCCGTTGCGGCGTAATACGCGCCAGGATGCCATCGGACGGGGCCCAGTTGGCGCCATTGACAAAGACCTTTTCGCCGTTAACTACAAACGTGAAGCTTTTCCCCTCCGGCACATCCCGGAGCGGCTCCTGCACCAGCTTGATTTCGCGGATGCCGAAGCAGGTGCGGCGGGAGACGCCAGCCGCGCCCCCGCAGGAAAACTCTGTTTCCAGCGTATAGCGGTGCGGCTTGCCCAGCGGACGCGGCCACCACAGGCGCGGACGCGCCACCTCGAACACGGCCTCCACGCGCTTTTTACCCGGCGCCAGGCCAGGCAGTTCCAGCGTCTGTTCGCCGATGCCGGGGATGGCCAGCCGCAGCGTCGCGTCCGCAGGCGCGGAGCCAACATTCTCGACTTCCGCCACGACCGTCACAACTGCCCTGCCCTTTTCGGCGAGCCGGGTGCGCACCCAGACATCCCGCAGCGTCACGGCGTCGAGAAACTCCAGTCGGACCGGGCGCCAGATGCCGCAGTTGACCAGACGCGGCGCCCAGTCCCAGCCAAAGGTAAACGCGGGCTTGCGCAGCCACTTGCTTTCCGGCGCGCCATCGGCGTTGATGCCGTACTTGGCCAGCGGCTTGCGTTTGGCCTCCGCCACACCCGTGTCGAGGCGGATGACCAGCTCGTTCGCGCCGGTGCGCAGCACGCCAGTCACATCAAAGCGATGCGCAATATACGCATTGGCCGAGCGACCGATCTCGATCCCGTTAAGCCACAGCGCCGCATTCAGGTCCAGCCCATCGCAAACCAGCTCCGCCCGCACACCCGCCACGCCGTCATGCACGAACGTGCGCCGGTACCACCAGGCCCGCTCCTCAACCCAGGCACATGCGGCCGCGTTGCGGTCATACAGCGGCTCGGCAATGCGCCCATGGCGCAGCAGGTCCAGATGCACTTCACCGGGCACCACGGCATCGATTGCCGCATCCCAGGCGGCCGCAGGCAGACAAGCCGCCGCAGAAGCGCCGGAGCATAACGGGGTTTCAAGTAATTGCCAGGTGTCGTTCAGATCAAAGGTGCGCATGTGTGATTCCTTTCTTCGGATGAGCAACCGCGATTCGTTGCGTCGCCAAACACCCATACGAGGCGTTACTCACGAAGCGCGGTTTGTAGTGGCGCCGTCAGGCGCTTCCCGCGTTATACGGTTTCAAACCTCTCGTTCGTTCGATTCCATGGCTGCGATATCGTGCTCGGCTTCAATAACAAGGACGTCCAGTTGTCGCTGAAGCTCCAACGAGTCGGTTCCAAGATTTGTTGCATGGATGATCTCTTATCTGACGCGCTACGACAAGAACAGATCTGTCTCGAGAACACGATTCACCGTGCTCACCGGCTGATAAATTTCCACACGTTTAAACGTGTGGAAATGAAAACCAACCACCTGCAATCCGGACAAGCCAGGCATTCTCCGCAAAGGTTGCAGGACGTTTACGCCCTCAGCCCGGGGCGGGCTGGGGCTACGCGACAGCGCAAAACTGTTGGTGCGAGCATCCGCGGTCGGGGACCGCCGCTATAGAATCTGGCGGACGGAGCATGCCGTTAAAGCAGCGACCCGGCGGGCGGCGAAGACCGCCGTTACAACAGCGACGCGGCGATGGCAACCGTGCGGTTCTCGGCATGCGACTGGCGCGCGGCATCGAGGATGGCCATGACATCGCGGGCGCGTTGGGCCGTAATGGCGGATGGCCGGCCAGCGGCCAGTGCCTCAGCCAGGTCGCCATAAAACTGGGCGCTTAGTTCATCGCCCACATCATAGGAGCGTCCGCCGCTGCTCGGTCCGACGTCGCGCGGCAGAATATCCACAGGAATGTCAGCGACGGACCCGCGGACGCGCATATCGGTCCACTTGCCCCAGGCGCCGTCTGCCACGAGAGTCCCCTCGCGCCCGGCCACGAACCAGCGCGGCAGCGGAGTACGAGCGTTATTGCTCCCCTCGAGTGTAACCAGCAGACCGGACGGGAAGGCGAGCCGCAGATGGAAATAGTCCTCGACTTCCTTGGCCCAGATCTGGGCACGGAGCTGGCAGGTGACGCTGTCCGGCCACTGACCGGTCAAGTCGAGCATCTGCTCCACCAGGTGCGGGCCCCAGTCCGCCAGAAAACCGCCGCCATGGGCTTTCTGGATGCGCCATTGCGGGTTGAACTCCGCCACGCCATAGGTGGTCCACTCCGGCCCGAAAGTCATGACGCGCGAATCCAGGGTCAGCAACTCGCCCAGCAGCTTCTTCTGCACGATGGCCTTCACCATCTGATAGTCACGGTCCCAGCGGCGGTTGTGAAAGACCGTGAGTAGGCGCTTGGCTCGACCGGCCGCCGCCACCATGGCATCGGCCTCGGCCAGCGTCATGGCCATCGGTTTCTCCACCAGGGCATGCTTGCCCGCTTCCAGCGCGGCAATGGCGAGTGAGGCGTGCAGATTACTCGGCGCGGCAATCACGACCAGGTCAACCTGGGGGTCCTGGATAATCACAAGCGGGTCCTGCGTCGTCCGCACGCCAAAGGCCTGGGCCGCCTTTTCCAGCCGCGCCGCGCTCTGGTCACATACCGCCACCAGCCGGTACTCTTTCATCTTCCGCAGCGGTTCCGCATGCAACTCCCAGCCGCTACGCCCCAATCCGATAATGCCGACGTTGATCATGCTTGGCCCCTTTCCGACTCATCGACACATTTCCCCGTGTGTCTTTGATTATTCATGTGCCCAAGTCCAGGTGGCCCGGGCGCTCCGCGCACGGGCAAGAAGCAATCCAAATGCGTGGCTCGCGCATGCCCGTGCGCGGAGCGCCCGGGCCACCTGGGCCGCCAACGCGTGACTCACGCCTTGGCATTCTCTGTGGTCTCGCTTCTCCTCGGAGCGCTCGATGGCCTAGTCTAGCCTAGCCTAGTCTTGCGCTTCCAATTTCGCCGCCATCTCTTTGGCCAACGCGGCCGTATCCTTGGAGCCGGCCGCTTTCCAGATGGCCAGCGGACCGCGCACAGCCAGGTCGGGGACGAAATACTCCTCTGAGCGCAGGCGTTCCATCGTGTGCTCCTGCATCAGGTAGGATTCGCCCTGCGGGCCAATCTTCTGGATCAGCTTGGCGGCAATGGTTTCTTGGGTCACCTCGACGCCCGCAGCCAGACGACGGCTCATGCCGGCGATTTCGGCATCCATGAGAAGCTGTTCGTCGCTGCACGTCATCCCTGTGGCAAACATGCCGCAGTTGACGATCAAGTCATGGCCGGCGCCAACTGCAGCCATCAGGCTGAAGGTCTTCTCCCATGCGTTCTGTTCGTCGTGCGCGTGGTTGTCCGAGTTCGGCGCCGTGGTGTGCGAAGGCACGTGATAGAAGCGCGCCAACTCGGCGGCCGCAATGCGGCAGATTGTTGTTTCAATTGAGCCAACCAGGGCGGCGCCGGTGCGCATGTCGGTCGTGGTCCAGGAGTTGGCGTACAGGACCGGGTGCCCGGGCTTGAGCAACTGGATCATGGCCAGGCCGGAGAGACACTCGGCGTTGTTCATGGTCAACAGTCCGGCCAGCGTATAGGGCGCGGACACGCCCGCATTCGGTTCCGGCAGAATGGCCAGCGGCACGTGGGTCTGGAGGGTGTCGATGATGGCCTCGCAGACACTCTCTTCCCAAAACAACGGACTGGTGGGGGAGAGCTGGCTGATGCCATACACCTGCGTGTCGAAGTTACCACCAAAGACCTTGCGCAACTGCTCGATGCAGCCGCGGTTGATCCGCAGGCTGTCAGTCGAAAAGTAGATCGGCTTACGGCAGTTCTCGCTGCAGGCTTTCACCGCATAGAGCAGCGAGTCTGCCGGGTTCGGCCCGTCCTGCGGCATCACCGGAATACCCAGCATGTCGATCTGCGGCAGCCGATCGCATAACTGTGCAAACCGCGCCACGTCGGCAATGCGCGAAGGGCGCGTCTCACCCGTCACGGAATCGCGCCAGAAGACGGCATTATGGCCGGCCGCAATCTTCGGCACGCCGTCGCCCAGCACAAAGGCAGGTTGACCGTCGCGGTTGCACACCTCAATGCGCGAGGGAATCGTGGCCAGCGCCGCTTCAAGAATTTCCTTCGGGAAACGCACGATCTGCTTGGCCGCATCCACGGGCAGCCCCTTGGCCTGCAGCAATTCCCGCATGCGCGGGCTCAGCACCTTGACACCTTTTTTGGCCAGAATGTCGACGCTGGCCTTATGGATCTTGCGGATCTCCGGTTTGGACAAAACAGATAATGTCGCCAGTCTCATGCTACCATCTCCAGATTGATTGCTTACGGATGACCGCTCCGGCGTCGGCCGTGCGAATGCTCAGAGCCATGCGTTTTTGCCGCCCGCAGTGCAATAGGCTGAGAACACCTTGTTGATGCCAGCGGCAACATTCGCGCAATCACGCGCAGAGTACCACTGGTTGAGATTCACCGAGACCATGCGCTCGAACAAATCGTCGGCCACCGGGCAGTTCACACTCGCGCTCCTGATATTCCCGCCGCGCTTACGATAGATGGGGCATGTGAGCGGGCAGTTATCGCCGTCCGCCACGTTCCGGGTCAGCACCGGGAACATGTCGCGGGCGAGGTGCCAGTCCGGGCCGGCCTTGCGACCGCGTGTGGCACAGGAAATTCCCTCGGCCTTGAGCGCCGCGGTTAATTGTTCGGCGAGTTCGACGCTTTCCGGGAAGAAGCGCAGCACATAGCCGACCTCACCGTCCAGGTCGTTGAGCATCTGCGGGACAATCTCCTGGTACGTTCCCAGCTTCTGCAGCACACGCTGCTTGACGGCGCGGAAGCGGTTGACCATCGCGTCCAGACGACGCAGTTGCACCACATCGATCGCAGCTTCCAGTTCGGACAACCGGTAGTTGGCGCCGCAGAACAGTTCCCCGTGGTACCGGGCAGCAGCAAACCGCTCGGGCCGCCACAAACCGCCGCTTTCCACCACCTGGCTCGCGCGCTCCCACAGGCGACGATCCTTCGTGATCAGCAACCCGCCTTCTCCGCCGCCGACAATCTTATACGCGGCAATGCTGAAGCAGCCCAGATCGCCAAACGTCCCCACGCGCCGCCCCTGCCAGCGGGCGCCGCAGGATTGGGCGCAATCCTCCACCACGCGTAGCTTGTGCTTGCGGGCGATCCGCATGATGGCACCCATATTGCAGACGCTGCCCATGACATGCGTCGGAGCCAGGGCAACTGTACGCGGAGTGATCAACGGCTCAATCTTCTTCGGATCCATGGCCAGCGAAGCATCCACATCGCAGAACACGGGAACACCGCGGGCCAGTACAACAGCCTGCGCGGTGGCGATAAACCCGACTGCAGAACAGATCACTTCCGTTCCCGGCCCGACCCCGGCTGCCACAAAGGCCGCATGCAAGGCACCGGTGCCGCTGCTCGTCGCGACGGCTTGCGACACGCCGAACACACGCCGGGCCATGGCCTCATAGGCCTCCACCTTGGTTTCCTTGAGCCCGGAATAGTAATTGGCCAGGAACGGCCCCGCGCCCCAGTCCTCCTGCTTCAGGAGGGTCCGGATGCGCCCGCGGGCCTTGGAGGAAATGCCGAAGCGCTCCGCCACAGACAAGAACTCTTCGATGCCAATCTTGGGTTCGCCCCGGCCCTCAATCCGGCTGACAGCCTTCATGCCGCCTTGCAAACCCAGCTTCTCCATCGTGCGCGTCTTGCTCATTTCCTCTTCATCCTCCAATGCTAGCATTTTATTTGTCAATTGGTTGCATCTTAGCACCAGATTGTTCCAAGGCCTAAGTCCGACAGTCTCCTAGCGCCCCATGATGGCGTTGACGATCAGACGGTCCAACTCCTCGTAGTCGCGGGCCGCCACCAACGCCGCCACAGTCTTCGGATTCAAGCCGCGGGAGACCTTCAGCAGGCTCATGAAAAACTCGCGGCTGTTGGACAAGTGCTTCGTGGCGACGCGGTCCTTCTGCGTCCGCATGGCCTTTACATCCAACCCCACCCACTCGCCCTGGCGCCCGTAGTCATGCGCGTCGAGAATGCGGACCTGGTTAAAGGCGCGGCGCAGGTCGACGGCGCCGAACGACTTGTCCTCATCAAACTTCAGGCCATTCTGATCGTTCAGGTGCACGCTGAAGAGTTTTTCGAAGTGCAGTGCGAAGCCCATTTCGTCGGACGGATCCAGTCCGGCCAGGATGGCGTGAGCACTCTCGATGTTCACACCCACGCGCTTCGGGTCCAGGCTTGCGGCGCCGAGCGCCAGCGCGTGGCCGGTGGTGGGAATGTACGTGTGGTCCATCGGCTCGTTGGGCTTGGGCTCGATGGCGATGCGGATGGATTTATCGTGTGCCAGCATCGCGTTGACGGCCTCCAGAATGCGACCCGTGGCCGTGGCGGAATCCTTGGCTTCGCGGATGTACGTGCCTTCGCGCGCCAGCCAGAGCACAATCAGCTTCGTATCGAGCGCGTTGGCAATATCCACCGCCAGCAGGCTTCGCTGGATCGCATAGCGCCGGCACTTCGGATCATTGGACGTATAGCCGCCGTCCACCGTGCGCGGATCCTCCCACAGGCGCGGCGCCACGAACTCGGCCTTCAGGCCATGCCGCGCGAGCGTGGCGCGCACCGCCTGGGCCTCGCGAATGGTCTTCTCCGGCGAAAGCCGGTTCAAGGCCGGCACGGCATCGTCGTCATGAAACTGCACGGCGCCAAATCCCAGCTTGCGATAGAGCGCGAGCTTGCGGTTGAACGGGATCGAGTCGCGCACCTGCGGGCCGAACGGATCCGCGCCCTCATGGATGTTCCAAGGTCCAAAAGAGAAACGAAAAACACCTGCCATGACATGTCTCCTGCTTGCACGTTATGAATACAAAAACTGCCGGCTTGCCAACCGCAGCCGGACCGCGCGCGATGCGCGCTGCCAACCGGGATGCCCGGTCTCCAGATCGACTTCGTTCAGGCGCGAATCGTTGCGTCCGTGCTCATGTTGTCGGACTCGAGCTGAACCGTGGTGCCGCCGATTCGGACCGTATCGCCGGGAGCCAGCGTGCAAACCTCGACCTGCTTGTCATTCACGAATGTCCCGTTCTGAGATTTCATGTCGCGGAGAACAAAGATGTCATCCCAGAACCGTATGCCGCAATGAATGCGCGAGCACTTCGGGTCATCCAGGCAGATCGTGGCTTCCTTGCCCCGGCCGATCGTGACGGTCGGTGCATTGGACAGGGGCCTGAGACGAATCTTCGTTATTGTTCCATCCGGCGGCGTGCAGACCAGTATCATGACAATTCCCCTTGTTGCGTGGTAATGAACAGTTGTGGCATCGTACTTCTTCTGAAAACGGATCGCAAGCGGAATGGCGCCTGCTACTTTGCGCCGGCCAGATACTGGCGCGTCAGGCGCAGCGACCGGGCATGATCTGCCACAGCCGGCGCATACTCCAGCCCGAACGCCCCGGTATAGCCGCCAGCCGCGATGCGGCGGACGATCTCGCGGTAGTTCAACTCCCCGTCCATCAGTTCGTGGCGTCCCGGAACGCCTGCGCTGTGAAAGTGCCCGATTACATCCAGGTTCTCCTCGATGTTGGAGATGACGCTCCCCTCCATGATCTGCATGTGGTAGACGTCGTACAGCAGGCGCAGATGGCGGCTGCCGATGGCACGCACGATGGACGCGCCTTCGGCCGAGGAATCGAGGAAGTAGTTGAAGTGATCGGTGCGCGTGTTCAGGCTTTCGAGAAAGAGCACAAAGCCCTTCTTTTCCGCCAGGGCCGCCGCCTGCCCCAGCGTCTCTTCCACGTTGCGTCGCATCTGGTTGCGGGACAGCCCCGGCTGCAGATTGCCGGTGCAGGTGATGGCTTGGCGGCAGCCGCAGGCCTTGGCAAAGGTCATGACTTCCTCCAGGCGCGCCAGATATTTGGATCGATCCTCGGCGCGCACCAGCGCGCCACCCAGGCTGCCATCGGGCGAGTTGACCACCATATTGTTGATGGAAACTCCGGCGGCGGCACAGGCGGCCTTCAGTTTCCTCGCATCCTTGGGGCCGCTGGCGCAATCGACACCGTTAAAGGTGCCGTCATGGAACCAGAACTCCACGCAATCGAAGCCGCAGGCTGCGATCTTTGCGATCCGCTCCGCGTAGGGCAGATCTGTAAACACCATTTCCATGCACACGTCATACTTCATCGGGATCCTCTTTTTGGGTTAGGGCCTTGTGGGTGCGTATCCTCTTCGGAATCGAATCGCTATCGGAATTCGGGCAGGCTTGGTCAGGCTCAGTTCCGTAGTCCCCGGCCATCTCTACAATATGGCTTCCGCCACCTTGCGTATTCCCTCTGCAATCATGTCGCAATCCTGTTGCGTCAACTGGGAGGGAATATCCAGGTGCACCATGTTGGCGAGCTCCTCATTGGTCCTGGGGCACATGTCAGGGCTGTAGTGCGCCGGCGCGTCCCCCTTGTAGTGCGGGCAGCGGTATGGGCAGCCTTCCGCTGTGGGTGTGGCCTGGGTGAGCACATGCTTCCAATGACTGTAGATGTGCCAGTCCGGAATGCCCTTGTTGAAAACGCCAGCCGCTGCCACGCCTTCGGCCTGCAGCGCCGTCACAAAGTCAGCCAGTTTGCTGCGATCGTTGACGCGGAACATCAGGCAGATCGCCGTGTCGCCGGCTTCGTCGTTGAGCCGACGGAAGGACAGCCCCTTCAGATCCCGGATTCGATCTTTAATCCGGTTTTTGTTGGCGCGCATTTGTGCGAGCAACCCTTCCAGCCGCCCGAGCTGGGCCAGCATGACCGCGCCGGTCAGTTCGCTCATCCGGTAGTTCACACCGCAGAACAGTTCGCCCTTGTAGCGTTCCTCGCCAAAGCGGTCCGGTCGCCAGCAGGCGGCCGTGTCATGATAGCCCATGAGGCGGTCATACAATTTTGAATCATTCGTCAGGCAGGCGCCACCTTCGCCGGCCGTAATGATCTTATGATACTGGAAGCTGAAACAGCCGATATCGCCGAATGTTCCAAGCCGCTTGCCCTTGTACGTGCCGCCGCAAGCCTGTGCCACGTCCTCAATCAATCTCACGTTATGCTTGCGGCAGACGGCCACAATGCGATCCATGTCGCAGGGGGCGCCGCGCATGTGCACACAGATCACAGCCTTGGTCTGTGGCGTGATCTTGCGCTCCAGGTCTGCCGGATCCATGGTCAGGCTGTCATCAATCTCGCAGATGACCGGCACCGCCTTGGCCGCGACAATCGCGGCGCAGGAGGCAAAAAAGGTATACCCGTTAACAATGACCTCGCTGCCCGGACCCACGCCAACCGCTACCAGCGCATCGATCAGCGCCGAGGTGCAGTTGGTAACCGCCAGGCAATGCCTGGCGCCCATGTGCGCCGCAAAAGCTTTCTCGAACTCGTTCACCTTGGACGGCACGTCCTTGGGCCCGTAATAGCGGAAGAGGTACTTGCGGTCCAAAACCTCCAGCACCTGCTGCTTCTCCGCCTCACCGATCTCGAGACCACCCGGGTACATGGGAATAGTGGGTGTCGTCTTCGCCTTTGTTCCGCCGTTTATCGCCAATGTTTTCATCGTTTCTCCTGTTTCGCTTCAGTACCGCGGCGGACACATGACTGTGATCTGCACCGCATTCCCGTCCCCTTCGTTGCGCGCCCGATGCTTTTCCCCTGCCTTGATATAAAACGCATCGCCCCGGTTTACCAGCCACGCACCGCGGCCCTCGATCTCCAGCCGCACGGGGCCTCCCTTCAGGAGCACACCACCCACATCGAACGCGTGGATTTCCCATTCGGGCGCAGATTCGACCGGCGTCAGGGTCTCGTGCAGGGCCTCGAACCGCAGGTCATCCCGCCGGGGAAAAAGAAGGGTATAGATCCGGTGCGGATCGCGCACGATGGCCATGTTGCCAGACCTGAATACGGGCTCCGCCTCCGGCGCAACAGGCGCTGCGAAAAACTCACCGAAACCCGTGCCCAGCGCCTGCAAGATGCGCTGCAGGGTGGCTAACGTCGGACTGCTCCGGCCCTTTTCGACCGCCGACAGCGAAGATGCAGACAAACCAGCCCGGCGACTCAGCTCCCGCAGACCCACGGACTGCCTTTCCCGCAGTTGCATGAGCCGTGCGCCCAGCCCCTTATCGCCCACTGTTTCGGCCGCCATAACCACTCCAGGCAAAGTCATGCTCTGTTTTCCGCACATGTGTTCTGTATAAAGTACACCATGCCCCTTGCGCAGTCAAGCGCTAGGAGACTGTCGGACTTAGACCTTGGATCGCCACGGCAAACTTCAACAATCAGCGTTCCTTGTTCGACATTCTGCGGTTCTAGCCGCCTGATCGGCAGGTGGTTTGTGGCAGGACCCGCCGCGGCAGAGCCAGAACGATATGCGTCCATCTGCGGACATTTCTGGCTGCTTGAACCAAATGATCGCGACAAAAATGTATCTTTCTGGCGCCACCTTTGCCGGTGCAGCCACCAGGTATAAACCACGCACACAAAAAAGGCCGCAACCGCGCGTAGCGCATCCGGGGGCTTTTTATGAGTCTTGCTTGAGCAGATTATCCGCACGTCTGCTGGTCGATTTGTGCAGAAACGGCACGCGGACTGGAAGATCGGATGGTCATAAATCACCCTCTGAGCTCCCATCGCAACCTGCAGGTTGCAGTTAACTTCGCGTTTTGGCACAGGTGTTGCTATATTACATGCGACCCCTGAAAGTGCACATCGATAACAGCGCATGTATGGAAAGGAACCTATTCAAAATGAGCTCTAGTTGCACCTGCGGCACGACCAAACTCGGTCAGTTTGGCGCAAATGTGTTCAGCCTCAAGACCATGCGGAACTATCTCTCCGAAAACGCCTACCAGAAACTCGTTTCGACCATTGTCAAGGGCGAGGCGCTGGACCACTCCATTTCGGATGAAGTGGCGGACGCCATGAAAACGTGGGCGCTCGAGAAGGGTGCCACGCACTTCACCCATCTGTTTCAACCGCTGACCGGCGTGACCGCCGAGAAGCATGAAGCTTTCCTGATGCCGGACGGCGAAGGCGGTTCGGTGGCGACTTTCTCCGGCAAGGAGCTGATCCAGGGCGAGCCGGACGCATCCAGCTTCCCGTCCGGCGGACTGCGCGCAACCTTCGAAGCGCGCGGCTACACGGCCTGGGACCCCACCAGCCCCGCGTTCGTGCGTGAGAACCCCAAAGGCGGATGCGTTCTTTGCATCCCAACTGTATTCTGCGGCTGGCATGGCGATGCGCTGGACAAGAAAACCGGCCTGCTGCGCTCACAGCACGCGCTGGCCACACAGCTTTCTCGCATGGGCAAGCTCTTCGGCATCAAGGCCGTCACCCGTCCGTTTGCCACGCTCGGCCCGGAGCAGGAATACTTTCTGATCGACAAGACGCTTTTCGATAAGCGTCTGGACCTGCTGCAGACCGGTCGCACGCTTTTCGGCAGCCGCCCGGCACGCCACCAGCAGATGGAAGACCACTACTTCGGACACATCAAGCCACGCATCATGGCTTTCATGGACGAAGTCAACATCGAGCTGTGGAAACTCGGCGTGCCGGCCCGCACGCAGCACAACGAAGTCAGCCCGGCGCAGTTCGAGATCGCCCCGATCTTCGAGGAACAGAACCTGGCCATCGATCACAACGTCGTCACCATGCATGTGCTGCAGGAGGTCGCGGAGCGTCACGGGCTCGTCTGCGTGCTGCACGAGAAGCCGTTCGCCGGCGTCAACGGGTCCGGCAAGCACAACAACTGGTCGATCGTCGGACCGGATGGCAAAAACTGGCTCTCACCCGGGCAAACGCCGCACGAGAACGCCAAGTTCCTGACCATGCTGTGCATCATGATGAAGGCCGTGGATACCCACGCCGCGCTGCTGCGCATGGCTGTGGCTTCCGCCGGCAACGATCACCGCCTGGGCGCCAACGAAGCTCCGCCTGCCATCATCTCGATTTTCCTGGGCGAGCAGCTCACGGACATCATTGAGCAGGTCGAGAAGGGCGGCGCCAAGAGCTCCAAGAGCGCGGGCCACATCGAGATCGGCGTCTCTACGCTGCCCAAGCTGCCGCGCGATGCGACCGACCGCAATCGCACGTCGCCCATGGCTTTCACGGGCAACAAGTTCGAATTTCGCGCGGTTGGCTCCAGCCAAAGCTGCGCGGGCGCGAACGTCGTGCTCAACACGATCGCCGCCTGGGCTATGGACGAGCTCTGCACAGAGATCGAAGCCAAGATGGCAGAGACCCGGAAGGACCTGAACAGCGTGCTGCAAGGCGTGCTGCAGGGGATCATCCGCAAGCACAAGCGCATCCTCTTTGACGGCGACAACTACACCGCGGAGTGGAAGGCCGAGGCCGCCCGTCGCGGGTTGCCTAACCTGATCAAGACGCCGGAAGCGCTGGCCATCCTGGAGGACAAGAAGACCATTGCCCTGCTGGAAAAATACGGCGTGTTCAGCGCCCGCGAGACCAAATCCCGGTACGAAGTGTACATGCACGCCTACCAGCAGACCGTCTCGCTCGAAGGCTACTGCGCGCTGCGCATGGCCCGCACGATGATCCTCCCGGCCGCCTACCGCTACCTGGCGGAGCTTGGATCCGCACAGGCCGCCATGCCCAAGGGCGCCTCCTCCGGCATTGCCGGTACGATCAAGGAAGTGGCCGCGCTGTCCGAGAGCCTGAACAAGCTCTCGGCCAAGCTGGAGAAGTCGCTCCACGCCCACGATTCCGGCACCACGCTGGAAACCATGCTCGCCATGCGCACAGCTGCGGACACGCTGGAAAACCTGACGCCCGCCAGCCTCTGGCCGCTGCCGTCCTACGCGGAGCTGCTGTTTCTGATGTAAGGAAATGCGGCGCATGTTCTTTGGCGGCGGGCGGAAACGCCCGCCGCTTTTTTTCCGTCCCGTACTTCAAAAACCCTTCTTCCTGAACTTGCGCCCCCCGCCAACAGCAGTTCTCATTATGACTCCAAAACGCCTTACGGCGTCACTACAAACGGCCCAGAAATTGCAAATAGCCGTTCGTAGTGTGCCCGTAAGGGCATTCGTTTCGCCATAATGAGAACTGCTGCCCCGCCAAGCCCCCCTATTGCATTTTCCCGCGAACCTGTATAATGGCGGCTTGACGGTTTGTTCCGCCTGCGTCACGAGACCTGCGCAACGGGGCAAAAAACAACAGGAGAATGCCAATGATGTGGGGTTTGTTTGATCCGCTCTACCTGATGATGCTGGGGCCGGCCCTGGTGCTGTCGCTAATTGCCTCGCTGCTGACGCGCGGCGTCTTCAAAAAATATTCTACCGTACCTGCGGCGTCCGGCATGACCGGCGCGAAGGCGGCAGAGCGCATGATGCAAAGCCAAGGCGTGTTTGATGTCAAGGTCGAGCGCACCGAGGGTTTCCTCTCGGATCACTACGACCCCACCAAGAAGGTGCTGCGTCTTTCGCCGGATGTATACGACTCAAACTCCCTGTCCGCCATTGGCGTGGCCTGCCACGAAGCCGGGCATGCCATTCAGCACGCGCGGGCGTTTGCGCCTCTGGCACTGCGCACGGTGCTGGTGCCGCTGGCGCAGTTCGGCAGCATGGCGTCCTACTGGATTATCATGATCGGCTTCGTGCTGATGAGCCTGCACAGCGTCAGCGGCGTACTGGCGATGGGCATCATCAAGGTCGGCATCGTCTGCTTCTCCGCCACCGTGGTCTTTGCGCTGGTCACGCTGCCGGTGGAGTGGGATGCCAGCCATCGCGCCAAGGCCCACATGGTCTCGTCCAGCATCGTCGGCCCCGGCCAGGAAGTCGCCGCCGGGCGCGTGCTGAATGCCGCCTTCCTGACGTATGTGGCGGCTGCGGTCTCCGCCATCATGACCCTGCTCTATTATCTCCTGCAATCAGGACTACTCGGTGGTCGTCGTGATGATTAAAACCGGAAACTCGAAACTGGGCAGGAAACACGAAGTTTCCAGTTTCCAGTTTCACATTTCCATTCGCCAACAAAACACTCCTTGATTCACCCACAACCTAGATGAAAGCCGCCCCCATGTCTGAAAAAACCTGTGCCTTCCAAGCCGAAGTCCGTCAGCTGCTGGACATCGTCGTGCATTCGCTCTATTCGAAAAAGGAGATCTTCCTGCGCGAACTGATCTCCAACGCCTCGGATGCCGTGGACCGGGCGCAATACGAAGGCCTGACCAACAAGACGCTGGTGGCCGATGCGCCGACATGGGAGATCTACATTCGTGTGGACAAGCCGGCGCGGACCTTGACCATCGAGGACAATGGTGTCGGCATGGATGCAGCCACCATTGAGTCGTGCCTCGGCACCATCGCGCGGTCCGGCACCAAGGCCTTTGTCGAGGCCGCCAAGGCGCAGGCGGGCGCGAATGCGCCCGAGTCGATCGGACAGTTCGGCGTCGGCTTCTACTCGGCCTTCATGGTGGCGGATCAGGTTACGGTGGATTCCCTGGCGCGCGGCCCCAACACCACCGCGGTGCGCTGGACATCAGCCGGCGACGGCGTCTACACGCTTTCCGACGGCGCCCGCGCCACCCCCGGGACCGCCGTGACGATTCACCTGCGCGAAGGGCTGGACGAGTTTTTGGACGAGTGGCACGTCCGCGGACTGGTCAAGCAGCACTCCGACTTCATCGCCTACCCGATCCGATTCGTGGACATGGCCAAGCCGCCGGCCGTGGCGCCAGCGCCGGTCAACACCATGCGCGCGCTCTGGAAACGGTCCAAGTCCGAGATTTCAGAGGCCGAGTACAGGGAGTTTTACCAGCACCTCGCGCACGATCGGCACGATCCGCTGAAAACAATCCACGTGGCGGCCGAAGGCGCCGTTGAGTTCCGCGCGCTGCTGTTCCTCCCGCCGGAGCCAACCATCGACATGCTCATGCACACCGGTCCGCGCCGCGCCGGGCTGCAGCTGTACGTGCGTAACGTTTTCATCGGCGCCGATTTCGAGGCGCTGCTGCCGGAATATCTGCGCTTTGTACGGGGCGTGGTGGAGTCCAGCGACCTGCCGCTGAACGTTTCGCGCGAAATGCTGCAGGACGACGTCGTGATTCGCAAGATCCGCAGCAACCTCGTGAGCAAGGTACTGGCCACCCTCGCAGAGATGAAGCGCGACGAGATGGAGGCCTACCTGAAGTTCTTCCGCGCGTTCGGCCGCATCCTGAAGGAGGGCTTCCACTTCGATCACGACAACGAGGCGAAGCTCAAGGACCTCGTCCTGTTCTCCTCGGCCAACACCGCCGGCGGGGGACTCATTTCGCTCCGGCAGTACCGCGATGCCATGCCGTCCAAGCAGACCGAAATCTATTACCTGATCGCAGAGGACCTGGCCACGGCGCGCCAGTCACCGCAGCTGGAGGCGGTGCAGCGGCATGGCTGCGACGTGCTCTTGTTCGTAGACCCGATTGATGCCTGGGTGGCAGAAGAGCTTGAGAACTACGACGGCTGCAAGCTGCGCGCGATCGATCAGGGCGATCTCAACCTCGGCACGGCAGAGGAGCAAACCGAGGCCAAGCAGCAGCGCGAGGAGGCGGACAAGAACTTGCGGCCGCTGCTGGACTTCATGCAGTCCAAGCTCTCCGGCGACATCTCCGCCGTGAGGCTGTCGACGCGGCTGACCGATTCGCCTTGCTGCCTGGTGGCCGCCACCGGGCGGATGAATCCATCCATGGAACGCATGATGCGCGCCATGAATCAGGATGTGCCGCAGGAAACCCGCATCCTGGAAGTCAACGCCTCCCATCCGCTCCTGGCTCGGATGCAGCAGATGTTCGACGCGAACCGCGAAGACCCGCGCCTGACCGATTACGTGGAACTGCTGCACGGGCAGGCGCTGCTGGCCGAAGGCGCATCGCCCAAGGACCCGCGCAAGTTCACGAAGCTGGTCGCGGACATGATGACCAACAGCCCCTAGGAACCTGTCGGACTTAGACCTTGGACCGATCCAAAGCCTTCTGCCGACAGGTTCCTAGTTGTGCAACCCGCGGATAGCGGGTTGCGAGACCTCTCAAAACAGGCAGAATGACTGCGCTATCCATGCCAGTTGGTTGTATTTTTGCTGATGTCCAGTGGGGCGCATCCCTGTTTCCTTGACCTACGGCAGACTGCGGGTGGTGCGCGTTGTC
>JBAXVM010000180.1:0-6204 GCA_037129105.1 bacterium
GACCTTGGCGTCTTGGCGGTTGGACAAATTGTGAAGCTTCAGGAAAAGACCATGGTACGGTCCCCGGTACGGCATGCTTGCGATTGCGGCGGCTAATCCGATTTGATACAAGTCTTGCTGGCTGTGCGCCGGGCTTCCGCGCCCGCAGAAAAGGAATCAGATGTTATTTAATGCCGTCATGTTGCTGGTCAGTCTTGGCTTAATCCTGCTGGCCAGTTATGTCTTTACCAACGGGATTGAACTCCTCGGCTCACGCCTCAACCTCCACCAGGGCGCCACGGGCAGCATTCTGGCGGCCGTTGGCACCGCCCTGCCGGAGACCATCATCCCCGTCATTGCCATCCTCGTCTACCACGCCGACCCGAACTCGGTGCAGGTGGGGATCGGCGCCATTGCCGGGGCGCCATTCATGCTTGCCACCCTGGGCTTTTTTGTGACCGGCGCGGCTGTGCTGACCTACGCCGCGCTTGGCAAGCGCAAGCTGACCATGCAAACCGACACGCGGGTGATCGGCCGCGACCTCTCCTTCTTTCTGTTTCTGTACGGCGCGGCGGTGCTCGTCACGTTTGCACACGATCTCGTCTGCTTCCGTCCGCTCAAGTTGCTGGTCGCACTGACATTACTGATCGCCTATATCTGGTATGTCCGTCGGACGATCCTGGCGGATGGCGAACAGCACGAGGATCTGGAACCGCTCCATCTGGCACGCCTCTTCCGGACCGGCGATCACACCCCGCTGATCCTCGCACAGGTGGCGGCCGCGCTGGCGCTCATGGTCTGGGGCGCAGACATGTTCGTGCGCTATGTGGGCAGCCTGTCCACCGCGGCCGGGCTGTCCCCGCTCATTCTTTCCATGATCATCACGCCGATCGCCACGGAATTGCCCGAAAAGCTGAACTCCGTCCTCTGGACCGGCCAGCGCAAAGATACCATGGCCCTGGGAAACATCACGGGCGCCATGGTGTTCCAGAGCAGTTTTCCCGTAGTCTTCGGCCTGCTGTTCACGCCGTGGGAACTGCACGGCGCACCGCTGGTCTCCGCCGCCGTGGCCCTGGCCGGCGGTGGCGTGTTGCTTGCCTGGATCCGGTGGAAACGCACCATGAGCCCGTATGTGCTGCTGCTGGGCGGTCCGTTGTATGCGGTGTTCGTGGTCTATATCTGCCTCCACAAATAACATGCGCCTGTCCGACGAAATCCTGACGGAACAGATTACGACGTCGCACGAGGTGCCGCTGGCCGGGGCTGCCCCCGGCACGCCGGGATGCCGCAACGTGTTCATTCTGATTGACGGCACCTGGAACGGCGAACTCGGCGAGGAAGGCTGTCAGGTCATTACCAACGTACGCAAACTGTATCAGTGCCTTGGCCCGGACTCGCCGACACAAATTGCCCGCTACTTCCGCGGCGTCGGAAACACCGAGGACTACAACAGACTGCAGCGCCTCTGGTATGGTTTCAACGGCGCCGACGAGCTGCGCATCCGCCAGTCCGCCTTTGCCACCATCCTGAAGGAATACAAACCCGGCGATAACCTGTTCATTCTCGGCTTCAGCCGGGGGGCGGCCTGCGCGCGCCGCCTCTGCGCCCTGCTGGCGGATCCGCAAGCCGGCGGCCTGTGGTCAAAAATTAGCATTACATGGCACCGGTTCTCCAACCGCATCACACGGCAAGCGGAGAACCGGTTTGCAAGCTACGAAACCGGTGGCCAACGCCTCGCCGCGAAAGTCGGCTTCCTGGGGTGCTGGGACACGGTGGGCGCCTTTATCCTGCCGACACGCTTTCCGCAGTCTCCGCGGCTGGACCGGTTCGTGAATTGGTGGACGTCCCTGCGCCAGCGGTGGCGCGGCGATGTGCCGTTCCAGAACCTCACCGTGGCGGCGATCGTGGAACGGGCAGTGCATTGCGTGGCCATCGACGAAACGCGCAATGCCTTTCTCCCGACACTCATGAACGCCGAGGAGCGGGTGGAGGAAGTCTGGTTCCCCGGCGTGCACAGCGATGTCGGCGGCGGCTACCGGCGGGATGCCCTGGGGCGCATCACGCTGGCGTTCATGATCAACCGCCTCAACGCCTACGCCGCCTCACGCGGACTGCGCCCCATTGTGTGGGATGCCGCGGAACTCCAGCGCTGCACGGCCGTCCCGACGGGGACCACCTACGACTTCCACTTCCATGGCCTGGGCGGGTGGATCAACGGCCGGGACACACGGCGCATTCGGGTCCGGAGCAACGACCGCGTAAGCGCCGCGATCCACCCCAAGATCCACTGGAGCGTCGCCGATCTCTGGCAGAGCAACCTGACCTTCGCCGAAGCGGAAGCACGCCACGGACGCTGGCCGATCCTCTATACGCCCTGCAACGTCAAGGAACTTAACCAATGGTCCGCGGGCGTGAAGCGCGCCGCCGACGCCTGGCCGTTCGACTGGGTGGACCGGCCGCCCGACAGCCACGTGTAAATACTAGACACTACCTGCAATCGCCTTACGGCGTCACTACAAACAGCCTAGAAACGCCAAGCTGCCGTTCGTAGTGCGCCCGTAAGGGGCATACTCGTTCGACATCATGAGAACTGCAGTTCCCAGCCAAAACATTTCGCGCAGCGAAAGGTTCAGCCTTCGGGCTCAGCGATGTTGAGCTTCCGGCCGGACTTGCGCTTGGCCGCGGTCTGCGCGTTGCGCTTCGCCACCTGCTTTACGCTGGCCACGCCCTTGCGCGCTGCACCGCGCGTGCTCCGGGTCCCCAGTCGCGGCTCGGAAGCGAAGCGCTTCTTCGCGGCCGGCAGCTCTTCGCGATATTGAGGCAGCCACTTGGCCTGCGCAATCAGCATCTCGTCTGTCATCTGCGCTGCCTCGGGCGGCGTGCACACGGCGCCCACCAGCGGATCCAGCAACATGGCCTGCTTCAACATAAACACGTCGCCATCCACTGCGGCCTCGACCGCCAGCCGCTGCACATTGACAGACTGCTGGCAGACCGCCGCGCACCCCAGCGGCAGCTCACCGACCTGCGGCACGGCAATGCCGTTGCGATCCACGTAGCACGGCACCTCGACAATGCAGTCCTTCGGCAGGTTCGTGATGCAATCACTGTTGATCACATTAAAGTGACCGCGGTAGACCCGTCCGGTCTCCAGCCCTTCGATGATATAGGACCCGTGCTCCTGCGACCGCTGCGCCTTGGACAAGTCCCACGGCTGATCAGCCAGGATCTTCGGATACTCGGTCTTGAACCAGTTGCGCCCCTCTGTGCAGACGCGCAAGTAGCCGCCAGTTTCGCCGAGGATCCACGACCGCATGTCAATCCACTTGTGAATCTCCGACGGGCGCTTGCGATACCAGGCCACATACTCGGAAAGGTGGCCGTTGGACTCGGTGGAGTAATAACCGAAACGGCGCAGCACATCGATGCGCACCTTCTCGGTCTCGCGGAACTCCGGGTGCTGCTCGAAGCCTTCCAGCAGGCGGTCGGTCCAGTCCCGGCCCTGATATTGCGCCTGAATGTACCAGGTCTGGTGGTTAATGCCGGCGCAGATGATGTCCACCTCGCGCATTTCAACCGCCTGATACCCCTTGTCGCCGGGCTTTTTGCCCTTGTTGATGAGCAGCTCGATCACCTTGCAGATCTGCCAGTGGCCTCCCTGCACGCCGTGACAGAGGCCAACCGTGGGCACCTCGCCGTACTGGTTGGCAGCCCAGGTCAGCATGGCATTGGGGTTACCGTAGTTCAGCAGCAGCGCGTTCGACTGCGCCACCTCGCGAATATCCTTACACCAGTCCAGCATGGCGGCAATGCCGCGCTGTCCGTACATGATGCCGCCGGCGCAAAGCGTATCACCCACGCACTGGTCCACGCCATACTTCAGGGGGATATCGATGTCGAGCGCAAACGCATCCAGTCCGCCGACGCGCGAAGTGTTGATGATGTAGTCGGCACCCGTCAAAGCACGGCGTCGATCCGTGGTGCTGACAATGCGGGCCGGCAGGCGGTTGGCCCGGATATCACGCTCCAGAAGGCGCGTGATCATTCCCAGGTTGCGCGCGTTGATATCCGTAAGGGCATACGTGGCGTCCTGCAATTCGGGCACCTGCAGCATGTCCTGCACAAGGTGGCGCGTGAAGCCGAGGCTTCCGGCGCCGATGATTGCAATGCGGAGACTCATGATATAATCCTTTCCTAATGCGGATAAACGTCAAAGAGTATCATACTTAATGGCTGGCGCAAGCCAATGTTGAATGGGCCTGCGTCAGGAAAAGGTCATGGGCGCGCGCCGGCAAAAGGAAAACTGGAAACAGGCGACGATTTGTGCGAACCTAAAGCCTTCTCCGACACGATTCGTGAAATGCCCATCCACAGAAGCTGGCAAAGGCCGATTACATGAGCGCCGACAACAAACCCCTCTACAAGGTCGTCGTCGAAGCCGGTCCGAACCGGGAGAACGAATTCGCCATTCCCGCCGCGGGCGCGCGCGTCGGCCGCTCCAGCCAGAACGACATCGCACTGGCCGATCCGCTGCTGTCGCGCCATCACTGCCGGTTCGAACTGCGCGACACCGAGTTGTGGCTGGTGGATCTCGCCAGCGCAAATCAGTCCATGGTCAACGGCAAAACTGTCGAGGAATGCCACCTTCACATCGGCGACGCGGTTCAGGTTGGTGACACCATCATGCGCGTCACCTCCATGGACGGCACCGCCGCCATCCCCGGTTCCCCCGGCGCCCCGACCCCGGCGATCGCCCCGGCAGCGACCCTCGGCGCCGCCCCGGCAGCTTCGACCGGCTCAGCCGTTCTGCCCGACAATCACATGATCGACCTGGGGCTGAATCGCCGCAATGAACTCCCGCGCACAGCGCGCCAGACGCTACGTCCGCTGCTCTGGTCCGTGGCAGGCATCGCCGTGCTGCTGCTCGGGATCATGTTGTTAATCGACAACAACCCCAGCGCCAAGTCCCTGCCGCAGCCAATCCAGGAGATTCAGGACCTGACGCTGCAGATCATCTATGAGAAAGTCGAGGCGGACCCCAGCACCATCTTCCGTTACGAGAT
This sequence comes from bacterium, assembly GCA_037129105.1. Classification (GTDB taxonomy): domain Bacteria; phylum Verrucomicrobiota; class Kiritimatiellia; order RFP12; family CAIWXQ01; genus CAIWXQ01. The sequence continues at coordinate 5,043 of JBAXVM010000180.1, forward strand.
GACGCTCTCGCCCGACAACCTCATCGCCATCCGCATCGACGACCTGAAACAGGACAACCACCCGCGCAAGGAACTCCGCATCCCCGATGCCGATCGCATCAAGGACCTTGCCCGAGAACTGCTGGCCAGCGGATTCTTTAAGCTGGATGCATCCTATGTCGGCATCAACCCGCTGCCCGGCTCATTAAACTCCTGGGACCTCACCATTATCGTGGGCCGCCAGGCACATCACTGCCGTGTGATCAATCGCCTCGAACCCGAGGTTTTTCGCGCCGTGCGCGAGCGTATCGAGACCTTCGGCAAGAATGAGCTCGGCATCTGGGCCATCCAATTCTCGCGTGACAAGCTCATCGACCTCGCCGCCGAGGCCTTCCGCGTCGGCCGCAAGAACTACGACGAGCGCGAAATCCAGTATGGCAATCTTTTCCAGTCCATCATCCGCTTCGACGAAGCCGCGTTCTATCTCCAGACCGTCAACCCGAAGCCGGATTTCGAATCGGAAGTCGTCGAATCCCGCCGCCGGGCACAGGAGGAGTTAAGCCGACGCTACAAGGACCAGTGCTTCCGAGCTGACCGCGCCAGCAACCTGCAGGACTGGCAGACGGCCGCCCAGGAGTTGCGTGTGCTTCGCGAACTGGTGCCAGACCGCAACGATGAGCGCTACAAAGACGCCACGCGCAAGCTGATCGACGTCGAAGCACGCCTCAAGCCGCGCCGGAAATGACCTCCCCGGAGACTCCGCCATGATCCGCTCCCTGCACGTCGCCGTTCGCGCCACACGCGCCGCTCGCCGCCTGCTGCTCCCGGCTGCTGCCACCTGCCTGCTGCTCGCCGGAACCCTGCCCGCCCGCGAACCCGTGGCGCCGGTCGTCGGGCGACTGCACATAACCTCTGACCCCCCCAAGGCTACGGTGCGAATCGACCGGCAGGTGCGCGGCGAAACGCCACTGACCATTCCAGCCCTCCCCGCCGGCATACACTTGATCAACATACAGAAGCAGGGGTACCTGGATGCCTGGCAGTCCGTGGAACTGCTGGGGCAGGATTCGCGCGATCTGGATTTCAAACTGGAGGCCGTCACTGGATTGCTGCTGCTGCAAAGCACGCCCACGAATGCGGATATTACCATCGGCGGCGTGGCCCTTGGACGCACCCCCCTGCT
>JBAXVM010000181.1:0-6169 GCA_037129105.1 bacterium
GGTCAGCACGCTCCCCATCGGCACACACCGCATCCGGGTTGCCACGCCAGGGTACCAGCCCAAGGAGGTGGAAGTGCGGCTCGACGATCACACGCCCGTCCGGAAGCAGATCGACCTGGTCTCCAACTCGGCTTCCCTGTCCGTGGAAACGGACGCCGAGGAAGCCAGCATCCGCATCAACGGCCTCGACTGCGGCAGCTCACCCTGTACGGTAGACCGGATTCCGGAAGGCGACGTCACCATCGAACTCCGCGCCACCGGGTATGCGCCGCTAACGCATAAAATCAGGCTCGCGGCCGGCGAAACACAAAAAATCAAGCTGCCGATGACACCCCTCCCCGCTGCGCTGAAGATTGTCTCCCTCCCGGACAAGGCGCGTGTTTACATCAACAACGAGCCGCACGGACAGACGCCGCTCGATCTGCCTGCCCTCGCGCCCGGAAAGTACCGCGTGCGCGTGGAAATGGAAGGGTATGACCCGACCGCGCGCGACATCGAACTGGCGCGTGCCGGCAAAAAGATCGAGGAGTTCCGCCTGGTTTCAAACGCCGGCAAGCTTGAACTGATTACCGAGCCGGATCGCGTGCTGGTTTTCCTGGACGGCCGGAAAACGGGGGAGACCAAGGCCAAGACCAACGCCACCACAAACATCTCGGAACCGCTGGCCATCGAGCCCATCCCGGCTGGCGAACACGAACTGCGCCTCGTCCGCAAGGGCTACGCCGAAACCAAAAAGAAGATCGTACTGGAGCAGGGCAAGACACTGCCGCTGCACGAGAAACTCGTGCGCCGCTTCATCCCCGACCGTCTGGTAGTCACCACCCGCGGCACCGAATACCGAGGCGTGGTCGACGCCACGTCGGATGACTTCATTCGCCTGGAAACCGCCCCCGGCGTCATGACCACGATCCCCATGAAGGATGTGAAGTACGAGCGCGCCATCCGCGAAGACGGGTCGCTGGAGTAGCCCAGCGCGGCGCATCCACAACCAAATTCGAATGTCAAAACACGCAACAGGCATGTGAGAATCACTTTTGAAACCTTCCGGACATGGGGTCGCGCCGGACTCCTCTACGCTTCTTTCGCATGGTGTTGCGCCCAAGGCGAGGTAATCCTCGAGCAACAGGGCGGCAACCGTCTGATTAGCGAATCCCTGCAAGTCGTCTCCAATGGTGTCGGCGCGGCACAGATCTACCGCGGCCATTCCATACTTGTTCCGCTGGCAAAGTTCACATCCTGCCGGACAAACGACCTGCTGCAATCCGAGGATCGGGCGGACTTTGCCACCCGCCTGGCCGGCCTGAAGACGGAGGACGTGGCCGGCGGAATCGAGCTGGCGAACTGGGCAATGACACGCGGGCTGCGACTGCAGGCGCTGGCACTGTTGCATCGATTGCGGACGAGCCACGCGGAACACACGGCCTTGGCATCCCGCCTGACGGTTCCACCGGCGCCCGCGTCGCTTGCCGATGTTGACAGACGCCGGCTCGAGGAACTGGTCCGGCTCTATTTCGCATCACCCACCAACCGCGAACCGGTACTGCGCGCCCTGCGCGACATAGACGCCATCCCGCTGAGCGAAATCAACCAATGGGCTGATCTGGCTTTCGCGGCGGCACGCGGCAGCCCTGTGTTAACGGTTGGAGACAGCCTCTTCCGGAATGGCGAACTGTCCGGCCAGGTCCACGTGGAACTGTGGAACAAACCTACAGCCGGACCTGCCTCCAACACGGTCTCCGCCGGTCCTGCCATCCAAGCGTCCCCTGGCGCAGACGACAAATGGCCGGTGCTGGTGGCCCTGCACGGCGGCGGCGAGGGCGATGGTTCGTGGCAGAGCGGCGGCCCGACGTTTTTCGCGCTTTTCCGGAAACACTTCGACCGGATGATCTTCGTGGCGCCCACGGTCATGCAGAAACACTACGCGGAATGGGGCAGCAACACGAACGAGGAGTTCTTTGTCCGCGAGTTACTGAAGGCGGTGAAACGCACCTGGCCGGTCGATACGGACCGCATTTTTCTGGCAGGCGTTTCCATGGGCGGATACGGCACCTGGCACATCGGCGGTCACGAGGCTGACACGTTTGCAGGGCTGGTTTCCAATGCCGGCGGCATTCTGCTCGGCTTTGCGCGCGGCGAAACCTGGGGCTGGGGAACGATCGGCAATCTGATGCACACCCCCATTGCCTTCGTGCATGGCGGGAAGGACGAACAGTCCCCACCGTGGTCAGACGTCGAGTCGGACCGGATCCTGACGGCTCTGGCCGCCGAACACCCGGGATTGTACCGCCATAAATACATTTTCTATCCATCCGCCGGCCACGGTGTTCCCGGGGATGGCGTGTCGCAAGCCGTGGATTGGGTATCGCCTTTTGTGCGCACTTCCATGCCGACCCAAGTGAGCTGGGAGCCTTCCCGCCCGTTTCATCGCAATTTCTACTGGTTGCGCGTCGATCAACCCAGGATGTTCACCAGGCTCGAAGCATCCGTGGCAGATAACACCATTAAACTACGAGTCACGAACCTGAACGGCGGAATTAGCGTCTGGCTGGATCCACGGCTGGTGGACTTGAAGAAGCCGGTAACCATCCTGGCGGACGACCAGGTCGTGTTTCGCTCCCTTGTCCGCCCGACACTCTCGGCAATCCTGGAATCCGTGGACGACAAGCTCGACCCGCAGATGTGGTACCCGGCGCGCATCGACTTGTAACGCCTTTCCGCCCGCAGTTCCCTCTTGTCTTCCGCCCCAGACTGCCGCTACCATCGCCTTGCCATGCGCTTCTCCCTGATCGTCCTCTGCTGCAACAAACTCGCCTGTACCCGGCGATGCCTGGGTGCTGTAGTGCAGCACTCCACGCTGGACGACCCGTGGGAACTGGTGGTGGTGGACAACGGATCCACGGACGGCACGCGCGACTGGCTCGCGGGCGAACTGCGCACACTGGCCACCCGCCACAACCTGCGCCTGACCGTCCTGACCAACGACCGCAACGTCGGCTGCTCCACGGCCCGCAACCAGGCCATCGCCGTGGCCACCGGCCAGTACCTGGTCTTTCTGGATAATGACGTCTCTCCCCGCACCCGCGCCTGGCTCCCGCAACTTGCCGCCGAACTGGCGGCGCATCCGCGCGCCGCACTCGTCGGCCCCAAACTCATCTACCCACACCCGCCCCATCTGATCCAATGCGCGGGCGTGGGAATCTCCAGCCGGGGCCACGTCTGCTTCCGCGGGCGCGGCGAACCGCGCAACGACCCGCGCTTCAACCAGGCGGAGCCAATGCAATGTCTGATCAGCGCCTGCCTGCTGGCGCGGGCGGATCTCGTGCGGGAGCTTGGCGGCTTCGATGAAGCCTACAATCCCGTGCAGTTCGAGGATTTCGACCTTTGCTACCGGCTGCGCAACCAGGGATGGGAGGTGCGTTATTTCCCGGCGGTTGAAATATACCACTTCGAAAGCACCACCACCCAGGGCACGCCCACCGTGATCAACCCCGCCGTGGTCGTGCGCAACGGCCTGACCTTCCAGCGCCGGTGGCGACAACTGTTCACCCGCGAGGACGGCCCAACCGAGGAAGCCTGCCGCTGGCGGCAGGTGCCGACGGTGCCGTTCGAGACCATTGGCGAGCTGCCGTTGGTGTAAATGAAGCCGCCAGGTAGGGCGGGGCCGCCGGACCCGCCGGGCGCCATAATGCGAATTGCTAAGTAATACCCTGGCGCTGTTGACATCCGTCCCGTTGTGTAACATAATTGTCCACATGAAGACAGCCACCATCCGGCAACTGCGTAATGACTTTGGCTCCGTGCTTCACTGGATCGCTGTCGGCGAGGAGGTCACGGTCACGCGCCACAAGCGCCCCGTGGCCACGATCATTCCTCCGCGACCTGAGCGCCGCGAGCGGACGGTCCTGCCCGACTTCACAGCCCGGCTGCACGCCACCTACGGCAAACGGATGGTCGACCAGGCAACGGTGGACGACGTGCTGGCTGAAAACCGGGGGGCGTCGTGAGCGCCTGCGCCGACTCCAGCTTCTTCGTGGCGCTCTACGTGCGCCAGTTGCATTCGCCCGCCGCGGTGAGCAGCCTGAAACGGTTGCGCGCACCGCTGCCCATCACGGCGTTGAACCTGTTCGAAACGCGCAACGCGATAAGCCTGCTCGCATTTCGCAAGGCCATCAACCACTCGGAACACGAAATAGCCCATAGTCAATTGATCCGCGACGTGACCAGCGGTGTATTCGCGGAGACCCGGGTGGTATGGGAGACCGTGTTCGCGCACGCCGAACGTCTGCGGGCCGAACACACCGTGACACTCGGCGTCCGCAGTCTCGATATCTTGCATGTGGCCATCGCCTTGTCGCTGGGCGCAAAAACGTTTCTATCCTTCGACGACCGCCAACGTGCGCTGGCCATGCATGTCGGATTGACCGTCGGGCCGTAATCCGCCCTCGGCCCGGGGCGGGCCGGGGCTACTGCATGGTCTTTTCCTGAAGCGCCACTTTGGCGGCTTCCACCACGAAGATTTGAAGAACACGAAGATTCACGTAATCGGACGCTGGAAATACCAGAAACTGTTGGATTTATTGACCTTCGTGCTCTTCGTGTCCTTCGTGGTGAGAATTCCCGACCGCTTTAGAAAAAGACCATGGGGGCTACTGGCCAAATCCATTCCTCAGCCTTCCCATTCGCCTCCCTTTCGGCTACATTTTCTCCCGTCTCTTGCCACGGCGCCTGCAGATGTACCCCTGCCACACATCAACCCCGGACCCTGGACACTCCATGGACAACACCACCATCGAAACCAAACTGAAAGCCATGATCGTGGATCGGCTCTTCCTCAAGGTCAAACCGGAGGAGATCCCCACCCATGCCTCGCTGATGGACACCTACGGCGTGGATTCCGTCAGCCTGCTGGAACTGGTCGTCGGACTGGAGGAGGCCTTTGGCATCCGGATCGAGGACGGCGACTTCAACGTAAAGAACTTCCTCTCCGTGGCCGCACTGCGCGACTTTGTCAGCGCCCGGCTCCCGGCGTAAGCTGCGGAAATTTGCGCAGCGGGTGCGCAGCCCCCGCTGTACGATTGTGCAGCCAGCGACAGTACAGCAGGGGCTGCGCACCCGCTGACCAACCAGAACTGTAATTGCAGCAAATAAGGAGTTGATTCATGACCAGCCGCGAACGCATCCGCGCCATCATCGCCGGCCAGCCAACCGATCGCTGCGGTCTCTGGCTTGGCAATCCGGATTATGCCAGCTGGCCGGGTCTGCATGCTTATTTCGGCACGCGCACCGAAGAAGAGCTGCGGGTGAAACTGAGCGACGACCTGCGGTGGATCTGCCCACAGTTCTTTCCGGGCTTTTATCGCGACCCCAGCGGCCGCGGCCTGTTCGACCTGGGCTATCAAAAGACGCAGCATGGCCAGGCCGGCCCGCTGGCCGCCTGTGAAGATGTGCGCGAAGTGGAAGCGTTTCCCTGGCCCAATCCGGATTACCTGCACTTTGACCTGTGCCTGGAGGCCCTGCGCAACGCCGGCGAGGTCTACCGCGCGAGCGGATTCTGGACCTGCTTCTACCACAACGTCATGGATCTGTTCGGCATGGAAGATTACATGGTGAAGATGTACACGCACCCCGAGGTGGTCCAGGCCGTGACGGACAAGGTCTGTGGCTTCTACTACGCGGCCAACGAGCGCTTCTTTGCTGTGGCCGGCAGGGAAGTGGATGGCTTCTTCTTCGGCAATGACTTCGGTACCCAGCTCGACCTCATCTGCGGCCCCGCGCAGTTCGACCAGTTCATCATGCCCTGGTTTGAGCGTTTTACCAAGCAGGCGCACGCCCACAACTATCAGGCGCTGCTGCACTCCTGCGGCGCAATTTATAAAGTAATTGATCGCCTGATCGATGCCGGCGTGGACTGCCTGCATCCGCTGCAAGCCCGGGCCGCCAACATGGATGCAGAAACGCTCGCCCGCGATTTCCGCGGACGCATCGCATTCATGGGCGGCGTGGACACACAGGAACTCATGGTCCACGGAACCCCCGACGACGTGCAGGCGGACGTAAGACGCATCAAGCGCCTGCTGGGACCCCGCCTGATCATCAGCCCCAGCCACGAAGCCCTGCTGCCCAATGTGCCGCCACAGAACCTGGAAGCCATGGCCAAGGCCGCACTTGA
>JBAXVM010000182.1:0-6110 GCA_037129105.1 bacterium
GGGTTTCATGGGGTCAGCCCTGAAGACAACAAAAAGCTACGATTCATCTCGTCCCGCTTATGGCCTCCAAAGCCTTTGTGATTTTCGATCCCAGTTGACGGACTTCCGCGCGGGGCGTTACGGCGTTCATCTCGCAGCCCGCCCACCAACGCCAGCATAGGCCTCTCCACCACCAGATGAATATGGTTGCGCATCAGGCCGAACAAACGCACCCGCACCCCGAACTGCTCCTCACTCTCGCTCAGCCGCCTCAACAGATAAGCGCGGTCTGGATTATCCGCATACAAATCTTCCTTGCCATTACGCCGCACCGTAATGTGATAGCTCGACCCCTTGAATTCCAATCGCAATTGCCTTCCCATGCAATCCGTATATCGCATTCCCGCCTGTCCGCAAACACAATTTGTTCGCTTCAGGGCTGACCCCTCGATACCCCCCAATTTGTTCGCTTCAGGGCTGACCCCTCGATACCCCGATTCTTTTGTCGTAGACATTCCCAACCGCACGGCAGTTTGCCCCCATGGGAAAACGAGTTGCGAATGTGATCGCATCGCCGAATCAGGGCGACAAGCCGTCTATTACTACTTTGCCTGGTCAAAGAGTGACTGCTGCGGATGCCCCTTGGCTGATCAATGTCTCGCGAAGCGCAAACCGGATCAGCGCCGCACACTTCAGGTCGGCGAGAAGCACATGATCGTGCAGCAACGTCGTCAACTCTGTCGCTCGCCGGAATACCAGCGTCGCATGCAGCGCCGTAATGGCATTGAAGGAACCCAGAGCGAATGTGTAAGGGGATATGGCGCGCGCCGGTGCCGATATCGAGGGCTGGCCCGCACCAGTCTACAGATGCAGTTTATTGGCGCGGCCTGCAACCTCCGCCGTTGGGCCAACCGTCGTTGCTGGCTTGCGCGCAGGGCCGTCTAAAAGGCCATGCAGGTCTTTTTTTTGGAAAAATGACGACGCAAGACACTCGACCGAGGCATTCATCGGCCGAGGCGCGGCACCTCTTCAAAAAAACAACTTTCGAACGTAAAAACTTTTGGCGAATTCGCGCCGCTCCTGCGGCCGGGTGGCTGCCCGCGCGCGCCCGCCAGCGACTTTTTCAGCGGAATCTAAATAAGCATTTCACGACACCCCTTTTCCGGCAACCAACGCCTTAATGACTCGGGCAAGATCGGCCAGCGTCACCCCCCATGCATCTGCAACAAGTAACTTGCACATAAACACACTCCTGCGTACTTAGGGCGCGGCGTGTGGGCAGGTCGGCCGCTACGAGGCCGACAGGATTACGATGGCGGGCCCGGCTACTCGACTTCACGCATGGGATGCCGACCGCGCCGCTCTCCTCTGCGTAATGAACTTGGCGCAAAGAGCCAAGTTTCCAGTTTCGAGTTTCAAGTTTCCAGCTTCAAGCTTCCAATCCCTCACCCGAAGAACGCCTTGTACAGCCCCTGCACGGCGCGGTCGCGGTCGGTGGACTTGACGCCGAACATGATGCTGATTTCAGAGGCGCCCTGGTTGATCATCTCGATGTTCACGTGGGCGTCGGCCAGGGCCTTGGTGACGCGGGCGGCCATGCCGACGGCGTACTGCATCCCCTCACCCACCACCATGATCAGCGCATGACCGCGCTCGACCAGCATATTGTCCGGGCTGAATTCCGCTTTGATCCGCGCCACGACGCGCTGCTCACGGGCCACATCGAAGCGCGCTTCGCGCAGGACCACCGACACGTTGTCGATACCGGAAGGCATGTGCTCAATGGAGACGCCCTCCTCCTCCAGGATCTGCAGCAGGCGGCGGCAGAAGCCGACTTCGCGATTCATCAGGTACTTGTCCACGTACAGGTTCACAAAACCCGTGTCGCTGGCGATCCCCACCACGGCGCACTCGCCCGGCTTGACTTCGCGCTTGGGCACGACCATCGTACCGGGCAGGTCCGGACGGTTGGTGTTGCGGATGTTGATGGGCACGCCCGCGCGGATGGCCGGCAGCACCGCCTCGTCATGAAACACGCCGAACCCCGCGTAGGAGAGTTCGCGCATCTCGCGGAAGGTCATAACGTCAATGGTATGACGCACATCCGGCACGATCCGCGGGTCCACCGCGTAGACGGAGTCTACGTCCGTGAAGTTTTCATACACCGAGGCTTTCACCGCGGCGGCCAGGATGGCGCCGGTAATATCTGAGCCGCCGCGCGGGAAGGTCGCCACGGCGCCGTCCCGGGTGTAGCCGAAAAACCCGGGGAAGATCACCAGCGCCTGCCGGTTGCCAATGGCCTGCGCCAGGTTCGGGTAAGATTCTTCCAACAACTGCGCATTGCCGAATTCATCCGTCAACAGCATGCCGGCGTCGCGCGGATCCACATACTCGGCCTCCACGCCGCGCGCACGAAAAGCAGCCGCGGTGATCCGGGCGCTGTTATCCTCGCCGGCCGCCTTCATGGAGTCCAGGAACATGCCTGCATGGTTGCGCGGTCCGGCCAGACGCCGGCGCAGGTCGCGTTCGACCTCATCCACAACGCCGGGCTCCAGATCGAGCGTGCGTTGGATCTCGGCGTAGCGGTCCACAATCGCCTGCAGCACCGGCTCCGTATCCTTGCCTGCCAGCGCGCGGTTGGCGCAGTCAATCAGCAGATCGGTCACCTTGGTGTCCTGCTTGCTCCGCTTGCCGGGCGCGGAAACCACCACGATGCGGCGACTCGAATCCGCCAGCACGATGTCGCACACCTTCTTCAACTGGCCGCCATCCGCCAAGGATGTCCCGCCGAACTTACATACCTTGATCATCTTCGCTTTCCCTTCTGTAGCCTTCCCGCTTTCCAAGCGATAACCAGTGTTCAGTGTTCGGTGTTCAGGGTTCAGGGTTCAGGGTTCAGGGTTCAAAATACGTCGCGAACAGCATTCTGACTACCGAATTCTGACTCCTGACCCCTGCCTCCTGACCCCTGACTCCTGAAATCTAATCCAGCATCCGCAACTTCTTCGGTTTCTCGCTGACTACACCCGCAGCCTGAATCTCCGCCAGGGCGGCGTCGAGTTGGGATTCGCGCGCGGCGTGGGTCAGCACCACCACCGGCACATGCCCGCCCGCTTGCGGCACGGCACGCTGTGTCACGGCCGAGATGCTGACGCCATGCTTGCCCAGGATACCGGTGAACAGTCCGAGCGAGCCGGGCTTGTCGAGCACCTGCAGGCGCACGTAGTAGCGGCTGGAAACTTCCGCCAGTGGACGAATGCGCAGCGGCGCACGCCGTTCCTGCGGCGCTGCCCGACGGTGACGCGGCTGCCGGGAGGCCAAGTTGCGCGCCACGTCTGCCAAATCGCCGATGACCGTGCTGGCCGTGGGGTCACGCCCGGCGCCGCGGCCGTAATAAAGCGTGTCGCCGGTCAGGTCGCACTGCACCATCACGGCGTTGAAGACCTGATGCACGGAGGCGAGCATGTGGTCCACAGGCACAAGCGTCGGATGGATGCGCACCTCGATCTCGTCGCCGTCGCGGCAGATCACGGCCAGCAGCTTGATCCGATAGCCCAATTCACGGGCATACTGTACGTCCACACCGGAAAGTCCGCGGATCCCCTCGACCGTCACAGCCGACATCGGCACCGGAAAGCCGTATGCCAGCGAGGCCAGGATCACGGCCTTGTGGGCCGTATCAAACCCGTCAATATCCAGGCTGGGGTCAGACTCGGCATAGCCGGCGTCCTGCGCGGCCCGCAGCACGACGTCGAACGCCGCACCCTCGGACTCCATGCGCGTCAGGATATAGTTGCAGGTGCCGTTCAGAATTCCCAGCATGCGGCGTACCTGGTTGCCGACCAGACCTTCGCGCAGCACGCGGATAATCGGGATGCCGCCACCCACGCTGGCGCCGAAGTAGAGGTCCACACCGGACTTCTCCGCCAGGCCAAAGATCTCCTCGCCATACTCGGCCAGTAGTTTCTTGTTCGCCGTGACGACGGGCTTCTTTGCTTGCAGCGCCTCGGTCACTAGGGTGCGGGCAATGCCGGTGCCGCCAATCAGTTCCACCACAATGTCCACGTCGGGGTCGGCAATGACCGCGCGAGCGTCATTCGTGAGCAGGGCACGGTCCACCGGCACACCGCGGTCGCGCTCGAGATCCACGTCCGCGATGCGTCGCAACACCAGCTCAAAACCCAGCCGGTTAGCCAGCACCTCCCGGTTGCGCCGAAGGCCGTCCACGACCCCCGCGCCCACCGTACCAAAACCCAGTAAGCCGATGCCGATCTGCTTCATTCCATCCCGCTCCTGCATTTAACCACAAATGCGCAAGGTAAACGGATAGAATATGCCATACGGCGAGCGGCCACAAGACGCAAAACGAATCACGGTGCCGCAACATCTGTTAACATGACGTGCGAATAGGGCGCCGCGCTCTTGGAGCACGTGGGGTTGCTGGTCAAGACGTTAACGTCGTACGTGCCCTGATCGCGGCAGAGCGGGATCGCGTTGCCCTTGACGTAGGGCATCAGATCCGTCCACGCGGGCGTGGCAGAATCGGTCAGGGTTTGCGAGCTTGCGGCGACCTGCTGCTTGGCATGATCGACGAGGCGCAGGTTATTCACACAGGCGGACTGGCGGGAGCCCTGACGCGACTTCATGAACGAAGGAAAGGCAATCGCCGCCAGCAAGGCGATAATCCCAACCACCATCATGATTTCAACCAGGGTAAACCCTTTGTTCTGTTTCATGACTCTTCTCCATAGTTACCCGCTCTTACCGTCCTCCCGGACTACGCGGGTGTTTCGGTTTGGCTGCACCTGTTCTAACCGCCCTCCCGGGCTACGCAGGGGCAACGACGATCACCTGTCATCCATCGGCCACCGATTTCAAACAGATTTTGATTTTTAAGAGCAGACCAGATGCCAAGCGCCACAAATATGCCGGTCTATGCGCAAATTTCAAATATTGGTCATGTTCCAGCAGCCTCGGGCAAGGGCATCCGTCCAAAACTGGCACCATTTGCCCCTGCCGGTTTCTCGGGAATGCGAATGATCGCGTCTTCGTGGTGAGACTTCCCGACAGCTTCAGAGAAAGACCATGGGGCAAGCCGTCAGCCGTGCGGCCTTTTTTTTATCATTGCTCTGCTGATATTGTGCCGTATATTGCATCGGATGACATTTGATCTAAAGGCCATTGGAACGGTTCGCTGTACGCAACGCTGGCATTTTGATGCCCCGCGCCAGTCCGGCCTGGCGGAGAACCAGGCCATTCTTGAACTGGATCCGGCTTACACACAGGCGCTCACGGGGCTGCAGGAGTTCAGCCGGATCTGGGTGGTGTTCATTTTTCACGAGGCCTCCGAGAAGCTGATGATCCGTCCGCCGCGCCTGGCGGAAGGGAGCGTAGGCGCCTTTGCCTCGCGCTCCCCCCACCGCCCCAACCGCATCGGTCTTTCCAGTGTGCTCCTGAAGGAGATCCATGGGGCTTCGCTCGTAGTCGAGAACCACGACTTCATTGACGGCACGCCGGTGTTGGACATCAAGCCCTATCTGAGCATGTATGATTGCTTCGACATCCCTGCCGAGGGGTGGCTGAAAGATGCGGCGCCGGAATTTCGCGTGGTGTTTTCAGATGCCGTCCTGCCGCAGCTCGCGTTTCTTGCTGAGCGTAAATTCCCCGGGTTTCAGGACTTTCTGGAGCAGCAGCTATCTTTTTTGCCGGATGACTCGGAGCGCAAGCGGGTTCAAGCCGTATCCGCAACCGAGCTGACGATCAGCTATCGGACCTGGCGCGCCCGTTTTCACCTGAATCGCGAAGCCCGCTGCTGCACGGTGGTCAAGATCTACAGCGGATGGCAGCCAGAGGAGTTGGCCGAAGGCGCCGATGATCCGTGGCACGACAAAGCCGTGCACCGGGAGTTTGTCCGGCGTTTTCAATGACGAAAGCGGCGTATTTCCCTTGGGCGTTGGGCGTTGGAAGTTGGACGTTGAGCGTTGGGCGTTGAAAACTTACGGCTTGGGCTGGTCGCTCGATTTGAAATAAGCCATAAGTCCGACAGGCTGCTAGGAGACTGTCGGGCTTTCGGGAAAAATATCGAATATCGAATAAGGAATCATGAATCATGAAGGTAAGAGGCCGGCAAA
>JBAXVM010000183.1:0-6045 GCA_037129105.1 bacterium
CTTGATCTTGATCTTGATCTTGATCTTGATCTTGATCTTGATCTTGATCTTGATCCTAATCCTAATCCTGCTTCTTTCGAAACATGATTATGATTAGGATTACGATTAAGATTCAGGTTCAGTTCTACAACCCTTCCGTTCAACCGATGTCGCCACCCGCCACCCGACCCGAGTTCCCCTACTGCGCGCACTCCCCGTACAGAATCCGGTAATCGTGATACGGCACAAACACCGGCCCGTACTTTTCGCCCTTGTCGCCGGCCTTGGCAACCAGCACGCCGGTCTCCAGATCCCGCAGCGCCGAAGCAGTGGCGGTCTTGCCCCCGACGTTTTTCCATGCCGCCTGCAGGACACCGGGCACGGTCACGCGGTCGAGAATCGCGCGCCCCTTCTGCGTGTTCGCGCCGCCCAGAATGCGCTTCGCGTCGCGGATGTCCAGCGGCAGTTCAATATTGCCGTCGGACTCGTTGAGGATCACGAAGATGGCCTTGTACCCTTTGCCGTTCTCCAGCGGACGGCGGTAGACGGTCACGCGCACCTTCGACTCGTCGCCCGGCTTGTCGCCCATGCGCACCAGGGCGTCGTTGCGCCAGAACGGGAGTTTCTCGATCTCCTGGTCCTGGAAGAACCCGAACTCGGTCAGACGGTCAATGAGCCGCACAGCCTGCTCCTGGTGCTCCATTGCCGCGCCGGAGACGCGGGGGATGGCGCCCGACACGGAGCCGCCGCGCGTAACACCGAAGTCGTGCAGCAGCGCGAGCCCCAGCACCTGCCGGTCGAAGCGCGGGTTATCGCCCGAGAATGCCACCGGCTTGGGCGGAGCCAGGGTGGCCATGAGACCGGCGTAGTTCATGGCCAGCGTGCGGTAGAGCGAGTTGGGGTAGGCCGTGATCAGGTCAATCTCGTAGGCCTTGAGCTCGGCGCCAGTCTCCTTGACCAGGGCGCAGTCCCAGAGGAACGACTCCAGCATGCGCGCGCTGTTGTTGGCGCGCACGTGCTGCCGCTGGGGGACGTTGTTGGCGGCATGCACCTTGGCCAGGCGCTTGTACATGTTGCGCATGTTCGATGTCAGGAACTTCGGCTGCCATGGCAGTTCGTTGGAGCTGATCGTGTCCGGTGTCCGGAAGTAGGCGTCGCCCATGGCCACACAGTTGGCCGGAGACGGCGGAGAATACGATTCGAACCACCAGCCGGTCCACCGGCCGATCCGCACCAGACGCTCCAGGTAAAAGACCGCCTTGTCCTCATACAGGCGGTCCATCTCGGGCAGGGCAAAACTGGAGTCGTCCAGCGCCACGCGGAAGTACGGCGGCTTGTCCTGCCGCCATTCAGCGCACTGCTCGTAGGGCATATTTGTCGATGCGCCGGAGGCTTTCTGCCACATGGACTTCAGCGCCTTATCCCCCTTCAGCCAAACGGCCGGCTTGTCTTCAAATTGGCTGTCGCCACTGAGTTCCAGAAAGGTCTGCCACTCCTTGCCGGCGTGGTACTGCCAGGCATAGAGGCGGTAGTTCTCCGGCTTGGGCTTGGCCGGGTGGGTCAGGATGGAGAAGTCGAGCGTGCGCCGCCCCTTGACTTCCACCGGGTGGTTCACGAACTGCACGCGCCACGTCACGTCGCCGGCCTTGTCGCGCTCCAGTTGCATGGTGGAGCCAGTCTTGTCCAGCATCCACCCTTCGTCACCGGAGGCGTACCACGAGAAACCGCGGTCGGCGCTGCCGAACCAGAACCAGGGGATGAAGCGGGAGTAGAACAGCTCAATCTGAGTCAGGGTGCTGTCCCAGAGCACACCGGGCTTTTTCGAGAGGCTGCATTCTCCGCGGTCCGAACCAGTATAGATGTCCGCGGTAGTCTGTGAGAGGGCCAGGTCCACCATGCCGGCAATTTCGCTCACCAGTTCGAGGCGGTCAATCTTGGCGGGGGTATCGCTGCCGTAGATCAACTTGGCGTGCAGGGATCCGTCGCATTCGTAGCGCGTGAGCAGCTCGGCGCTGAGCGGGCCGATGCGCAGCGTGGCGGCGTATTCGATCTCGCTCTTCCCGGTGCGCACGGCCTTGGCCGGGGCCACGACCTGGGCAGGGACGCGTTTGCCGTTGATCACGGCCTCCAAACGCAGCGGCGCGCGCAACTGCGGACCGCGGCCGACTGCTTGCAGCGTCTCCGCCGAGGGCTTGTCGTCGGCGCCGCGCTGTTCGAGCGGCAGTTCGCGCGGATCGGGCCGGATGTCAATTTGCGCAGGCAGCCCCGAGGCATCGATCGTAAAGCGGTGCTTGAGGGTTTCAAACCCCTTGTCGTTCACCACGATGGGCGTGAACGGCTCCCACACGCGGTCCTCAAGTCCGATCTTGTTGTTCAGCCAAGGGGTGATCTGCAGACGTTCAAACCGGAGCTCGGGTCCGCCCTTGTGCATGTACAGCCCTCCGGGGCGGCCGGAAGCATCGCTCACGCTTGCAATGCCCAGTTCCTTGTTCTGCCAGGCCATCATCTGGAAGCTCTCGCCCTTAACCGGGGTGTTTATGTCGCTGGTGGCGGTCAGGTTGATGAACGGCTTGGTCTCGGTCTGTTCGCCCACAATCTTCATGTTCTCGTCAAAGGCCAGCACCGTCACTTCGTAGGCTTCGCCGGCCACGATGTTGGTGGCGTCGCAGAGGAAGGTGGCGAAGTTGCCGATGAAGGGGGCCTTGAATTCGTGAACCTCCTCCGGGTCCTCGCCGGAGGTGCGCCGGACGATCAAGCGGGCCTCCACGGCGGTCTTGATCTCTTCTTTGACCCCCACGACGCCGCGGTCCACCACGGCGGAGAGGCGCTTGGTGTAGGGCGAAACATCCACGCGCAGGTCGAAGTAAGGGATGCGGGGGGGGCGCAGCTTTTCGATGGCGTCAATGCGGCGCTCGCGGAAGGTCCTTTGGCGGGCTGCGCCGCCTTCCATGGTGTGGAATTTGATCAGGCGCGTCAGAAACATGGTCTTGGCTGGTTGACCCGCGCTGCGCACATCAAACCAGAGCACGTCGCCATCCGTGGAGAGGGTGGGCAGTTGCTGGCGCAGACGCAGCTTGCGCGTTTCGCCCGGGCGCAGCTCCAGCAGTCCGTTGGGGACTTCCTTGGACTGATAGGTGGAATAGATCGTCCCCTCCTTGTTCTCGATGTGGAAGCCCAAGCGGACGGTCTCAGAGCGGGTGTTGTGGTTCTTGACCGTCATCTGCATATCCAGGATGCCGTCCATGAGCGGGCCGACGTCGTTAACCTGAATGACCGGCGCCTGCGAGTCAAAAACCAGCATCATCTTGGTGGTATTCCACCCATGGGCGTCAAAGGCATTGAACAGCGGGCCGTTGCCGCCGATGCCGCGCGCAAACCAGGCGCGGAACGCCGCGCCGTCACGGGGCGGAATGGAAACCAGAGGGCGGCCATCCGCATCATTGGCATCGTACTTGCCATAGCGCAGTGACTTAAGCGGGATCTTGTACTCAATGACCCAGCGCTTGCCATCGGCCGTCGTCTTGATTTGGGCGCCCGAGTTATACTTGTAGTCGCTGCCGCCGTCCGTGCTCCAGTACCAGTCGGTGATCGTGCCGATGGGGTTGACATCCCAGCGCAGCAGACCGAGATTATACCCCTTGGTCAGGTCCTCGATCGGGCGCAGCTCCAGCTCCGTGTGGTCATCGAAAAGCATGCCGTAGAGCGGATGCATCAGCGTGTCCGGAAAACGACCGCGTGACTTGAGCCAGGAATCCACCGGGTAGATCGGCGAGGAGAAGCAGAAATAGATGTACTCCTTGTCATAACCCGAATAGAGCTGCAACTGCGTCTGGGGCGGTGCCATGAATTCGAAGACACCGAAGTCCATGTCGTACCAGAAGCCGGAGAGGGCGGCCGCATCGTCCCACTCGCCCGGCGACATGACGCCGTCCATGCTGGGCGGCTTGCTCAGAAAGGGGATCCGCAGGACCGGCGTATCCACGTTGCGCGCCTCGCCAAAAGACGTGGGAACCGCCAGCGGCTCCTGCGCGCGCACCATCGCTGCCGCTGCTAATACCAGCCCAATGGGCAAAAGAACTGCCATGCCTCGCTTCATCTGTCGTCTCCTTGCTTGTAGCACCTGATCCGCAAACCTGCTGTCGGACCGGATCGGACAGATCCGACGGATCCGTCCGATCTGTCTGATCCGTCCGATCCTCTCACTTCCCGCTCTTCGCAAACGCCTCCGGCGACTCTCCGCGAGCCGTGTTCCACTCCGCCTCAATCGGCGCCGTGCGCACGCAGCGCCAGCCATAGCCGGCCCGGCGCTCGGCATCGGCGTCGCTCATGTGACGGTCCGAGGTGCGGAACACGTCCACACCCCCGACCCCAGGCGCGCCCCAGCCGCCACGAGTTATGATTCCGACCGCATCCTCTTTCGGCCAGTCCGCTGGCAACGCCAGCGCTCCCTGTCCGTGCGTACCTGTGAACTTGCGGCCGGCGGGCTCGTTGACGCCCACCACGCGCATGCGTGGCTGCCCGTTGTAGATGCCGCCGCCGAAATTGATCCCCCAATAGGAGTAGCCAGCCTCGTCCGGCATGGGGGCGCGGAAGCCGCGCAGCGCCTTCTCGTACTCGAGCTCTGTCATGGGGCGCAACCCCGCCCAGGCAGAGTAGAGTGCACCATCCAGATAGGACAGCCCCCAGATGCCATTGGCCTTCATCCGGTTCCCCCCGGCGTAGATATAGTTTGTGCCGGAACCGGTGGTGGTGCCCGGGCTCTTAACTTCCTGGCGCGACACCAGATCCTTGTCGAAGAACCGTTCGTTCGCCTGCTCCTGGGTGAGCGTGTTCAGGTACGCGGCATAGGGGGTGCCGTCCACCGGATTTTCCATGCTGTAGAAGGCCGCATAGCCGGTGGGAAAGGTGGCGGGAATCTCGCTGTTGTCGGCTGGTTCCGAGCCGCGTGACCAGAGACGGCCATCTGCCTTGCCCGTGGGGATCGCGTTCGAGCTGGCCACTTGGAACGGCAGGGTATCCTGCTTGCCGTCGGTGTACCGGTAGAAGCCGAACATCTCACGGCCACCCGAACCCAGGTAGAACGACCCCTTGGGGATATACATCATGCGGATGGCAAAGGCGCGCATCTCGACTTTAGTATCCCGGGTGATCCCCTTGCAGGTCGTAAAGTCCCAGACAGCCGTGACGCCACGCGCCGCCAGTGTGAGCCCCGGGTGATGATCGGCCAGACGAAGAAACAGGCCTGGACCTGTAAAGCCGTCCTCGCCCCGCGGCACCATCAAGTCAACCGCCGCGTTTCCATTCGTGCATCCGTAGCTGGTCGGGTTCATGACCTGATCCGCGTCCAGCCGGACATGCTGCCACTCGTTGCTCCCCTCAGCACGAACCTTGAAGAAGATCCAGACAGCATTGTGGCTGAGATCCTGACGGAAGGCGTTAAAGGAGATGTCGAACTTCAGCGTCGCACGCTTTTCATCGCGAGGGAGGATCACCCCGTTGCCGAACCCCACGCCATGGTTGTTCATGTCGAGGATGGCCTGCGACGGGAAAAAGCCGGATTTGTTTGGAGCCGCCGGCGCGACAGGCTTCTCGCTCGCCAGTTCCTGCTTGTCCGGCGCCTCGTCCTCAACTGCGCCCTTCCTGGCATTTGCCGCATCATCAGCCGGCGCCACGCCAACCAGCAGGACGCCACAGAGCAGCGCCAGACGCGCGCTGCCGCGCGCCTGCCCGATGCTGTTGTGCGTTTGCTTTCCCATGCGTGTGCCGCTGGCCTTTCGTCGGGCGAATCAGACGGATCGGACGGATCCGTCCGATCTGTCAGATCCGCCCGATCCTCTCACTTTCCACTCTTCCCTGCTGGCTCCGGCTTCTCGTCGCGAGCCGTGTTCCATTCCGCTTCGACCGGTGCGGTGCGCACGCAGCGCCAGCCAAAGGTAGCCCGACGTTCCGGGTCCGTGTCGCACATGCCCCGATTGGAGGTGCGGAAGAGATCGGGCGCGCCCCAGCCGCCGCGCGTCGCGACGCCCACGGCATCCTCTTTCGGCCAGTCAGTGGGCAAGGCCAGCG
>JBAXVM010000184.1:0-5960 GCA_037129105.1 bacterium
CATGATTCCTTATTCGATATTCGATATTTCTCCCGAAAGTCCGACAGGTTCCTAGGCGGGATTGCCGGTCGGTGCGGGCGCCGGTGCGGGTGCCACGAAGACTTCCCGGTCGCGAGTCACGGTGGGAATGCCATGTGCGGTGGTGAGCGACAGACATTTTTTAGGGCAGTGTTCCGCGCAGTAATCGCACGAAATGCATCGCAGGCGATCAATGGTCCAGTGCCGGGCTGCGCGATTGACCGTCAGGGCCTGTGTCGGACAGCGCTTCGCGCAAATCCCGCAGAAGGTGCAGGTGGGCAGGTGGATGGCGAGCGCGCCGCGGGAGCCGGGGAAGGGCTGCCGCGGTTCCGTCGGGTAGCAGTGCGTGTATGGCTTGCGCAGCATCCACTTGAGCACCAGACCTGACATGCTAAAAAGGGACATGGTTCAACGCTCCGTGCAGCTGATGCAAGGGTCAATCGTGAGGACCAGCACCGGTACATCCGCCAGGTCGCACCCCTGCAGGATCTTCACGAGCCCGGGGATGTTGGCAAAGGTCGGTGTGCGGACACGGAACCGCAGCAGGTTCTTGGTTCCGTTCCCCTTGAGATAGTAGATCACTTCGCCGCGCGGCTGCTCCACGCGCGAGAAAAATTCACCCGTCGGGTTGCCAGACACCTTGACGGCGATGTCGCCCTCCGGCATTTTGCCAACGGCCTGCCGGATGAGATCGGCAGACTGGAAGATCTCTTCGCAGCGCACGGCCGTGCGGGCGTAGCAATCGCCTTCCGTCCGGATAATGGGCTCAAAGGCGAGATCGCGAAAGGCGGCATAGCCAAGCTTGCGGGTGTCGGATTTCCAGCCGCTGGCACGCAGGGTGGGTCCGACACAGCCCAGCGTGTAGGCATCTTCATGCGTGAGCACGCCGACGCCGCAGGTGCGGTGCTTGACTGTGCTGTCGTTCAGAAAGACCTGCACGATTTCGCGCGTCTCGCGTTCAATGATGGCCAGCTTGGCGACGATTTCTTTCAGGGTTGCGGCGTCCACATCGCGTCGCACGCCGCCGACCTTGCACGAGCCGAAGATCACGCGGCCGCCGGTGGTGGCTTCGATGATGTCCAGCACACGTTCGCGGACGCGCCAGGCGTGCATGAACAGGCTTTCGAAGCCAAAGCCGTCGGCCATCAGCCCGAGCCAGAGCAGATGGCTGTGGATGCGTGAGAGCTCCCCCCAGATAGTGCGCAGGTATACGGCGCGGGGCGGCACGGCGATGCCCATCAGTTCTTCGACCCCCTGGCAGTAGGCTTGGCCGTGGATAAAGCTGCAGATGCCGCAGATGCGCTCCGCCACGAAGACGAATTCCTGGTAGTCCTTCTTCTCGACCAGCCGTTCGAGTCCGCGGTGGATAAAGCCGATTGAGGGGATGGCCTCAACGACCTTCTCGTCTTCGCAGACCAGATCAAGATGGATGGGCTCCGGCAGCACCGGGTGCTGCGGTCCGAACGGTATGATGGTGCGTTTGGCCATGGCGATTCTCAGGCAGTGGGTTTCACGGGGGTGGCAGGTGCGGCGGCAGGTGCGGCGGCGCCAGTCTCCGGCCTGCCGGCAAACGGAAACGGCGTGGCGGTCTGATACAGGTTGCCCTTGAAGTCGAGGACCAGGCCGTCGAACCGGATGCCAAAGAGATCGTGGGCTTCATTTTCGTACAGGAACGCGCACCAGTAGACGCCACTGACACTCGGGAGGCAGGCGCCGGCGGCTGCCACCTGCACGCGCAGATTGCGGAAGCGCAGCTCCCGGTCAAAGCTGTAGTTGACCTCGAAGGCCTCGCCAATTGCGGTCACGCCGATCTGCACCAGGCGCCAGTTTTCATTGCGCAACGCCTGCACCTCAGCGACCAGTTGATCCGGGGTGACGGGGATGGTGGGTTGTTCCTCGATCATGACCGCTGCTTCTCCAGATAGACCCATTCCACGTGCTCGTTGAAAGGTTCGGTCTTGAACCGTGTATAACCCAGTTTGCTGTAGAGGTGGAGGTTGCGCGCGCTGCGATGGCCGGTGAAGACCTCGTACCGCCGGCACAGGGGGAACTCGTGCTCGATGGCTGTTACCAGCTGTTGGGCGTAGCCGCGCCCCTGGAAATAAGGGTGCACGCTCAGGCGCAGGAGGTGTGCCGTCCCCTGGCCGTCATCGTAGCCGCGCACGGAAGCCACGATCTTGCCGTTGACCATCCCTTTGAGAAAGATCCGGCCGGCGTCGAAATCGCGGGTCAGTTCAGCCAGCGATTGATGCAAGGCCGGAATGCTGTGATCGCCGTAAATCTCGGCTTCGCTCCGGTAGGCAATCTTCTGCACCGCCAGGATCTCGGGGATGTCGTCGGCGGTGGCTTTTTCGATGCACAAGCCGCCGGTTGTGTGGGCATCGCGAAGCCTGCCCAGACGGCGCTTTTCCAGAATGCCCAGCGCCGTGACCACGCCATCGATAATGGCCTCCGGGCGCACGGCGCAGCCGGGAACATACACGTCCACCGGAATGACGGAGTCAATGCCACCCGAGACATTGTAGCATTCGCGGAAGATACCGCCGGAGGTGGCGCAGATGCCGAGGGCGACGACCACCCGGGGCTCCGGCATCTGTTCATAGATGTTGCGCACCACGTCCCGGTTCTGATGGTTGACGGACCCGGTCACCAGAAAGATATCGGCGTGCTTGGGGTTGCCGGTGTTGATGATGCCAAAACGCTCCACGTCGAAGCCGGGCGTCAGGCTGGCCAGAACCTCAATGTCGCACCCGTTGCAGCTCGAGGCGTCGTAGTGGATAACCCAGGGGGATCTTGTCAGACCGGACATGGCAGCGCGGTTCCTATTTTAGCAGCGAGAGGATCAGGATGTTGCCAAAACCAAACACCAGTGTCATCAGCCAGGCGCTGCGCAGCGCCAGTGGCCACTTGACGCGGGCACAGACATTGTCGACCACCAGCAGCAGGAAGAACGCCAGCAGGCTGACCGCCAGCCCGGCGATCCAGTGCGTGCCAAAGAACAGGAAGATCCATCCCAGCAGCATGACGTTCTCGTACCAGTGCGCCACTTCGATCATGGCCAGCGTGGGGCCGGAGAATTCCGTGGTGACCCCGCGCACCAGCTCCTGGTGGGCGTGGTGCGAAGCGGCAAGATCAAAGGGGGACTTGCGGAACTTGATCTCCATGGCGTAGAGCAGCGCCACGAACACGCCCGGCAGCAGCAGCACCGGCGTCTGCACATTCGGCAGGATGGCAAGCGGCGTGCTGGCGCCGGACATAATGCCGTCCACCTCGAAGGTGCCGGTGACCATGTAGAGGCCAACCGCCGTCAGCAGCACGATCGGCTCGTAGGCCATCACCTGGATCAGCTCGCGCGAGGCGCCCACAAAGCTGTAGGGCGAACTGGCCTTGTACGCGCCGAGCACGAAGAACACGCCGGAGAGCGTCAACGCGAAGAAGACCAGGAGCAGATCCGACCCGCAGAAAAAGAGCCCGCCGGTAAAGACCGTCAGCAGAAAAAAGAAGACCATGTAGAAGTTTTGCGAGCGCCGCGCCACGAGCCGCTCCTTGCTCCAGAGCTTGGCCACGTCATAGAAAGGCTGCAGCAGGGGCGGCCCGACACGAGACTGCATGCGGGCCGACAGCCGGCGATCAATGCCTGCCAGCAGGCCGCCGAGCAACGGTGCAGCCACCAGGTAGATTAATACGCGCCACCAGGGATTCATAACCACGCCACCTTCAGCAAGAGTCCGGCCAGCAGGAGGCCGGCGAGTACGACACCCGCCTGCATCAGTTTTGCCTCGGAGAACAGGGCGGACAGATGATAGCCCTGCATGGACATGCCATGCACGGCGCCGGCCGAGCCGGTAAACTGGTTGCCTTGCGCCGTGTTGGCGCCGCCCAGGTAGGGATCCACGACCTTTACGTGTTTGCCGTAGTTGAGAAAGCTGAGCGGGAAGAGCGAGACCAGCGCCAGCATGATGATCATGATGACGACGTTCCCCTGTTTCATGGCGCTGAACTCAGTCAGGTGGTATTGCGCGGTCACGAACGGCACAATCAGGGCTTGCGAGAGCAGCGGGAAGAGCATGCAGGTGCCGAACGTCAGGACTGCGAGGGTCGTCAGCGCGATCCACTTGCCGGCGCCGATGTTCCGCTCCACATTCTCATGCGGGGCTACGACCTCCAGCAGCGTGCCCATCCATTTGATCCAGAAGAAAAGCGTGGCAGCGCTGCCGAAGACAATAAAGAACGTCAGCAGCGGCAGCGTATCCACGACGGCCTTGAGAACAGCCCACTTGCTGATCAGCATGCCGAACGGTGCCAGGAACATCCCCGCCATGCCGATTTGCAGCATGATCGAGATCCGCGGCATCTTCAGGATCAGGCCGGACATGTCGGAAATGTCGCGGCTGTGCAGCTTGTGCTCGACGACGCCCACGCAAAGGAACAGCAGCCCCTTGGCAATGGCGTGGAACACAATCAGCAGGATGCCGGCCCAGACCGCCTCAGGCGTGCCGATGCCGCCGCAGAGCACAATCAGTCCAAGGTTGGCGATGGTTGAGTACGCCAGCACTTTCTTGGCGTCGCTGGTGGTGATGGCTGCCAGCGAGGTCAGCAGGAACGTCAGCCCCCCCACACTTGCCACCAGCGTCCCGGCGAGGGTGCCGTGCAAGACCGGTGACATGCGCAGGACCAGATACACGCCGGCATTGACCATGGTGCTGGAGTGCAGCAGGGCGGAGACCGGCGTAGGCGCCACCATTGCGCCAAGCAGCCAGGACGAGAACGGCAGTTGCGCGGACTTGGTGATGCCGGCAAAAGCCAGCAAGACTGCGGGCGCCAGCGCCAGCGACGCGCCGGATGACAGCAGCCCGTCGAGTTCGGCCGGCTGCCCGCTGCGCAGCTGCCAGTAAATGGCCCCCGCAAAAGCCAGCCCCCCTGCCAGATTCATGACCAGCGCCCGCCGGGCGTTCCGCAGCGACTCCTCCGTCCCCTTGTAGCCGATCAGCCAGAATGAACAAAGGGTGGTGATCTCCCAGAAGAAATAGAGCCAGAGCAGGTTGTTGGCAAAGACCACGCCGAACATGGCGCCCAGAAAGATAAACAGGATGGCAAAGAAGCGACAGCGGTGGTCTGGCAGCTCGGGATGGTGGCGCTCATGGAATTCACGCATGTAATCCAGCGCATAGAGGCAGATCAGGCCGCCGACAAGGCCGATGATCAGCGCCATGATGATGGAAAACTTGTCGCAGAACAGGTCGTGTGTCGTGACCGCACCATGCCCGCTGCTCAGCTCCAGTGGCAGCAACAACCCGGCCTGCGCCAATACCAGCAGTGGAATCAGCCATTGCCGGCTGCGGATGCCCACCCACACGAGGTACAGCGAGATCGCCACTTCCAGTACAATCATGCCTTCGTTAATGCGTTCCGGTGGAATTGGATACGAGAACAGGCTGGCCGACAGTTCCGGCCGCACGGCCAGAAGTACCGACCCAGCCATAACCAGCACCACGCCGGTCAGCAGAATCGGCCGGCGGATGCATTCCGGTTTTGCAAAAAGCAAGGCCAGTCCAATCAGGAAAGGCACCGCGATCAATAAAGGTATCAGACCCGTCATTCAAATTCTCCGCGGGAGCTAAACGCGCGCCGCATGACCGTGCGGCTGTCCTCGCAATCCTCGCGCTGCATAACAAGGGGATCAGAAAAAGCGCGAGATTTTAACGACGGGGAAAAAATATAGCGCAGCTGATTTCACAAGACAACACTATTTTAGGACAATTCTATTGTTAACAGGAGATGCCACCCAGATGATTTTACCACCCGTCCCGGCCTTCCGCCCTTGCCGCTTCGCGGCAGCCCGCCGTCGGCGGGCACGGGCGCCAGTCCACAGATTGCGGATCGTGATCATTGTCCGTATTACGACCGTAGGGACGGCTTTACGCCGTCCATTATCAGACCCA
>JBAXVM010000185.1:0-5936 GCA_037129105.1 bacterium
TATGGCGCCAAAACGCCTTACGGCGTCACTACAAACGGCAAAAAGCCGTTCGTAGTGTGCCCGTAAGGGCATTCGTGTCACCATAATGAGAACTGCTGGCGTGATGTGGACACGAACGGGAACGCCTGTGCTGCGTTGCTCGAGTCAGCAGTTGACATCAAAACACCATGAGTGTATATTGCCATCATGGTTAAGACTCAAATCCAGTTGCCGGATCGGCTGTACCGGGAGGCGAAGCGCGTGGCTGCCGAGCGTGAGTTGTCGCTGGCCGAAGTTCTGCGGCGCGGGGTGGAGTACATCGCGCGGGTCTATCCGCCGCTGACGGCGGAAGCCGGGGTTGTCTGGGAACTGCCCAAGGCTGTGCGGACGAACCTGCGGCCGGGCCTTACGCTCGCGTCCTTGCGCGACTTGGCGGCCGAAGATGCGGAACCGCGTCTGGCGCCGCGCCGCAAGTCGGTCCATCGCGGTACGGAGGGGTGATGCTGTCCATCGACACCAACATTTTGTTCGCCGCCTGCGAAGCCACCGCACCTCACCACGCCAACGCCCGTCGTTTCCTGGAATCGAACCGCGACAATGCCGACCTGGTCCTGTGCGAACTGGTACTGGTCGAGTTGTACCTGCTGTTGCGCAATCCCGCGATAGTGGCCAGCCCATTATCGGCCCGCGAGGCCTGTCGGCTAATCCTTGCTTTGCGTCAGAATCCAAGTTGGCGGCTGGTCGATCACGCCTCCGTGATGGACGCCGTCTGGGCCAGGGCGGGACGTGATCCGTTCGCGCGGCGGCGCGTCATCGACATCCGACTGGCGTTGACGCTGCAGCACCATGGCGTCACCGATTTTGCCACGGTCAACACCTCCGATTTTTGCGATGTCGGCTTCCGTCGGGTCTGGAATCCCCTGATGGCGTAGGTGCCAGAAGGCGATCACCCCAAACACTGCCACCCGTAGCGGGATCCCGCCGTTCTCACCGATCAACCGGCTGCTTGTCCGCTGGACCCGTTACTGCGCAGACTGTGTCCGGGACCAATCGCGACCATGCGTCCGAGACCCTTGAGGCGCCTGTGAGCGCAGAGCGCGCAGGCGTTGCCCTCCTCGTCCACGCAGGGCTTGTTCGGATAGAGCTGGTAGAGGCGACGGTACTTCGCGGGCGTGACGTTGGGCATGAAGACGTTGCCGCCGACTTGCAGTACGCGGTTACGGCCGTCGGGCGTGAGCGCGTCGAACGCCGTGGTGGCCGGGATGTGCGCGCGCGGATTGAGCAGGCGTAGAACGGCGATGGTTTTGAAGTAGATCTCGCGATCAGCCAACAGCGGTGTGCCGCCCAACGGTGTACCCGGGTGGGCCATGAACGGACCGCAACCGATCATATCCAGGTCGAGGGACGTGGCGAACAGAATGTCGCGCGCCAAGGTGAGCAACGGCGTGCCAGGCAAGCCGATCATGAAACCGCTGCCGACCTGAATGCCGGCGGCGCGCAGATCGTGCAGGCATTGCACCCGCCGCGCAAAGGATTCGTCCGGATGAATGCGGCGGAAGAGCGCGCGGTTGGACGTCTCAAAGCGCAACAGGTAGCGGTCACACCCGGCGGCCTTCAGCTGGCGCAGTTCCGCCAAAGACCGCACGCCAACCGAAAGCGTGACAGCCCCGATGCCGGTCGCGCGCACGCGCTGCACGAGGTCTGCCAGCCTGTCGCCTGTGAACCAGGGATCCTCGCCCGACTGCAGCACCACGGTGGAACAACCCCACGTCTTGGCGTTCGCGGCCTGGGCGACGATCTCCTCTGTGGCCATGCGATAGCGCGGCAGGTCCCGGTTGCTCCGTCGGATACCGCAGTAACCGCAATCGTTGCTGCACTGGTTTGAGAACTCGATGATACCGCGCAGATGCACGGCCTGACCAAAGATTTCGCCCCGCAAGCCATCGGCCGCCGCGTAAAGCGCATCGCGCTCCGCCGCCTGCGCGCGCAGCAACGCGAGTATTGCAGCGGGCGTAAGATCCCCGTGCCGGATACTGTGGTCACGCAAATGTTCGATGAGAGTGTGCAAATTGATAAGAAATTGCCTTTCGCCACCACCCGGTCGGCATCGACCCGCACGGGCCGAAAACATGCCGGACTCGGTCTGACGCATCGATGTCATGTGGAAAGCTTGGCAGAAGTGGAAATCAAAGTCAATTCACCCCGCAAACCCGGCGAAGAAAGAGTTCGAGGGCGAACGCAACGTGCTGAATGCGCGGCTCGATTCACTCCAGGCCACGGTCAAACATCAAGCCGAACAGATCGCCCAGTTGACCCAGCAGCACGAACTGGCGTACGAGAAGGTCCAGAACATCGCCGTCCGGGCGATCGAAGGCTCGGCCAACCAGAAGACGCTGGCCACCTTCCACGAAATGCTGCTCGATCAACCCAAGAAGCAACCGCGCGAGGAGAAGTAAAGCTGAGTCCGCGCGACGGCCGGCGCCGTTGGCGGACCGCCCGTGCTCGTACTCGATAAGTTTCCGTATCTCCAAAGACGCTTCGCGACAATCGCGGCAGGCTGGCGAAAGAATAACTGGGTTCGTCCACCCTACTTGCCCTTCTTCGCTTTTAGATTGGCTTCGAGCCACTCCACTTCGAGGCCGGGCTTGCCCTGACGTGGGCTCGGCACGGCGGTCGCCGTCTGCGTGTGCATGCCGTTCCCGTCATCGAGATCCGCGTTCAGCGCGTATTCCACGCTCACTTTCGCCATTGCCGGGAGCGACAGTTCCTTGAACTCGTATTTCCCTTCTAGCCCGTGGCGCTTGTCACTCCAGACGTAACTGATCGACGCCGTCGCGAGTTCCTTGCGCGACTTGTTGGGCCCGAGCTCGTAAACCGTGGCCTTCCCCGGTTCGCCAAGTGTCGTGGCGGTATGGTGGGGAATAGCCCAAAATACCGAACCGGTTACATGGAGCAGCTTACGGGCCGGCGGCGCAGCCGGTTCCGTGGCGGACGACGGTTTAGGCACGAGGGCCGTCGGCCGGTTCGTCTGGCCGGGCGAGGCTTGAATGAACGCGAGCGCCTTCGCGAATGAAGCGGCGGGAAGATCCCGGTGATCAAGATCCTGGACGACTTCCGTCTGGATCTCCAGTGCCAGTTTGCGCCAGATCGGCTCCTGCGCTGTGACCGACGGGAAGTTGAAATCCTTCGTGCCGGTTCCGAAATACCAGCGGCGTCCATAGCCGCGGAGCGCGGCCCAGGTTGCTTCCGTGACGTGGTTGTATTCGCCCGGATACACCCCGCCTGCAGCGGGCACATCCAGCAAAGGCAACGCCTTGCACTCAGCTACCGCGCCGCGGAAATAATCCGGAAACTCGACGACCAGGCTGGCGGCGATACTCGCGCCACCGGAAAAGCCACCGACGAATATGCGCTTATCGTCAATCCCGAATTCGGTTCTCGCTGCGGCCATGGCGTCAAGCGTCACCCGCATGCGCCGTAGCGTATCGGCATCGTTGCCGATGCCGTTTGGAGATACGCCAATGAGTTTCTCGCGCGCCAACACGGCCGCCCAGCCATCCGGCAAGTAGCCGGTGTCCGCGGGGGAGACGTGGAGGTAGAGGCCCCAGCCGCCTTGGCCGCGGGACCAGGCGGAGGGTACCAGAACATAGGCGGTGCCCTTGGCCGCATTGTATTGGGCCGCCGCTTCCAGTTTCTCGGCGGAGCCGTATGTCTTGAGCAGTGCCTCAAGATGCGGCTTGCGGTAGTCCGCCGCATAGTATTGCCGCATCGTTGGGAACAGCGGCTTCTTCACTGCAAAATCGGTTCTTACACGTTCCGCCGCCGTCACAGACATGCCGGAAACCGTCAACATGAACCCAACACAGATCAAGATTCGGAATGTCATGCCACCTTCTCCTCTCACGTTCCTACGTATGATTGTCGCATGTTGGCTGGGGACAGCCAACCCTACACCGAAGGGCTGTAGAGTCGGCTGTCTCAGCCGACTTCCCGCTGCTCCTTCATCCGTTGGCTGAGGACAGCCAACCCTACACCGAAGGGCTGTAGCGTCGGCTGTCTCAGCCGACCGCCGCTGCTCCTTAATCTCGTTGGCTGAGGACAGCCAACGCTACACCCCGCGCGCCTGTAGCGTCGGCTGGCTCAGCCGACAGCCTGGTGCCTTCTACCAAGTTACCGGCCTATTCTGACAGCACCCGATAGAACTTACATCCGACACCTGGCACGCTATCCGTGTGGACGTTCACTGTGGGCGTGGCCGGGATGTGGGTCATGACATTGGTGAAGCCGGACAGCAGGTTCGTCGTGGCCTGCAAGGCGTAACGCTTGCCATCTACGCTCTGCCAGCGCACCACGAACTTGCCGTCAACCGATGGGTTGTTCGTGGTCGCGTAGAGCACCAGGCACGACGATGCGTTTGTCGGGTTCGTGCCGGCCCAAAACTCCTGCTGATTATTCAGCCCGTGATGGTCCGGATCGGCGGTGTCGCTGCTGACAGCGGCATTGGTCAGGGACACGGCGTCGAACTGTGTCTGCCGCCACTGCTCGTAGACCGTCCAAGTCCTGCCCGTGACAACGCCATACGCCGAAAGCCCTGCCGCATTGCTGGCGGCCACACGGTAGTAGTAGAGCGTGTTGGTCGCCAGTCCGGAGTCGCTGTAGTTGGTCGCATTCGCGCCGGTTAGCGTGACGAGCACCCAGTCGGTGCTGTCCGGCGAACGCGCCACGAGATAGCCGCTCTCGTTGCTCGCGTTGTCGGCCCATGCCAGTTCGATCCGGTTGGTCGCCGCTGCCGTGGCCGTCAGACCGCTCGGCATTGCGGGTACGGGTGAGTACTCGAATGCGCCCATGTCGCAGCGCGCGTAGCCGTCACGGTTGCCGTCAATCGGATTCACCAGGGCGCTTCCCTCGGGGATTTGCGCCCACCAGGCCCGCGAGTTTGTGCCCGCGTCAATGCAGGGCGAGTCGGCGCGCAGCCGGTAGTCGCCAGCCGCGTAGTCCACGAACTTCGGATCCGGCTGGATGATGCAGCCGGGATCAGGGAAAGTCCAGTTAGCATCATATGCTTCCAAAAAGGTATAACTTACGGGATCACTGGACATGAGATAGCTCATGTCGTTGTCATGGAAGATGCAGTTGTGGAACGCGCCCTCGTATGCGATGCAGGTCCCTTGGCGATTGCCCACGATGGTGCAACCATAACCTCTGCAATCCCCCATGTCAAACCCCCGATTGTTCCGCATTACGCAATTCCAGAATTTGCTGTATGAGGCTGTATACTTGCTATTCTCTTCAATCAGGCAACGTACAAACCAGCCGCCCATAGTAGAATGCACACCAAAGGATCCGATATTCCGTGCGATCCGGCTGTCGTAGATACGGCCGCCGACGGTTGCGGTGACGTTGCCGACGATCACACAGTTGGAAACGATCGCGCGCGGTTCGCAGAATATGCCTCCGCCCATGCCCCACCCTATGGCGTTCGCGCAACCGTTGGTGACGGTAAAGCCGATCAGGGACGAGTAGTCCGTCAAATAGACGCCGCGCGTGCGCTCGGGGCCGTTCGTGCCGGAACCCACAATGCGCGTGACAGCCGGACCGCCGCTGCTGCGAATGGTGAGCGGCTTGAACACGGCGACGCGATTGGCGTTTTGTCTGTCATAGATGGACAAGTCGCTCATCGCGCGGCCGCCGGTGGCGTAATCGCCCGGCGCCACCCAGACGGTCGCGCCGATGGCCGTGGCCGCGTCTATGGCGGACTGGATGTCGTGTGCAGCCGTGGCCCAATTGGTGAACGGCGGCGTATGCGTCCCGTCGGGCGAGACGTAGTACGCGGTTTCGACCACTTCGACCGTGACCGTGGCGCTCGCGCGATCAGTCAGATTCGAAACGGTGAGAACGACATCGTACCGGCCGGGCGCGGCGAACGCGTGCCAGGCCCGATACAGGTTCGGGAGCGT
>JBAXVM010000186.1:0-5918 GCA_037129105.1 bacterium
CCACCGGAACCCTCACGCGCGCGCAGGCGCTCGCACTCGCGGACACACAC
Source organism: bacterium (assembly GCA_037129105.1). Classification (GTDB taxonomy): domain Bacteria; phylum Verrucomicrobiota; class Kiritimatiellia; order RFP12; family CAIWXQ01; genus CAIWXQ01. Next base: position 51 of record JBAXVM010000186.1, read on the forward strand.
AACCCCGAGCTGCGCACGGCCCAGTGGAGCGTACAGGCAGCCGAAGGAATAATCCTTCAGGCTGCGGCTGTGCCGAACCCCGCGTTGTCGCTCGAAGCCGAAAACTTTGGCGGCCGTGGAGCGCAGAAGCGTTTTGATGCCGCTGAATACACGGCGCAAGTTGAGCAGACGTTCGAGCTGGGGGGCAAACGCGACAAGCGCAAACGTGTCGCCCATGCCGAAGCACAGCTGGCCGGCTTGGATCGGGAAGCGGTCCGGCTGGATACCCGCGCCGAGACCATCCGCCGGTTCGTCGGCGTGCTCGGCGCGCAAGCGCAGGTCGAGCTGGCCCGGGAAGCGGTGTCCCTGGCGGAAGCCGTAGCCCGGACGACAGCCACACGGGTCGAGACGGGCAAAGTGTCATCCATGGAACAGGAGAAGGCGGAGATGCTACTGGCGCAAAAAATGATCGACCGCGATCAGGCCCGGCAAGTCCTGGCAACCGCCCGGACGCAGTTGGCCGCGCAATGGGGGCGCAGCGAGCCAGCTTTCGCCGCTGCAGTCGACGACCTCACGACCGTCCCGACCTTGCCCCCCCTGCCCGACCTGCTGCGGCGCCTGCACGGCAATCCCGACCTGGCGCGCTGGACCTGCGAGCAAGAACGGGCACGGGCCATCCTGGTCCAGGAGCAGGCAGCACGCCTGCCAGACCTGTCTGTGGCAGCTGGAGTCCGGCGCGCCAACGAGACCGACGCCTGCACACTGGTGGCGGGTGTCACCGTGCCTTTACCCCTCTTTGACCAGAATCAGGGCAAGATCCGGGAAGCCGAAGCACGACTCGCCATGGCAGAGCAGCAACAGCGTGCAGCCGAAGCCAAGGCTGCCGCCGGGCTGACGTCCACCTACCAACAGCTCGTCACAGCGACTAACCGGGTGGCCGCCTGGAAAAGCGCGGTCCTGCCGCGCGCCAGGGCGGTGTTCGAGACCACTCAGACCGGCTACGCGCAGGGCAAATTCAGCTACCTGGAGCTACTGGATGCGCAACGCACGCTGGTGGATGCGCAGACCGTTTACATTGATGCCCTGACGGCTGTTCACACCGGAGCGGCAGATCTGGAACGAATCGTCGGCTTGCAACTGCCGGCGCACGCGCAGAAATAATGAATCACAAGGAGAAACGTGTTATGAAGTATCGAAACGTGCTATTCGTGCTGCTGGGGCTCGGCGTCCTGACAGCCAACCTGACCGGATGTTCCCGTGCCCCCGCTTCGGGACAGGCGCAAGAGACCGCCAGTGAAAAGGAAGCCGAAGCCGCCTCTTCCAGCGAGCTAACCATCGCCGAGATCCTGGCAACCCGTTGCAGTCACGGCCTCACCATTGAATGTGAGGAGTGCCGGTATGAGGTCGGCGTGGTCAAGGTGGACGCCGCCCTGATAGCGCCGGCGGACGCCACAGCCACCGGCCTGGTGCAGACCATCCGGGTCACGCGGCAGAAAGCGACGTCTGCGATCCGCCTAACAGGCGAGCTGGCATTGAACGATAATGCCACGGCTCGCATCAGCCCGCGCATCGCAGGCATCATCCGCAGCGTACGGGTGGATATCGGCGCGCAGGTCAAGGCCGACGACGTCCTGTTTACGCTGGACAGCACGGAACTGGACACCACCCTGGCCGACTACGAGCGAAACCGCGCCATGGCCGCGCTCGCCGAAAAGACGTACCAGCGCGAAAAGACGCTGTTCGAGCAGAAGGTAGCCTCGGAGAGCGACCTGATCGAAGCCCAGATGCGCCTGGAAGAATTTCGCAGCGCCACCACGGCTGCGGCACAAAAACTTCAGGCGCTGGGCTTCTCCGCGAGCGAGCGCGCCGCCAGCCTCTCCACCAATCGCATGAACGGCAGCGGATCACTCGCCGTGCGCGCGCCAATCAGCGGCTCCATCATCCGGAAGAACGTGGGCCTCGGAGAACTGGTGGACCCGGGCAAAGAGGTCATGGAACTCGCCGATCTCCATGCCGTCTGGGCCTGGGGCGGGCTCTACGAGCGCGACCTGGCTGTCGTACTGAAGAACATGCATACCGGCGGCGTGCCGGTCGAGCTCACCGTCTCGGCTTTTCCGGACAACACCTTTACCGGACGCCTGGACTATATCTCCGGCGTCATGGATGAAGCCACGCGCACGATCAAGGTACGCACGGTCATTGACAACACGGATCTGCTTCTCCGGCCGGGCATGTTCTGCGAAATTCGCCTGCTGCTGGCCTCCGACGCGGATGTTCTGGCCATACCAAAGGCTGCCGTGCTTTCCGACGAAGGCGTGGATTTTGTCTTCAAGCATATGCAGGACAACTACTATCTGCGGCAGAACATCAAAATCGGCCGCACGTTTGAAGATGCCGTGGAGATCGTGCACGGACTCGAGCCGGGGGTAACCATCGTGGCAAAGGGGGCCTTCCTGCTCAAGTCCGACGTGCTCCGCTCGAAAATGGGAGCCGGTTGCGCCGACTAGGCACCCCGACCGTATAACCCAACACGACCTCTTATAAGGGCCAGATACCATGCTCAACCACTTCATTCAGTTCATCCTCACCCAGCGGCTGTTCATCATCCTGGTGTTCGCCATCCTCTCCGTGCTCGGCATGATTGCATGGCGCATGATGCCGATCGACGCCTTTCCGGATGTCACAAACGTGCAGGTCATGATCCTGACCGACGCGCCGGGGCTGGCATCGGAAGACGTGGAGCAACGGGTCACCTTCCCCGTCGAACTGGCCATGCAGGGGCTGCCGCGCGTCAACCAGATCCGCTCCATGTCCAAAGCCGGTTTCTCGCAGGTCATCGTGGTGTTTGACGATGCCGTCGACATCTACTTTGCCAGGCAACTCGTGTTCGAACGGCTGCAGGCCGCACGGGAAGATCTGCCGGATGGCGTGGAGCCGGAGATGGGGCCCATCAGCACCGGACTCGGCGAGATCTTCCAGTATACGCTGACAAGCCCCACCCGGTCGCCGATGGAGTTGCGCACCCTCCAGGACTGGGTCCTTGCGCCGCAACTGCGCACCATCAACGGCGTCAATGAAGTCAACAGCTTCGGCGGCTTTGTGAAGCAGTACCAGGTTCTGGTGAACCAGAATCGTCTGCTCAAGTACCAGCTGACGCTGGCGGACGTCCTCGACGGCATCCAGCGGAACAACGCCAATGCCGGGGGTGAGTTTATCACCAAGGGCTGGGAGCAGGCCTATGTGCGCAGCATCGGCCTGATCCAATCACTCGCGGATATCGAAGGCATTGTGCTCCATGCCAGGGACGGCACACCGGTATACCTCCGCGATGTGGCCGAGGTGCGTGTCGGCCCGCAGACGCGCCAGGGAGCCGTCACCCAGGACGGACAGGGCGAGACCGTGGCCGGCATGGTCATCATGTTGCGCGGCGCCAACTCCAAGCTCGTGGTAGAGAGCGTCAAGAAGGCCATCCCGACCATCCAGGCCAGCCTGCCCAAGGATGTTCGCATCCACCCCTTCTACGATCGCACCGCCCTCATCCAGGCCTGCGTGAAAACTGTAACCAAGGCACTGTGCGAAGGCGGGCTGTTTGTGATTGGGGTATTGTTTTTGCTGCTCGGTAATTTCCGCGGAGCCCTGATTGTCGCGCTGTCGCTGCCCATGACGGCCTTCATTACATTCCTGCTCATGGGATGGCAGGGCGTATCCGCCAACCTGATGAGCCTGGGCGGCCTGGCCATTGCCATCGGCATGGTCGTGGATGCATCCATTGTCGTGACCGAGAACATTGCGCGGCACCTCACGGAACGTGCCGGCACCGGCGCCTCCCGCACCACCATCCTCCACGAGGCGGTGCGCGAAGTGGCTCGCCCCGTGATCTTTGCCATCCTGATCATCATCATTGTTTTCCTGCCGCTCTTTACGATGGAGCAAATGGAGGGCAAGATGTTCAAACCGCTCGCGCTGACCATGTGCTTCGCGCTGATCGGGTCGCTGGTGGTGGCGCTCACCCTGGTGCCGGCGCTCTGTTCGCTGACCCTGCGGCCGCACAAGACCACCCGCGACAACGTCTCCATTCGCCTGCTCAAGCGGATCTATCTCCCGATCCTCGCACTCGCGCTCCAATTCCGCTGGGTCACGGTCGGCACGGCGATTGCCGTCTTTCTGGCAACCCTGACGCTGATTCCGCGGTTGGGCACGGAGTTCCTGCCGCCTCTCGATGAAGGCGCGCTGGCGATCAATGTGGTGCGCCTGCCATCCGCCTCGCTGGAAGGGTCGGTGGCCACGGGAACAGCCATGGAGCAGCGCCTGCACAAGTTCCCGGAGATCCAGACCGTGGTGACGAAAACCGGACGGGCGGAGATCTCCGAGGACCCCATGGGGCCGGAGCAGAACGATCTCGTGATCATGCTGCACCCGGAGACGGAGTGGAAAACCGGCCGGACCAAGGAAGCGCTGGTGGCCGCCATCAAGGAGGAACTCAGCGCCATCCCCGGCGTCCGGCTGTCGTTCTCACAACCGATTGCGCTACGCGTAAACGAACTGATCTCCGGCGTGAAAGGAGACCTGGCCATCAAGCTGTTCGGACCCGAGCTGCCGGTGCTGAAAGCGCAGGCGGACAAGATTGCCGCCGTGCTCGGCGGCATCCGGGGCGCAGAGGACGTCAAGGTCGAACAGATCTCCGGCGCCGCCCAGATTGAAGTGATCATTGATCGTCAGGCCATTGCCCGGCACAAGATCAACGTGTCAGAAATCAATGAGATTATCGAGAGTGCCGTAGGCGGCAAGGTCGCCTCCACCGTCGTGGAAGGGCAGATGCGTTTTGCCGTTCTGGTGCGTTTCCCGGAGTCCGACCGCCGCGACATCGCCGCGCTGGAGCGCATTCTGGTGCCGTCGCCTGAGGGCGCGCGCGTGCCGCTGGGTCAACTGGCCCGCATCCGGGAAACCGAGGGTCCGGCGCAGATCAGCCGCGAAAAAGGGATGCGTCGGGTGGCGGTGGAATGCAATATCCGCGGCCGCGACATGGGAGGGTTTGTCGCGGAAGTACAGCAAGCGCTCCAGCCGGCCACCCGGAGCCTGCCGCCCGGCTACGTGGTCGAATACGGCGGGCAGTTTGAAAATCAGCAGCGCGCCATGCAACGGCTGGGCGTGGTCGTGCCGATATCCATCGGCCTGATTCTACTGATGCTCTTCTCGGGCCTTGGAAGCATCCGCAGCGCGCTGATGGTGTTTGCCAATCTGCCGTTCGCGTTAGTGGGTGGCATCCTGGCCATGGTCCTGCTGAAGATCAACCTCAGCGTGTCGGCCGCCGTGGGCTTCATCGCGCTCTTTGGCACAGCCGTGGGCAACGGGGTTGTGCTGGTGGCCTTCTTCAACCAGCTCCGGCAGCAGGGGCTGAGCACCGACGAAGCAGTCCGGAGCGGCTGTGCGCTGCGCTTCCGGCCTCTGCTGATGACAAGCCTCGCCATGCTCCTCGGCCTCCTGCCCATGCTGGCTGCCACCGGCAGCGGCTCCGAAATCCAGCGCCCGCTGGCAGCCGTGGTTCTGGGCGGCCTGGTGTCATCGCTTTTCCTGACACTGGTCATCCTGCCGGCAATCTACCACATCGTAGAGTCGCGCCGCGAGCGGACGGCTGCACCTGCATGAAGCGAACACCCGAAGTCGAAAGCGCGCAGCGATAGCAGGAGGCGTGACCGGTGCGCAGGCACCGCCGTCCGCTGCGCGTGCGGGCGTGGCGCGTGGCAGGTGTACGGCAAAGTTGCGGGTGTGGCGCTGGTTTCGCTGTCGCTCGTGGCACGTGTAGGGCTGGCGACTGAAATCGCGTAAGGGGTTTCCCGCGTCCTTTCCTGAAGTTGATGGTGTGGCGCGTGTCGACCGGCGTGTAGTTGA
>JBAXVM010000187.1:0-5909 GCA_037129105.1 bacterium
CGGCATGCGTCACGGCCACGTCGTACAGCTTATCGTGCACGGCGTTACGGGCGATCACCAGGTCATCATTTGCCGCACGGGAAACCAGCGATGCCGCCACACAAAACAAAAAGACGCAGCAGATCCGCCGAAACAGCGGAAGTTGCGTGCGTGCATCATCACTCTGAGATACCGAGTTCACCGGAAAGATGATATCACAGAGAAAACGGGTGTGAACGCCTTTGTTTCGGCTTCGTTAACGGGTACAACGGGACCTGCGGGACCGTTGCATAGGGTTGTGTCGCGTGGCAGGTGGGCTGTCGCGGCTGGAGAGTCTGCCGAAAACTCCGCTTCGCCGTAGGAGACATGTCCAATGTCGAGATACGGTCCGTCGAACTCCGCTTGGCGTACCTGGCGTCTTGGCGGTTAAACCAAAGCTTATGATGATTCGGTGCTCAAGTCCGACAGGCTGCTAGCCCGCTCACAAGATTTTCCTCAAAAACCGTCCCGTATGCGACGCGGCGCAAAGGGCCACTTCCTCGGGCGTGCCGGCAACCACCACCGCGCCGCCCGCGTCGCCGCCCTCCGGGCCCAGGTCAATAACGTAGTCGGCACACTTGATGACGTCCAGATTATGCTCAATCACCACCACCGTGTTGCCGGCTTCGCGCAGGCGGAGCAGCACGTCGAGCAGCTTGTGGACATCCGCAAAATGCAGGCCCGTGGTGGGTTCGTCCAGCAAATACAGCGTGCGCCCGGTGGCCTTGCGGCTGAGTTCCGCGGCGAGCTTGATGCGCTGGGCCTCGCCGCCGGAGAGCGTGGTCGCGGCCTGGCCGAGGTGGATGTAGCCTAGTCCTACCTCCGACAGCGTACGCAGCTTCGACGCGATGGCCGGCACCGCGGCGAAAACCTCCAGCGCCTCGTCCACGGTCAGGTCCAGCACGTCGGCAATGCTGCGGCCGCCGTACCGCACCTCCAGCGTCTCGCGGTTGTAGCGCCGCCCGCCGCACTGTTCGCAGGTAACATAGACATCGGGCAGAAAGTGCATCTCCAGACAAAGCACCCCATCGCCCGTGCAGACCTCGCAGCGCCCGCCCTTGACGTTAAAACTGAACCGTCCCGGCTTGTAGCCCCGCACCTTGGCCGCTGGCGTGGCCGCAAACAGATCCCGGATTGCCGTAAAGGCGCCCGTATACGTCACGGCGTTGCTGCGGGGCGTGCGCCCGATCGGGCTCTGATCAATCTCGATCACCTTGTCCAGATGCTCGACGCCCAGAATCTTCCGGCAGGCACCGGGACGATCCTTGGCGTCGTTGAACTTCCGCGCCAGATGCTTGCGCAGCACCTCGTCCACCAGCGTGCTCTTGCCGCTGCCGGAGACGCCGGACACGCATACCAGGTACCCGAGCGGAATGGCGACGTCCACATTCTTGAGGTTATTCTCCGTGGCACCGATGATCCGCAGCCAGGGGCCGGACGCCGCCACCTTGCGCCGTGCCGGCACGGCAATCTTCTCGCGGCCGGAAAGGTAGGCCGCGGTCAGCGAGCGCGTGCTGCGCATCAACCCGGCAAAATCGCCCTGGTAAACCACCTCGCCGCCGTGGCGGCCAGCGCCCGGACCCATGTCCACGAGGTGATCGGCCTGGCGGATCATCTCCTCGTCGTGCTCCACGATCACCACCGTGTTGCCGCGCTGCTCAAGCTGGCGGAGCATGGCGATCAGCCGCTCATTGTCGCGCGGATGAAGGCCGATCGTGGGTTCGTCCAGCACGTACATCACCCCCACCAGTCCCGATCCAATCTGCGTAGCCAGGCGGATGCGCTGCATCTCGCCGCCAGCCAGCGTGGCGCTTTCGCGGTCGAGCGTGAGGTAATCCAGTCCGACATCCACGAGAAACTGCAGGCGCCGACGGACCTCCTTGAGCACCTCGGCCGCGATGTGCTGTTCCTGCGCCGGCAGGCTCAGGTCACGGAAGAACGCGTGGCAGATGCGCACGGTCATGGCCATGACATCCACGATGGACTTGCCGCCCACGGTGCAGGCGCGCGCCTCGGGGCGCAGCCGCGCGCCGCCGCAGGCCGGACAGCGTTCACGCCCCATGTACTGGCGCAGGCGTTCGCGCACTTCCTCGATCTCCGTCTCGTTGTAGCGGCGCTGCAGGCTGGGAATCACCCCCTCGAAGGGCTTCTGGTACTTGCGGGTCGCGCCGCGCATCCAGTACTGCAGCGTGATCGCCTCCTCGCCCGTGCCGTGCAGCAGCACCTGCCGGAACGCGGCGGGCAGGTCCTGATACGGCATGGACATGTCAATCTGGTAGGCGTTGGCCACGGCCTTCAGCAGGTGCCGGTAGTAAATGATCATGCGGTGGCCGCCGCGCCGCCACGCCTGCACGGCGCCATCCTCCAGCGACAGAGTCTTGTCCGGAACAATCCGGTCCTCCTCAAACACCAGCTGCGCGCCGAGACCCGCACAGGTCGGGCAGGCGCCGTACGGACTATTAAAAGAGAAGGAGCGCGGCTTCAGCTCCTCGAAGCTGATGTTGCAGGCCGGACAGGCATTCTTCTCGGAGCAGACGATTTCCGTCTCCCTGCCGTCCGCATCCGTGACCAGCGCCAGCAGCAGGCCGCTGCCCTGCTTGAGCGCCAGTTCGACGGACTCCGTCAAACGCTTCCGGATCGCAGGCGCAATCACCAGGCGGTCCACCACAGCCTCGATGGTGTGGGCCTTCTTCTTGTCGAGCGCGGGGATGTCGTCGAGTTCGCGCAGCGTGCCGTTCACCCGCACCCGCACAAAGCCGGCCCGGCGGATCGCGTCAAACACATCCTCGTGCTTCCCCTTGCGCCCGCGCACCAGCGGCGCCAGCAGCGATACCCGGGTTTGTGACGGCAGCTTCAGGAGCTGTTCCACGATCTGCTCGGCGCTCTGGCGCCGCACCGGCTTACCGCAGTGCGGACAGTGCGCCTGACCGATGTTGCCGTAGAGCAGTCGCAGATAGTCATGGATCTCCGTGGTGGTGGCCACAATGGAACGCGGGTTGCTGCCGGCGTTGCGCTGCTCAATGGCAATGGCCGGAGAAAGGCCCTCAATGTGGTCCACGTCCGGTTTATGCATCTGGTCGAGAAACTGCCGGGCATAGGCGGAAAGGCTCTCGACGTATCGGCGCTGCCCCTCGGCGTAAAGCGTGTCGAAGGCGAGCGAGGACTTGCCGGAACCGCTGAGGCCGGTGATGACGGTCAGGCGGTTGCGCGGAATGCGCACGTCCACATTCTTGAGGTTGTGCTCGCGCGCGCCAGTAATGAGGATGTCGTCAGGCATAAAAAGGCAGAAGGCAAACCCGGGTTTCAAATTCACATCCTACCACAGACCTGCCAGCGACCGGAAGAAATGGGATGGGCATCCAGCAGCATTATGGCTATGAGAATGCCCTTACGGGCACACTACAAACGGTTTTTTGCCGGTTCTAGGCCGTTTGTAGTGACGCCGTAAGGCGTTTTTGCGCCATAATGAGAACTGCTGATGGGCATCCCGCGATCATTGACCTGCGCGGAAAGGTAGGGCGGGGCTGGCGTCCCATGAGCGAAGTCGAATGGCCGGACCCGCCGCGGAACGTGTCTTTGCCGCCAAAGAACACAAAGAAACACAAAGAGCACCGCATATTTTCAACCCGCGTCTTTGCGATCTTTGTGTTCTTTTGCGGCCAAGCATAGCCATGCGCCGCCAATTCAAGTTATAGGTAAGCTTCAGGAAAAGACCATGCATTCGCGACCCGCCGTGAGCCTGCCGAACGGCTCTGCTCGGGAAGGCTTGTCAAACATCTTCACACGCCGAGCATATACCGTTTGTCAAACGGAAAGGCGTTCTCAATGTGCCGCACCTCCGGCTCACGGCCTTCCGTGCCGACAACCTCGATGGTGTCGAACCGGTAGTAAAGCCGGGGGAAGTCGAGCTGTCTAAGGTACCGCACAGCGGCGCGATTCAGCGCCTTGCGTTTGGCGACATCCACGGCCGTCAACGGCCGGCCAAAGTCCTCGGTGGCGCGGGTTTTCACCTCAACGAACACCAGCGATTGGTCTTTTCGCACCACCAGGTCTATTTCATCCCGCCGGTCCGGTCGCACACGGCGCCCGAGAATGCGATACCCTGCGCGCACCAGAAATTCCGCGGCCACGTCTTCCCCCCACCGTCCGGCCGCGTGCGTGGCATGTTGTTCTGCTGACATGGCTTACCCGGCTGCCCCCCCCGCCACGATCCTACCGGCCGACCCGCACCGACTGCCAGACCGACAACATGCCCATGAACAGATAGCCCGCCGCATACAACATGAGGAACGGCACCACCCCCAGCCGGCCATTGTGCAGATAGACATGCACGGTGTAGAGGCTGTAAGTGCCCAACAGAATTTCGATCAGCGCAATCATCGCAAAACGTCCCTTGTAGCGCTTGACCTCCTTGTCGCCCCGCTTGGGCGTGCGCACAAATTCGCTTTCGTGGCCGCGCAGGGCCTGCACGATGGCGCGCGTGTTGGAAAGCGCCAGCCCGATGCCGACAAACATCAGCACCGGCATCCAGAAAATGCTCTTCCATCCGTGCCGCGGATCGACCACGCACTGCGCCCACACGTAGAGGGTGCTCGGTCCGAGAATAGAGAGTATCAGCGGCAGTGCAATGATGGCAAAAAACCAGTACGGCATCACCTGATGCCGCGTGAGCAGCAGCATCGGCAGCGCCAGCACCGAAAGCGCCAGCATCAGCGGATGCACGCCATAGCCGCTAATGTGCAGCACCGCCTCAAACTTTTTGAACCAGGAGCACGGCTCCTGGCGCAGGCGGGCAAAATGCTTGACCAGCGTCTGAAATGACCCCTTGGCCCAGCGGAACTGCTGGGTGCGGAAGGCCGCAACCGTCTCCGGCAGTTCGGCCGGCACCACCAGGTCAGGCAGGTAGAGCGTGGTCCACCCCGCAAACTGCACGCGGTAGGAGAGATCCAGATCCTCCGTCAGCGTATCCCACTGCCACCCGCCACCCGCCACAATGGCGGTGCGACGCCAGACACCCGCCGTGCCGTTGAAATTCATGAACAGCCTGTTCCAACTGCGCGCAACCTGCTCGACAACGAAATGCCCGTCAATCCCGATGGACTGCGCCCGCGTCAGCAACGACTGCCGGTGATTCAAGTGCCCCCAGCGCGCCTGCGCAAAGCCGAGTTTGGGATCGCGCAGGAAGAACGGGACAATCGAAATCAGGTAGTCGGCCGGCGGCACGAAATCAGCGTCAAACACGGCCAGCAATTCGCCGCGCGACGCCGCCACCCCTTCGGCCAGGGCGCCGCCCTTGAAACCGGTGCGCACACGACGCCGGAGCACATGAATGTCGTAGCCCAGCGCCTTGTGTTCCGCCACCATCCGGTCCACCACGGCGCAGGTGTCGTCCGTGGAATCATCCAGCACCTGGATCTCGTGCTTGGCCTGCGGATATTGCATGGCACAAACGGCGCGGATCACGCGCTCCGCCACGTTAATCTCGTTGTAGATGGCAATCTGCGTGGTGACGACCGGCAGGTCAGCGCGCGCTAGAATATCGCCCATCTCCTCCCGGATCTGCCGGCGGGCGTCTTGCGCCTCCCGCAAACGACGGCAAAACAGAAAGAGCATGACATAGCAGTTAAGCCCGTAGGCCATCAGGCCGAGGGTCGGAATCAGGTAGACAATGATCAGACAGACAAGCAGCGTGGTATTCATGTATGGAGCCGGTTATCCTCCGCCGAAGAAGCCGCGCGATTGCTGCCTCTGAAAGCGATTGGCAAATTATATTAAACACTTGTGCGCCAATGCGCAATAGCAGCTTATCCACATGGCCTTTTCCGGGCGCATCCCTGTTTCGTTGACCTACAGCAGACTACGGGTGGTGCGCGTTGTCCGTAAGCGACGGT